>NZ_JBKFGG010000002.1:0-154620 GCF_056171975.1 Paenibacillus terrisolis | reverse complement strand
GGAACGACGCAAGCGTTTCTTTTGATCAATAATCTTCCGCAAGCCGGAACGACGGATCTTTTGGTGGATGACGTATCGCTGACGTTATCTGGTGGCGGAGGAGCCACCGGTCCTACCGGAGCAACAGGCACGACAGGTGCGACAGGTACTACGGGCGCGACGGGTGACACCGGGGCCACGGGCGCAACAGGAGCGACGGGTGACACCGGAGTCACGGGAGCCACAGGAGCGACGGGTGACACCGGGGTCACGGGCGCGACGGGCGTGACGGGCGACACCGGGGCCACGGGCGCAACGGGCGTGACGGGCGACACCGGAGCAACGGGCGCAACGGGAGCGACAGGAGCCACAGGTGACACAGGTGCAACAGGAGCGACAGGTGACACCGGGGCCACGGGCGCAACAGGAGCGACAGGTGACACCGGGGCCACGGGCGCAACGGGCGTGACGGGAGCCACAGGAGCGACGGGTGACACTGGAGCCACGGGAGCCACAGGAGCGACGGGTGACACTGGAGCCACGGGAGCCACAGGAGCGACGGGTGACACCGGAGCCACAGGCGCAACAGGAGCGACGGGTGACACCGGGGCCACAGGTGACACGGGAGCTACAGGCGCAACAGGAGCGACAGGTGACACCGGGGCCACAGGCGCAACGGGCGTGACGGGCGACACCGGAGCCACAGGCGCAACGGGAGCAACAGGAGCAACGGGAGCAACAGGAGCAACAGGTGACACGGGAGCTACGGGAGCGACAGGTGACACGGGAGCCACAGGTGACACCGGGGCCACGGGAGCAACGGGAGCAACGGGTGACACCGGAGCCACAGGCGCAACAGGAGCGACGGGTGACACTGGGGCCACGGGCGCGACGGGCGTGACGGGCGACACCGGAGCCACAGGCGCAACGGGAGCAACAGGTGACACGGGAGCTACGGGAGCTACGGGAGCCACAGGTGACACCGGGGCCACGGGAGCAACGGGAGCAACAGGTGACACCGGAGCCACAGGCGCAACAGGAGCGACGGGTGACACTGGGGCCACGGGCGCGACGGGCGTGACGGGCGACACCGGAGCCACAGGCGCAACGGGAGCAACAGGTGACACGGGAGCTACGGGAGCTACGGGAGCCACAGGTGACACCGGGGCCACGGGAGCCACAGGAGCGACGGGTGACACCGGGGCCACGGGCGCAACGGGAGCGACGGGAGCGACAGGTGACACGGGAGCGACAGGTGACACGGGAGCTACAGGCGCAACAGGAGCAACAGGTGACACCGGAGCCACAGGCGCAACAGGAGCGACGGGTGACACTGGGGCCACGGGCGCGACGGGCGTGACGGGCGACACCGGAGCCACAGGCGCAACAGGAGCCACAGGCGACACGGGAGCTACGGGAGCTACGGGAGCTACGGGAGCGACAGGTGCCACGGGCGCTACAGGCGCAACAGGAGCGACGGGTGACACTGGGGCCACGGGCGCGACGGGCGTGACGGGCGACACCGGAGCCACAGGCGCAACGGGCGCCACAGGCGCAACGGGAGCAACAGGAGCCACAGGTGACACGGGAGCTACGGGAGCGACAGGTGACACGGGAGCCACAGGTGCAACAGGCGATACCGGAGCGCCCGGTGCCGGTGCCATTATTCCTTTTGCATCCGGTACGCCGGTAGATATGACCTCGATCGCGGGGGGATTAGCGGGTCTTCCGGCCTTTGTCGGATTTGGTACCAGTGCGGCAGGCACTACGATTCTTGGGGCAACGATTGACCTGACCGGCGGTCCCGGCATTGGAATCAACGAAGCGTTTTCGGTATCCCGCGACGGGACGATTACATCGGTAGCTGCATATTTCAGCACAACGGTTGCGTTGGCTCTTGCCGGAACAACGGTCACGATTACGGCTCAATTGTATTCGTCGACCACACCGGATAATACGTTTACTCCGGTTGCCGGAACTTTGGTAACTTTGGCACCGGCGTTAACGGGTGTGTTGGCCATTGGTACGTTCAGCAGCGGCATTACGACGGGTTTGTCGATCCCTGTAACAGCCGAAACCCGGCTCTTGATGGTTTACTCGATAACGGCTACCGGAGTGTCCTTAATCAATACGGTTTCCGGTTATGCAAGTGCCGGAGTCAGCATTTCCTAACCTATTAGTGATTGATGCAGTTGCTGAAATATTCTCACTTGACTGCCGGCCTAGCTTTCCGCCGGCAGTCTTTTATTTGCGAGATCTTGGAAGCTTTGCGCGATCGCGTATGCCGTCCGAAAGCATCTCGCATACTCTATCAAGAAGACGAGAGAATAGGAGGCCGACATGATTACAATCAGCTTATGCATGATCGTACGAAATGAGGAAGAAAGCCTGGAGCGGTGTCTTTCTTCAGTGAAGGATATTGCGGACGAGATGGTCATCGTGGACACGGGGTCAACCGACCGGACGAAAGAAATTGCCGAATCCATGGGAGCCGTCGTTTATGACTTCGAATGGATTGACGATTTTTCCGCCGCCCGGAATTACTCTTTTAGCAAGGCTACGAAAGATTATATTTTTTGGATGGATGCGGATGACATCCTTCTTGAAGAAGACCAGGCGAGATTTAAGCAGCTCAAAACGATTCTGCCGGCTCATTACCTCACGGTAACTATGCCTTATAATCTGGCTTTCGACAACGAAGGCAACGCAATTTTTACGTTGCGGCGCAACCGTCTTGTACGGAGGGACTGCCATTTCCGGTGGATCGGTCCCGTACATGAATATCTGGCTGTATGGGGCCAGGCATATACCGGCGATGTTTGTATCACGCATCGAAAAAATAAAGTGTACACCGACCGAAATCTGCGGATTTACCGCAAGCGGGCCGAACAGGGGGAGGAATTTACCCCGCGGGATCTCTACTACTATGCTAACGAATTGAAAGATCACGGTTTCTTCGAGGAATCCGTCAAGTATTACGACAAGTTTTTGGCTACGGGACAGGGCTGGATCGAAGACAACTTTCAAGCCTGCTTGAAGCTAGCGGATTGCTACGACCAGATGGGCATGGAGGAAGAAGTGCTGGAATCCATGTGCAGGACCTTAAAGTACGACAAACCGAGAGCCGAATTTTGCTACCGCATGGGTCTTTTCTTCTTCAAAAAGAACCAGCATGACCTGGCTATCTACTGGTATGAGCAAGCGATTCTACTGCCGGTCCCCGCTGATTCCATGGGAATCCGCAATACGGCTGCTTCAACCTGGATGCCTCATCTGCAGCTCGCGCTCTGTTATGACCGGAAGGGTGAACCCCAAAGGGCAAACTACCATAACGAACTGGCCCTCCACTATAACGCCACTCATCCCAGCATGCTGTATAACCGCAGTTATTTCAAAGGCCTGCTTGGGCCTCAATACGTCGAATTCAACCCAATTCATAACGGTCAATGAAGGGAGGCGGGTGCAGATGAAAACAAGTATCGTTATTTTGACGCGAAATCAGCTCGAGATGACCAGAGACTGTCTGGAAAGTATCCGGCTTCACACGCCGGAAGATTATGAACTCATCATTATCGATAACGGTTCTTCCGAAGAGACGCTTGCTTACCTTCGTTCGCAGCATGATATTGTTCTCCTTGAAAACGGGCAAAACTTAGGTTTTGCCAAAGGCTGCAATCAGGGGATTGAACTGTCCTCGGGGGAAAATATTCTTTTTCTCAACAATGATACGGTTGTGCCCGAAGGATGGCTTGGCCCAATGCTTAGGGCGCTCTACAGCAACGAGGATATTGGAATGACCGGTCCCTTGACCAATTATTCCAGCGGTCACCAGCAAATTCCCGTAACTTATACCGAAATGGCAGGAATGGAGGTTTTTGCGGCGGAGCACAAACGGCGTCATGCCGGCAAAGTGACCGAGGTTCGGCGGCTGGTTGGGTTTTGTTTGCTGGCAAAGCGCTTCGTTCTTGAAGAAGCGGGATATTTTGACGAAGTGTATGGGCTCGGAAACTACGAGGACGACGATCTTTGTCTGCGCGTGATTCGAAAAGGATATAAGCTGTTTATCGCGCAGGATTCCTTTGTTCATCATATCGGTCATGCGACCATGAACCAACTGGAATCCGCCAGTTTAGCCAGTCTGCTGCACAAAAACCGCCAAAAGGCGGTCGGCAAATGGAAGGACGATATTCATCGGCTGATTTATCGGCCTGCGGCCACAATCAGCATATGTGTGAACGCCCGGGAAGAAACCGATGCAGAAACGCTAAAAAGATGTCTAAAGTCCGTAAAAGCGGCTGCCGATGAGGTCATTTTGCTTGTAAAGGCGGACTCCGAATTAGCCGCAAATACGTCGGATTTCGCGGATGCGGATGTCATATACAGTTATAACGGACCTGCCGGAGATGCCGCTTCCCGGTTCGCTTTCGATATCGCAACGAAGGAGCTTGTGCTTGGGATAAGCGGAGACATGGTCCTCGGCGGCTCGGAACGAAGACAAATTGCCGGACTAAAGCTCTCCATCGAGGAACATGCTCGATCAGTCCAAGTAAGCATAGGCGAAAAACAACGCGAGCTCATCCGAAAAGCGGGTGGATACCGTTTATCCCGCAGCAGTAAACCCGCAGACGTTTAATGAATCTTGCAGGAATGGATCAGGATCCGTTAGGGGCCCGGTCTTTGATCGCAAATGATCCAAGACCGGGATTTTCGATCGGTTGAATTCCGCCAAGCAGATTACAATTTTGTAGAGCTTTTTTTTGCGTTAATCCCTATATTTAGGTGAAAGAACTGATACATAAAGGAGACAATGTTATGTCGCAGGGGCAGTTGGAATTTATGCCAATCAGGGAAGAAGACGTTGAACCTCTTACGGAGATTATGACCAGAGCGTTTGATCAGGATACGAGAGATTTTCTCGGGGACGAAAAGGGGGGGCCGGACGGTTACGATACGGGTGAATACATAAGAAAATGGGCCTTTTCTCCGTCGTGTCATTCTTTTAAAGTGCGGCTTCATGAAAAAACGGTTGGTGCCGCCATCGTCTCCTTCCAGGATCATCATGAGAATTTTCTCGAAATTTTGTTTGTGGATCCTGAACTGCATCATCAGGGAATCGGTATCGAAATCTGGAAATTTATCGAAAATAAGTACCCCGACACCCGCAAATGGGCAACCACGACACCCGGCTACTCCAAGAGAAACCATTATTTCTACGTGCATAAATGCGGATTTCAAATTATCGAAATTCGAGAATCCCATGATATCCGGAAAGAGTATTATGTTTTAGAGAAAAATAGAGTTTGAATCGAAGGTCCCACACTCAAGGATAGAAGGTGTAAACGGTGAAGGTTATCTATTCCGTTATCTGCGCTTTATTTCTGGTTATTTGTCAGTTTGCGAATCAGGCGGGAGACTTGATCGAAACGGATTCGAATACCATCGCAAGCTATAAAAATGCAGCTTCTTCAGTCAAACCTGACGAATATCCCGATGTCGGATTAACTTCGGTAGACATTGAATTGCCGGAGGGATAGAAGTTAAGCATGGCGGATCCGGTAAATTTCGGGTTTGTCGATGACCAAGGCGCGGTAAAAGGAGGAGTGACTTCGTACCCTTTTGCAAGTGACTTTGAATTTGCTCAAATCAAGCCGAACCATAGTTCGATCCTGCAAGAGGAAGAAATCGATCTTCCGATAGGTAACGGCAGGCTGATTACGCTTGATGCCGATAACGGCTCTGCCGCATCGGGGTTAACGGGAACGCATCATGTATACTACGCCGTGATTCCGGCAGAAGAGAAGAAGGTCATTTATATCTTTGATTTCTCCAACAATGACAAGGACGTGAAAACCAAAGAGCGTTTTTTGGATATCTTGCAAAAAATGAAAATGAAGGAATGAAATCCATTTTTTTAGTTGTAGTCAATAGGGCTGTCAGTATCGTTTATTTTATGTATTCCCCGATTAAAGGCCTATTCGGTTAAGCCTGACGGAGATATTGCGGCCAGTAGCGAAATTCGTTGCTCCTAATGAAAGAACCGGACAAGCTGATTTATCGGGGACGACTAATTCATTAGGGAGTAGGCTGAAGATGAAGAATAAGAATATTCTGGTCGTTGAAGATGAGCCTATTCTTAGGGAGATCGTCAAGGACTATTTTCAAAATGAGGGGTATCGCGTACAGGAGGCCCAAAATGGAGTTGAAGCGCTGGAAATATTCATTGAACAAGAAATCGACCTGATTGTCCTTGATATTATGCTGCCGCAGCTTGACGGTTGGTCGGTGTGCAAAAGGATTCGAAAAAACTCCGACGTTCCCATTATCATGCTGACAGCTCGTGTTGATGAGGACGATACGCTCCTTGGCTTCGAGTTGGGCGCCGATGATTATGTGACCAAACCGTACAGTCCGCCGATTTTGATGGCCAGAGTCAAACGCTTGCTGGATAGCCATGCTCATGTGCAGCATGCGAGCAAATTTAACGAGCCCGGCCAGACCTTGGAATTTCAAGGCATCCGAATCGATTTTCCGTCTCGTTCGGTTTCGGTTGGCGGATCGCTTGTTGTCTTAACCCGCACCGAGTTCGAAATTCTCGCCTATTTGATGCAAAATCAAGGAATCGTCATTTCCAGAGAGCAAATGATTCGGAAAATTTGGGGCTATGAATACGAAGGGGATGACCGTACCATCAATACCCATATCCGCAATTTGCGCACCAAGTTGGGCGGCAAAGCAGGCTTGATTGTAACCATATTCCGGGTAGGATACAAATTTGAGGCTTGTCCATGAGAATCGTGCTGAAATTGTTTTTCTTCACGACGCTGTTATGCACGCTTATCCTGGCTTTGATTTATGTTGGGCAGACATTTTTCTTTAAAGAGTTCTACATGAACCAGAAGGTCAATGACATCAAAACAGTGTTGGTGTCTTACGAGAAAGAATACCGCCAAAGCGGCGGCAGCGGGGAGACCCTGCAGAAGATGGAACAGGATTTTTTCCAAAATCACGGCTCCTGGGTTACGGCGCTGGATGCGTCCGGCAATCTGTTGAACGCCAAAGATTTCAGCGTTGAGGTGAAGGAGCAAAAGAAAACCTATGTCGTGCCTTTATATAATTTGATGAGCTTGGAAGAAGCTCCGGCCAATGTGCAAGTCCTCCAACAACAAAAATTCGTTATTTTTCGGGGGTTCGACAAAGGAACCTTCTTTATTCCTCTTTTTTTCATATCTCCGATGGACGGTACCCTCCAGTTTGCAAACGATAAATTGCTGCAAAGTACGAAGGGGATCTCTAAAAGTACAGCAGGTTCAAATAACTTAGGGGCAGGGAATTTTACGGAGGATACGAAAAGTGCATTTACGAGAAATCCGAAGACTAAAGTGGATTTAAACAACGCGAAGTCGGGGAAGTTTGTCGAAGGTCTCATCACCAAAGTTCATATTCCTTCGGACAGTGATATCAGTGCCGGCATTTTTTCAAATGGCTTATTCCTGAAGCAGATCAACACCTTCCAAAGTCAACTGCTGAACGCGGACCAGCCCGCGAAAATCGGTGCGCAGTCGGAAGATTATATCGAGAACAATATCCGCTACAAAATATTTATTGAACCGACCGTCGGCGAAAATGGAGCCGTAAATTACCTTTTTGCGATGACCTCCCTACAGCCTGTAGACGAAGCCGTTCAGGTCATCAAAAATTATTACGGATATATTGTAGCATTGGTTATGGCGCTCATTTTACTTGCGTCGTTTTACTATTCCATCTCCATCGCCCGGCCGCTGCTTCGGATCAATCAGGCGGCCCGGAAGCTGTCCGGCATGGATTTCTCCGCGGTTCTTCCGGTCACGAAGAAGGATGAAATCGGTGATTTGTCACGAAGCATCAATTCGCTGTCCATAACGCTGCACCAACATATTACGAAGCTTGAACAAGACATCGAAAAGGAAAAGCAGCTTGAGCGAACGCGGAAAGAATTTATTTCGGGCGTGTCGCACGAACTGAAAACGCCGCTTAGCGTGATGAAGAGCTGTATTGCGATTCTCAGAGACGGAGTAGCCGTTCAGAAAAGGGATCATTATTTTGAAGCACTCGATAACGAAGTGAACAAAATGGATCTGCTGATCGTAGATATGCTTGAACTGGCGAAATACGAATCGGGTACCTATGATTTAGCCTTGGAGAACGTATGCATCGGTAAGGTGATTGAAGAGGTATGCGGGATTTTGGCGGCGGATATAACCCAAAAGAGATTGAATCTCCGTTTACAGTTGATCCAGGCCCAGGTTAAAGCGAATCCCAATCGGATTGAGCAGGTGGTTACCAATTTCTTGACCAACGCTATTCGTTACACGCCGCTTGGAGGAGAAATTATCGTATCTACGATGTTGATGGGAGAGCGGATACTGGTCAGCGTCGAGAACAAGGGGGCCTATATTCCGACCGAGCAGCTCGAAAAAGTGTGGGACCGCTTTTACCGCGGAGATAAATCCCGTGAACGGGCCCGGGGAGGTACCGGTCTGGGTCTGGCCATATCCAAAAAAATTCTTGAGCTTCACGGAGCGGAATTTGGCGCAGCCAATACGGAAGACGGCGTCGTATTTTATTTTCTGCTGGAGGCGTCATCCGGCCTCTGAAAAACTTTTCAAATCGCTCAATCAACAGCCGTCTTCATCCCGGAATATGTCCGTACGATGAAAACGGCTTTTTGATGCGGAAATCTTTATTTTTTCTTGACATCACCTCCATTTCATCTTGATGGGGTCTTAGTAAGTTAATTAGTGAGTGACCTGAATAGAATTCTCAAAAAACGGGACAACTACAAATCAACTTACGACAGGCTTTCGGAGGTAAATCATATGTGCGGATTCGTAGCTCTATTAAATAAAAATCAATCTCCCGAGGATACGGCCATGCTGGCCAGAATGACCGAAACCATAGCACACCGCGGGCCCGACGATGAAAAATATTATGTGAATGGACATATTGGCCTTGGTTTCCGGCGTCTGAGCATGCTGGATATCGAGAAAGGCGCTCAGCCGTTCGGGAATGAGGAAGAGGATATCTGGCTGGTGTTTAACGGCGAAATCTATAACTACGAAGAGCTTAAATCATGGCTAACCGGAAAAGGCCATAAGTTTCATACCCGATCGGATACCGAAGTGCTGCTGCGTTTATATGAAGAGACGGGTACGGCTTGCCCGGAATTTTTGCGGGGAATGTTCGCCTTCGCGATCTGGGACCGAAAGAAACAAATGCTGTTTGCGGCCCGGGACCATTTTGGCATCAAGCCCTTATATTATTGCGAAACCGGGGAAGGAATCATGCTCGCCTCGGAAATCAAAGCGCTTCTCGCTTCGGGCCGGATCGGCAGGGAAGTGAATGAACGGGCGTTATATCATTATCTGACGTTTCAATACGTGCCTGAGCCGGACTCAATGTTCAAAGGGATACAAAAGCTTTCAGCCGGATGTTCCATGACGATAACCTTAAACGGTATAAAAATCTCTCCGTATCATGAAATCCGATTTAATCCGGATGGGCGTAAATCATTCTCCGATTTGGTTGAGCAAGCGCGTGCGACTATCGAGAATTCCGTTCGCCTTCATCGCAATTCGGATACGGAACGGGGGGCTTTTTTATCCGGAGGTCTTGATTCCAGCGGTCTAGCCGCGTTGCTGCATCATTTGGAGCCGACGAAAACCTTTTCCGTAGGGTTTGACGTTCCCGGATACAGCGAAACGGAAAATGCCCGTAAAACCGCCCGCTTTTTGGGAACAGAGCATTATGAAGTGCTGGTTGACGGAAAAAAGTATATGGATGCTCTGCCGAGGATCATTTGGCACATGGACGAACCGGTCGCGGATCCATCGGCCGTGGGGCTTTATTTTGTTTCGGAGCTTGCCAGCCAACATGTGAAGATGGTGTTTTCCGGAGAAGGCGCGGATGAGTTTTTTGGCGGATACAACATTTATCATGAACCACATTCCCTTCGTTCTTTCAACGGTATGCCCAAGAGGCTGAAGCAAATGATCGGGTATGGCGCACATCTGCTGCCGGATGGCATGCGGGGAAAGAGCTTTTTGGAACGCGGCTCGCAGCCGCTGGAGGAGCGTTATTTCGGGAATGCCAAAATTTTTGTGGATTCAGAGAAACAGGGCTTATTGTCCCCGGAATACCTGAGTACCGGAAACTTTTCCCCGACGAATTTCGTCACTGCTCCGCTCTACGAAAGAATCGGAAGCTACGATCCGGTAACGCAAATGCAATATATCGACATCCACACCTGGCTGCGCGGAAACATCCTTGCCAAAGCGGATAAAATGTCCATGGCCCATTCGCTGGAACTGCGCGTTCCGTTCGTCGATTTGGAAGTGTTTAATTTCGCCGCGCAAATCCCGGATATTTACAAAGTAACCCCAAAAGCGACAAAAGTGCTCCTCCGGGAAGCTCTGAGAGACATTGTGCCGGACGATGTGCAAGGCAGAAAAAAATTGGGTTTCCCGGTTCCGATTCGAGTGTGGCTGAGAAATGAATGGTACGAATGGGCAAAGCAGGAGATACTTACTGCAGAGACCGATCAGTGGTTGAATAAAGCGCAGGTTTTACGGCTTTTAGAATTGCATAAACAGGGCAAACACGATGTGAGCCGCAAATTGTGGACCCTATTAACGTTTATGCTGTGGCATCGGATTCATCTTATTGGAAAACCGTGAGGAAACTTTTCTTGACATCCATTCGTTTATGGAGTTAGATGTTGATAAAATATCCCGAGCCGGGAGAAATTAACATTTTGCTTCTGAAAGAAGCGAGATAGAAAAGGATGCGGAATCTATGAACAATCGGGAATTTACGGATATTTTCCTGAAAATTTCTTTGCATCGGATGTACGACCTCTATTTTGTAAAACTGAAGGATTCGCTCGGAAAACTGTCCAAGGAAGAGTTGTGGAGGGAGCCCTATTCCAAAGGAAATACCGTGGGCGGAATTGCGCTTCACGTATGCGAGCATATCGCGAGAAACTGCTTAAGGTTGACGGGGCAAAGCGATCAATTGAAGCAGGGATTCGAGAATTATTTTCCCGACAGTCACAATCTGTCCCCAAACGAAGTAATTGATCTATTTGATCGGCAGTTGACGGAATGGAAAGAAATTATGCATCGATACATTAACCATGAGCGTGACTTAAACGAAGAACAAGTTCACGAGTTGTATCATTTGGTCGAACATACGGGATATCATCTGGGGCAAATCATCGACCGGGTTCAAGGGTTGAAAGAAGAGAAGCTGGGATTTTTCAAAAAAGGGCTGAATGAAGCCTATTTGCGAAAAGAAATCGAGTCCGGGGAATCATAAAGTCTTCATTGTGAAAGGGGTGCCGATCCATTTGAATTCGGGAATTCGGTTGAGCTTTTATCAGGATGAATTTTTTGATGATCTGCACCGTTTCGAGCTTCCTGTGGATCAAATGGGTTTTACCGCCTTGCCTTCGGAAGTGCTGGAATTATCCATCCGGGATGCCGACCGGCATCCCGTTGTTATTCTGGACGCAGCTGAAGGGAACGCGGTTGGATTTTTCGTGCTGCATCTGCATTCGGATTTGACCGAGGCGGTCAGCAACCCGTGGGCCATTTTGCTGCGGGCGTTATCTATCGATTTTCGATCCCAAAGGAAAGGTTACGGTAGAAAAGCGATGGAACGGCTGCCGGACTTCGTTAAAACCCATTTTCCGGATGCCGATGAAATCGTCCTGCTCGTTAATCGACGTAACGTTCCCGCTCAGCAAATGTACGCCAAAGCCGGTTTTGAAGACCGCGGGCTCACCAGAAGCGGGCCGATCGGATTGCAGTATTTTTATCACTATAAGCTGTAATTCAAAATCATGGAAGGAGTCAGCATGCCGCTATTTTTCGAGGATTATTTGAATATCGAATATTTGCTGCAGGGAACTTCCAAACAGCGTTCAGCCTACCATGCGATATTGCGGTTGCAAATTCTTGAAACGCTTAAACCCTATGATCCCATCTTGGCCGGGACGGTTCCGATCGGTATCGACATAGAGGGAAGCGATCTGGATGTGATTTGTGAAGTGCATGACTTTGCAGGCTTTCGCGAGCTGCTGGTTCAAAAGTTCGGGAGCGCGGAGAATTTTGAGTGTCAAATCAAAACGGTAGACGGTGTGACACGGATCGTTTGCGGATTTATCTTCGAGGGCTGGATATTTCAGGTCTTCGGACAACCTCTGCCTGCCATGCGGCAAAACGCCTATAGGCATATGATCGTAGAACACCGGGTTTTGCATTTGCTGGGAGAAAGGGCAAGAGCCTATATTCTTGGGCTGAAAAGCGAAGGCCTTAAAACCGAACCTTCTTTTGGAAGGCTCCTGCAGCTCGAACCCGAAATCGATCCGTATTCTTATCTGTTGAAGATGTATGAGTGGCCTGAGGAACAGCTGGAGAAGTTTCTGGAAAATCATACGAAAGAATTTATTCAGGAAAATCAGAGCCACTAAGGATGACATTAATGGAAAACTATTGGGATTTGAGGTTTTCGAATGAAGGCATGATATGGGGAAAAGAACCCAGTCTGACGGTAAAGCGGGCTATTGATTGCTTTTTGAACCGTTCGGTTCGAACCGTTTTGGTGCCGGGATCGGGATATGGGCGAAACACAAAAGCGTTCTCCTCTTTTTTTAAGGTTGACGGCATAGAGATATCGCCGGAGGCGATTGTAATTGCAAGGCAATGGGATCCAAAGTCGCGGTTTATCGAAGGTTCTGCCTTGGATATCACCATTAACCGGAAATATGATGCAATCTATTGCTATGATTTGTTGCATCTTTTTTTACTCCATGAGCGCATAAGGTTGATTCAAAACTGCACCCGTCACTTGCGAGAGCAAGGCTGGATGTACTTTACTTGCTTTTCCGATCAGGATTCCCATAACGGCTTTGGCCAAAAACTCGAAGAAGGAACCTTCGAATATCAAGAGGGAAAATTCGCTCATTTTTTTGGGGAGGAAGAGTTAATCCGCTGTTTTGCCGGAATGCGGGTACTCGAAACCGGAACGGTTCGGGAAAAGTTGACTTATGCCGATCAGCGGGAGAAGGAGTACACGTTAAGATACATCATTGTTCAACAAAGAGCAGCCTTCAGGTAAGCGGAGGTTCAGGCTGTCTAGAACCCCGGGGTGTTTTACGCCTCGGGGTTTTCAATGTTTCTTTCGTCAGCCAACCGGCCAGCCAGTTTAGCCCCGGCCTTGCAATACTTGCGATGAAACGCTTTTTCTTGAAATAGCGACCTTTTAGGACCTTATTTCCACGGGAAGGCCTCATTCTGAAGGAATAGCGCCGTTTTATGGCCTTATTTCTTCAAAGCAGCTCCTTTTTTTCCGGTTTTAGACGTTTCGCCGAAAATAGGGCCCTTTTGCGTCGCTATTTTCTGGAAAATGCGGGTTTGGAGTGAAATAAGGCCCTTTTATGGCGCTATTCGAGAAAATCATTCGGGACATCGCGCTCGTGATGGTTGCCATCGGTTAGTGCTGAGGCCGGGCCCGGAAGAGGATGAGGGCGACTCCGCTCAGCGCTCGCTGCTCCCCGCGCGGCAAAAGCACAAGCTCCCGCCGTGGTTGCCCGAACCGCTGCCCGTTGCGCTGCATGACGGCGGCGTTTTCAGCTTCGATGCTTGCCGAACAAGCAGCTTGACCGGGCGTTATTCAAACAACTCTAAAAAGCTCAAACGTCTCATGACGACATAGATTTCATAATAAGACTCTTTCATACCACCTTGAATTCATGTGGTGATTACTTGCGAAACGCTGCCTATTAAAGCAGCAGGATTTGACGCTGGATCCCTTAGCCGTCAAACAAGTGTTTACGGTGAATGGCGTTACATCATCCAGATGGAACTGGATCATTGATGAAAATTCCGTAACATTGTTTTGTTCAATATAGTTATAAGCGCTATCCATATTGGATTCCTGGGGTTTGTATTATACAAGGGCAAAAAAGAGCCTGTATCAACAGAAGAATATTCTCTACAGTTTTAACCCGCTGTAAACTGAAAATGAAAAAAAAGAGCAGTCCCGTGTAAACGGAGGCGGCTCTTCTTGTATTGTTGAGTCTGCTTGCTTTTTACGGGGCGCGCTTCGGCAGAAGCTGTACGTATTCATCGGATAACCCCATCAGCTTCAGCACGTAGTCGTAATCCTTGCGGTAAGGGGAAATATCGGCAATGGGTTTCAGCGTTTTGAGCGATACGGCGGTGCCGTCGTCAAACCCTTTGCCTGGAATAAACAGTACCTCGTCATTGAAGAACGAGCCTGTCGGCAGGTAATAACGAATACCGAACACATTATGATCGATGTTCAGCAGGTCATGGCCAAAGGCGGTGAACTTCTCGTCCTTTAAAGAAACGCCAAGCAAATTGGCAACGGTTGGCATGATATCAAGCTGGCCCCCAACTTGGTTGACGATTTTACCCTCATCGCTCCCCGGAAGATGGATAATCAGCGGAATGTTGAACCTAGACACATGCGGTTCATAAGGAATGCCCAGCTGCGATTCGACCCAATCCGGATCGTTGTCGTCCGGCTGGAGACCGAAATGGTCCCCGTACAGGACAAGCACGGTATTGTCCCAAAGCCCTTGTTGCTTTAACCGGTTAATCAGCGAACCGATTGCATAGTCGGTGTAATTCAGCGCCGTCAGATAGTCGCCGAGCTGGCTTCCGTCCAGATTGGCGGGCAGCTCAATCCGCTTGCGGTCTTCTGGCACCTTGAACGGAAAGTGGCTTGATACCGTGATGAATTGGGCGTAGAATGGCTTGTCCTGATTGGCGAGCTCCGAAACTTTGGAAACGCCGACGCGGTACAGTTCCTCGTCGGATGCGCCGAAATCGTTGAAATGATCGTTTTTGTAAAAGGGCTTGTCATAATAATGCGTAAAGTTGAGCGCCGGGTACAGCTTGATCCGATCCCAGAACGTCACGTCGTTAACGTGGAACGTGTCGGCCTCGTATCCGTTTTTCTCCAGCAGCCTTGGCAAACTCGGCAGGGCCCGGTCCCCGAAGCCGGTGGACATCGGAATGGTTCCGGTGGGATAGACCGACGTATTGGACATAAACTCGGCGTCCGATGTATTGCCTTGTCCGATTTGCTGATAAATATGCGGGAAATACAGACTTTCGCCGGCGAGCTTGTTCAGTACCGGAGTCAGTTCCTGACCTCCTACCGACAAATGAAGCGGGAAGTTCTGAAAAGCTTCCATCTGCACGACAATCAGATTTTTCCCCTTAGCGGTTCCAAAATAAGCCGGAGCACCATCAGCAGGCTTTTTGTCCTGATAAACGTAGCTGCTTTGCAGCTGGTCGATTTTTGCAATCGTATCCTGGATATTTCCGTTTTTGATTTTGCGCTCTTCTTCGCTGCTTTTCATCGCCGCGGCGACCTGATAGTCGAGAAATCCCAAATTTTCGGCCTGAACGATTTCGTTCGGAATCGTTTTGGCTGCCTTGATATAATGCTCGGACAGTACCAGGCCAAGAAGCGCCACCATCACGATGCCGGTTTTCCAGACGATGCCGGTTTTCGGGCGAGGAACTCGTTTCTTACGGCTAAAAAGCCAGACGACGCCTAGCAGGACCAAATCCGCGAAGAACAGAAAATGATCCGGTTCGATAGTCGACTGTACGCTGGAGCGAATCTGCATCACCTGGTGAAGCTCCCGCAGCGCGGTATAGGTTGGCACGGAGCCGAAATGCGCGTAATACACAGTGGAAGAAAACAGGATCAGGGACAGAACGAAATTCAAAATCCAAAATACGGCCCCTTTCCATTTCGCCGGCGAAATCAGTTCAAACAAACCGAGCAAGGCGAGCAAAGCGAGCGCATCGGCCGCTAGCCGCCCCCACAATAACTCATGAAACAAAAAATGGCGAAGCAGCATCATTTTAAGCAGCAGCAACAGTAAAGTATAAAAAATCGGGGGCGTTTTGAGCAGCCCCCAAGTACGTTTCATCATGGCTTTCCCTTCTTTTACTTATCTTTGTTCCACTCCGGCAGGGAAGCGACGAACTCATCGGACATGCTGACCAGCGTATGCGCACGGTCGTATTCGTCTTTGCCCGCCAAAGGTTTCCCGACTTTACCGCCGTCCAGCGGATAAGTGACGCCGTCCCCGTAACCCGTTCCCGGGACAAAAGCGCCTTTCTCCGTTATAAAGGAGCCTGACGGCAAGTAATAGCGTTCCGGCAGGACATTGACGGTGTTATTGAGCAGGTCCTCGCCGAAATGCACCTGATCCCGCAGGGATACGCCAAGCAGATTCGCCATCGTCGGAAAAATGTCGGATTGTCCGCCCACCTGCGGGAAGACTTGCGCTTTTTGATTCGGAACGGAAATGACGAGCGGAATGTTCATCATATCGGGCAGCGCGTAATCGCGCCCGTATATTTCTTTCATCAGCTTTTTCTCGTCATTGTCCAGAGAATAAATCGGCAGTCCTTGATGGTCGCCATAGAGGACTACGACACTGTTATCCCATACGCCGTTTTGCTTCAACTCGCTGATAAACTGTCCCAGCGCGTAGTCCGCGTAATTTTGCGACTGGATATAATCGCCGACCAGCGTTCCTTTATACCGTGCAGGCAGCTCCATTTTGAACTTCCGTTCCGGAATGCGGAAAGGGTGATGGCCGGACATGGAAATGATCTGTGCGTAAAACGGCTGGCCGGTTTGCTGGAAACGCTGGAGTTCTGCGGCCGTTTTGGCGTACAGCACTTCGTCCGAGGAGCCGAAGGCGACCTGGTCGCTTTTGCCGAAAAATTGATCGTCGTAATACTTGGCCCAGCCCAGCGCTTTATACAGCTGATCCCGGTTCCAGAAAATCACACTGTTCGTATGGAACGTCGCCGTGTTATAGCCGTTTGCCGCCAAGATTTTCGGCATGCTGGGCACATCCTTGTCCGCATACACCTCGGAAGCGGCGCCGTTGGACGGGACGTAAAGGGATGTATTTACGACGAATTCGGCATCGGCCGTATTGCCCTGGCCGACCTGTTGAAAAAAGTGCGGGAAATAGAAATGATCTCGAACCAACGCGTTCATGTTCGGCGTAATTTCTTTACCGTCGATTTTCAGATTGATCAGGAAGTTCTGAAAGGCTTCGAGCTGGATGATGATCAGATTCTTGCCTTTAGCGGCTTCCCAATAAGCAGGCTGCGCCGGCGTCTGGCTGCCTTTCGCGTCGGCCACCATCGCGGGCGTAATGGATTCGGCATCGATTTTTACATTTTTGGAAGGGGCGAACGCCGCATAAGCTTCATAGTTGATGATTCCCATAGCCTGCGCTTGCTTGAATTCGTTCATTCCGTTACGGTACGGCAAAATGATCAACGCGCATGCCACCAGCGCCAGCACTTGTCCGGCCGCAAACCAGCTGCGGTACTCCCGAACGGCAAGGCTCCGGCCCCAGGCGCGAAAACGGCGGCTGCTTAACATCAGGATGAACATAAGCACGACATCGCTGAAAATGAACAAATAATAAGGGTCCATGAGCGAAACGACGCTGCTGTTGACCTCCGACACCTGGTTTACCTGGCGAAGCTCATGGTAGGTAACGATGACGCCGAAATATTTGTAATACATAATAACGGCAAAATAAACGGCGGTGACGATGAGGTCAAGAAGCAGATAGATGCCCAGCTTCCGGCGGTGGCCAAAGCTTTCGATCAGGCAGAACAAGAACCAGACCGACGGAAGACCCGTCAAAATCGTCATGCCGAAGCTGCCCCCGTTATCCCGGAAAACGACGGCCCAGACGAGCAGCATTTTCAATACCATCAGGATGGAAAAGAAAACAAACGGTTTGCGCAGTATGCTGCTTAGTTGAATGCGGTGGTTCGATGAAAATTCCAACGATGTTCTCTCCCTTTCCGAAAGGCAAGCCAGCGCGAAGCCTTCCGGCGTAAAATGTACAGGTTAATATATGACTAGCTTTTTAAAAGGTTCGGTAGACATAAGGGTCGGACGGAGCCGTAATGTCTTTCCAGGACTTCACCTTAAGCATGGGAACGGTCTGTTTAAACGGTTGGTACAGCTCGGATGACAGCGTCCCGGTTACGTGAATCCACTCATCGTTTTTAAGCTGGGTTCCTTTTGGAAATTCGACCAGCATGCCAAAAACGCCGGAGTCCGCAACGCAGTGGATAAACCCAAAGCGGAACACGAAATAATGATTGTCGTCGACTTGCTCTCCTTTATATACAAAACCGTCGTATCCGATCGTTTTGCCCATAAAATCACTTGGGTAATTATAAAGCGCCTCGAGACCCATCAGAAAGTTCTGATCATTAAGAATCATATCCTGTTGCCCGGTAAATTTACTGAGCTCCTGCTTCGAAACCTTTTGATAACCGGCTTTTCCGTAAAAGACACTCGTATCCGGTTTTAAAAACTGATGGTACCCCGGATTGTCGGCAGATACGTTCAGGCTCGGAAACGAAAAGCCTTTGGCTTTGACGAAGCTGGAGTCCAGCGTTTGTACCGGAAGAAAGATTCCGGTCGCAATCGGAAAAACAAGCACGAGATATCCCAACGTTCGCCTGAGTTTGGAAGAGGGCTCGCCGTGGGAATGTCCGAAATGATCATGATGTTCATGGTCATGATGTTCATGGCCGTGCCGCTCATGGTCGTGATGTGTATGGCCGTCGTGCGCATGATCATGCAGCGATTCATCGCCATGATGCTCATGCTGGTGCGCATGCTTCGCATCGGGCTTGATCATGCCGCTTGCGCCTGTCGCTTGCGCCTTTTTTTCGGCCCTTTCTTTCATATATAAGCGTATAAACTCGAAAACGAACAACACCGATAACAATATGATGGCGCTAACCGAAAGATAGGAATAACGGGTATTGATATATTTGTTCAAATTGCCGTTCAGATGCAGCTGAATGAACATAAAGGCGAAGCCGGCCAGAATATAAAGTCTTATCATCCGAACACCCTCCCGATGACCAGGGATACAAGCAAAGTGCTTGCCGCGACAAGCGCGATCAGCGTGGCGACAAATTTTCCTTTAAAAGCGCTGAGAAGCATCAATGTATTTTTAATGTCGATCATCGGACCAAAGATGAGAAAAGCGGACACCGCCCCGACGGAAAACGTGCTGCGGAACGAAGAGGCGATAAACGCATCGGCTTCGGAGCAAAGCGACATCACAAACGCAAGTCCAATCATGATCAGCGAAGACATTAACGGACTGCTGCCCAAGTGGAGGAGCGTCGAAGTCGGTATAAACGTCTGCATGCTTGCCGCGATGAATGCGCCGAGAACGAGAAATTTGCCGACGGAGAAAAACTCTTCCACCGCGTGGAGCATGACGTCCAGCAGCAGTACGCGCACCGGCGGACGCGCCGAAACCGGGGCTTCCACGGTAGCAGCGACCAGCGGCATGACTTCATCCGGCAGACCTTCGCGAAAAGGCGTCTTTGGAAAGATAAACGAGATTATAATCGAGACGACGAAAGCTACGGCCACCGCGCCTCCCGCGCGAATCGCGGCCATCCTCCAGTTATTGCCGAAAGCGATAAAAGTGGCGAACAGCACGATCGGATTGATGATCGGTCCCGTCAGCATGAAGGCGATACCTGCGTTCAGCGGCACTCCTTTTCGAAGCAGACGCCTCGTTATCGGAACGATACCGCATTCGCACGCCGGGAAAAAGACGCCGATTCCGCAACCCAGCAGTGTGGCGAGCAGCCGGTTTTTCGGCATGATCCTGGCAATGGTCCTCTCCGTCAGGAATGTCTGAATGAGACCGGATATAATGACTCCAAGCAGAACGAAAGGAATGGCTTCCATGATCATGCTTAGAAAGATAGTGTTGAGCTGCAAAAAGGTTTTCACATGGGCGCCTCCATTGTTAAAACGTTAACCGTGAATTAACGCTTTTGGTCCTCAATCATTATCCTACATTCAAATCAAAAAATCTAATTTCTTCAGATTTGCGGAGGATGAAGTGGAACAATCATGGTATTATGGAATCACATGGAATGAGAGACGGAACATAAGGAGTGCTTTTAAGAATGTACGATACGATTATTTTTGATGTGGATGGGACCTTAATCGATACGGAACAAGCCGTAATCGGCTCGCTTCAGAAAATGCTGCAAACCGACTATGACAAACACATAGAGAAGGATAGCTTGACCTTCGTGCTTGGCATTCCGGGAGCGGTTTCCCTGAAGCAGCTCGGAATCGAGAACGCCCAACAGGCCGGAGACCGCTGGAATTTCTTTTTGAAAGACTTTTTCCATACTATTGAAGTGTTTCGCGGGATAGATCCGTTGATGGATACCCTTCAAAAGACGGGGCTGACGCAAGGAATCGTTACCTCCAAGACGAGGGAGGAACTAACTCACGATTTTGTCCCGTTCGGTTTGATGAAATATTTGACCCATTTTGTGTGTGCGGAAGACACCGAGAAGCATAAGCCAAACCCGGAGCCGCTGCTGAAATTTCTGGAGATTTCCGGAGCCGATCCGAAACGCGCCATATATATTGGAGATACGGTTTACGATTTTGAATGCGCGAAGGGGGCCGGCGTCGATTTTGGTCTGGCGCTTTGGGGCTGCAAACATCCGGAGATCATTGACGCCACATTTAAGTTTGAAGGCCCGGAGGATATTTTAAAGATATTCTAACGAAGGGCGGGGCAGTATGGAACGGAAATTGGTTAAGGGCGGAATCTATGGATTTTTGCTCGGGCTTTTGCTCGGGATTCTCATATTTCCGGATTATGCGGTTGTGCACATTGGTTCAGGGGTCAGACAGACCGCCTATGATCCGATCAGGGTATATTTGCTTAAGCTGCTTAGATTTTCAGCTATCATCTCGCTGCTAACCATTCAGACCGTCTGGGTCAAGGAATATTTTTATAGATCGGAGCATGAAACCACTTCAAAAGTCTTCATTAAAGGTTTCGTCAAATCTTTTGCCATCGTCTTGGCGGCGATTTTTCTGATATGGATCGCCATTGAAAGAATCGGAATTATTTAGGCGATGAATCCAACTGCATAGCGGAGGATTTTTTATGGTCGAACCGAAGTTTACGGAAATTGCTGAAGAGCATTTGCCTGCCGTACAAGAAATATATAATCATTTCGTAACCCGCACCACGGTTTCTTTTCACACCGAGCCGCTCTCCCTGCAGGAAATCAAAAACAACGTTATAAACCCGGATCCCCGTTTCAAAACCTACGTGATCGAAGTAGACGGCTCGCTTGCGGGTTATGTTTTGATCACTCAGCACAAGAAAAAACAGGCTTACGACATCAGCGGAGAAGTTACGATTTATCTTCATCCGGATTATGTCGGAAGAGGAATCGGTGGAAAGGCCGTCCGCTTTATCGAAGGCATTGCGGCGGAGAACGGATTCCATAGCTTGGTCGCCACGATTTGCGGCGAGAACGAAGCAAGCCGGCATTTGTTTATCAAAAACGGGTTTGAGCAATGCGCGCATTATAAAGAAATCGGAATGAAGTTCGGCAGAAAACTGGATATCTATACGTTTCAGAAGATCATTTCTTGAGAAATGGTCTTTTTTAGTTGACAATAAATAAACGATCATTTACTATTGGACCATGAGACCAAGAGATGATAACAAAGTTGAAGCGATCATTAAGGCGACCATTGAACTGGTCAATGAAATCGGGTTTGCCGAAACTTCGATTTCCAAAATCGCCAAGCAAGCCGGTGTTTCTGCCGCCACCATCTACATTTATTTTGAGAATAAGGAGGATATGCTGAGCAAGATCTACTTGAGAGGCAAAAAGATGATGAGCGACAAGGTGTTTCAAGGCGCTGACCCATCGGCTTCGGTAAGAGAGCGGTTTGTGCTTTTTACCAAAAACTTCGTGAATTTCATTTTGGATCACGAAGCCGAATATCTGTTTATGGAGCAGGCTTCGAATTCGCCGCTGCTGCGAAATTGGTGCCTGGAAGACACTACTCCGATGTATCAGCCGGTGTTTGATCTGTTTGAACAGGGAAAGAAAGAGAAGTTGTTCAAGCATGAGGATTTGAATTTGCTCGTGATGTTTTCCATCGTTCCTGTCGCCCAGTTGACGAAGGAGCAGCTTAAGGGGAATTTCGCGTTTGACGAACCAAAGATGGAAGCGGCGATCCAAATGGCATGGGACGCCATTGCATTGAAGCCTTAATTTTTTTTGGAATTAACTAAATGTTCGTTCATTAATTAATGGTAATTTTGCTGGAGCAATGGATAGAGAAAACCTATATTTTCATTTATTAATAAATAGGCGTTCATTAATAAATCGATCAGGAGGTGTAGAGCTAATGAAAATTACTATTTTTGGTGCCAGCGGGTCCTCGGGACTGCAGCTCATCGATCAGGCTTTGCGCAATGAGCATGAAGTTACGGCTTTTGCGCGAAATCCCGGCAGGATCCCGATTCGACTCCTCGTTTGAAAAATCGTGGTCGGAGATGTGCTTCATGAGTTACGAACTCGATAATCGCAGGGCGTCTCTGCTGCGCAAGGTATCCCGCGCGGATGTGGCGGAATTTATGCTGAATCATATGGAAAGCGGAGCATTCAGCGGTAAATCGACGGTTATTTATTCAGTCTGACACGTGATCAAAAAACTAAAATTCGGGAGGAGACAGAAAAAATGAATCAAATGCTAAAAGGAGATCTTTGCTTAGTAACGGGGATTAGCGGGTATTTGGCATCTTGGGTTGGCAAGTATTTGCTTGAAGAGGGGTACCGGGTCCGGGGAACGGTGCGGAGCTTGAAAAATACGGAGCAGCTCACCAAAATGAAGGAGATTTTGCCGGGCATCGAATTCGTCGAAGCGGATCTGCGCAAGGAAGACGGATGGCCGCAGGCTGTAGAAGGCGTGAAGTGGGTCTTCCATGTGGCAAGCCCGCAGGCTGTGAGCACGGAAACCGATCGGACCGGGGGCGCCACCCAAGGAACCGAATTTTTGATGAAGGCAGCGCTTGGCTCGGAATCGGTGCACAAGATCGTCGTGACAAGCTCGGAAGCGGCGATCGCTTACGGTCATCCCGCATCGAAGCTTCATTTTAACGAAGACGATTGGACGAACGTAAAAGTAGCTTCGGAAGATTATATGCGCAGCAAAACGCTGGCCGAGAAGCTCGCATGGGATATTGCCGGCGACGTCAAGCTGAACCCGCGAAAGATACCGCTTTCGACGGTTTGTCCGAGCGGAATTCTGGGGCCAACCCTGATCCCGTGGGCACGGTACAGCAGCGCGACGCTGAAGGATTTGGCCGAAGGCAAAACGAAGGTCTTGATTGATATGGCCACCCATTACGTGGATGTCCGGGACTGCGCCCGCATGCATATTGCGATCATGAATAATCCGGAGACCGACGGACATCGTCATTTAAGCTTCAGCGCGAAAGGAAGACTTAATGAAATGCCCGGCATCATTCGGGAAAATTACGGACATCTCGGGTTCCGTCCCTCTCCGGTGATTATCCCTAAATTTGTGCTGCGAATCATGAGATGGTTCAACAGCGATGTGGACACGCTTTATTCCAAAGTCGGAACAACGCCTAAGTATCAAACGAAATATCCTAACGTGTATCAATACCGGTATGCGGATCTGAATCAAATGGTCCGCGATACGATAGACAGCATGATTGCGAATAAGCTGCTGGCGCCTAAAGCTAAATAATCCGCTACCCCAAACCACAGGATCAACTCCATAGCCGCGCATCCTAAGCCGATGCTGCGGCTTTTTATTTACAACGCTGCCGGGAATGCTTTATGATTCAAGGCGATACCTGATTGACTCGAATTTGGCTGAAAAGGTTGTGAGCAGATGGATGAAAGAAAGATTCTGGTCGTCGACGACGATCCGAACATTTGCCGGTTGCTTGAACTATATCTGGAGCCGGAAGGGTTCACGCTGTTTTTTCGCCATGACGGCAGTTCGGCGCTGGATGCGTTAAGGTCGGAGCCGGTGGATCTGGTGCTGCTTGACGTCATGTTGCCGGTCATGAACGGCTGGGACACGCTAAGGCTCATCCGGGAGCAATCCGGAGTTCCCGTCATTATGCTGACCGCGCGGGACCTGCTGGACGATAAGCTGCTAGGTTTTGAGCTTGGCGCGCATGATTACATCGTCAAGCCGTTTGAACCCCGCGAGCTGGTGGCCCGCTTAAAGGCACGGCTGCGGGAGACGGAAGGGGCGGTCCGCAAAAAGGACAAAACGATTCATCATGGTTCACTAACCATCGATATGGATCGATTTGAAGTATCGGTTTCCGGAGTAACGCTGGAAATGAAGCCTAAAGAGATTCAACTGCTTTATTTTCTGCTGCTGAATAAAACCCGCGTGTTCACACGAGAACAGCTCCTCGATAAAGTCTGGGAATACACATATTCCGGGGATACGCGCACCGTGGATATGCATGTGAAGCGCGTACGGGAAAAACTGAATGCGGCGAGCGCCCCGGTGAAAATATCCACCATCTGGGGCGTCGGCTACAAATTGGAAGCGCTATGAGGAGAAAATCGATTTTTTCTCGGATGATGATCATGTACCTGGTTATCGTGTTCATCACGATCTTGGCCTTTTCTTCTTTTGCTTCAATTGCGTACGAGCAAAGCATTTATCGCGAAAAACGAACCGAAATGGTTAAAATCTCCGATCAGGCAAAGGGGCTGGTCAGGAAGTATCGCATGCAAACGATCGGCCAGGACGAGCTGAATCGATCTCTGACGCTCATCGGATCGGTAACTAATGCCCGAATTTATATACTAACACTCAAAGGCAACGCGCAAGGAGTCATCGACTTCGCCAAGAGCGAAGGCCTTGAGGAAAATGTTTTTGTGGACGATCTGAAACTGATCATGGAAGGCCAAACCGTATTCCGCAAAACGGATTTTAACCGCGTGATGGACGTCCATGTCGCTTTTTTGGGCCAGCCCTTTGAAGAAAACGCCGCGGTCAAGGGAGCGGTGCTGATCCTGTCGCCGGTGGAGCAAATCAGCGAGCAGCTGATGCGGCTTCGCTTGGTGCTCATCGGCATTACGGTAATCCTTACGTTGGCAAGTACAGTGTTGATTTTGCTCAGATCCCGCAAGATCGTACAGCCGATCCGCGAGTTGGAGAAATCGGCCCTGATGCTGGCGGCAGGCGAGCAGCCGGAGGATTTGCAAGTGAAAACGGGTGATGAGCTCGAAAGCTTGGCTTTGTCTTTTAACCGGATGAAACATATTTTACTGGAAAACGAAATTGCCAGACGTCAATTTATCGCGAACGTCTCGCACGATTTGCGTTCCCCACTGACCTATATCCACGGCTATATCCAGGCGATGGCGGAAGGGAAGGTACCATCCGGACAGCAGGATGTTTACTTGGAAACCGTTCTTAAGGAAACGACGCGGCTGATTCGGATGACCGGGGATCTGCTGGAGCTGATGAAGCTGGATTCGGAAGGGATTACGCTGGTTCGAACCTACTGCGAAGCCAAAGAAATCGCCGATGAAACGGCGCTTAATTTTAATTTGGCCCTACGCGAGAAAAACATTGATTTTCGCATCGATTGTCCGAAGGGCCTTATGGTCTACGCGGATGAAGACCGATTGAAGCAAATTCTCTCCAATCTGCTGTCCAATGCCTGCAAATACACGCCGGAAGGCGGGAAGATTTGTCTGAAGGTGGAGGAAGATAAGGTTGATGTAGCCTTTCTGCTAAAAGACACCGGAATCGGGATCGAAGAGGAACATCTTGCACACTTGTTCGAGCCGTTCTACCGTGCCGATCCTTCCCGTACGCCGCATATTCCCGGCACAGGTCTCGGGCTTAGCATCGTCAAACGGCTGGCGGAGCTGCATCATGGGCAGGTCTCGGTTTCGAGCACGCCGGGCCAAGGGACGGAATTTATTTTGCGGCTGCCCAAATGAGTATTTTTCCAAGTTACACTTTGTTTACATTTGATCGAAAAATTTTGTTACAAATCCTTGCTACGATAAATGCGAAGGTTCATGACCGGCCGGCCTGAACCTAATGAACAAGGAGTGAAACGTACATGCCAAGCAGGAAGCGGTTCATCACTTTGGCGATCCTCCTCGCTGTCATGCTTCTGGCTGCCGGCTGCGGCGGCAAAGGAAATCAAACCTCCGGCGTGGCGGGGAACTCGTCAAGCGGTACGGAGCTAGCGGGCCCGGCAAATTCCGGTAACGCTGATGCCAAGGCGGCGAATGCTCCGGCAAATTCTACGGCGAACGGAAGCTCTTCCGGTGAGGAGAACCGATCTGGGGAGACCGCGAATACCGATGATGATACGCCAACTTCAGGCGAATCGCAGGGAACGGCAGATTCGTCAGCCAGAGGGCAGGAAGGCTCGAAAGGAAATGACGGAGCTGCGAGCGGCGGAAATGCGGGTTCTGCAGGCACTTCCTCGCAAATTGAAGTCATTGCGAAATCGGATAACCCCGTCACCAGCAAAGAAAGCGAAGCGATTATTAACGAACTAGGAACGGAGCTGGACCGGCTTCTGAAAGGCTTGGAGCAAGAAGACGGTCTGTCCGATGCCGATTTGAACATTTTAGGACAGGAGTGAATGAATGATGAAAAAATGGATCGCAATTACGGTGACTGGCTGTTTGTTTGCCGGACTTAGCACTGCGGCATATGCCGAATCCTCCCACGTTAACACGGAGGGAAACACCGCGAAAGACAAAATAAAGGCTAAAGTCGAAACCCGGGTAACCGAGGCAAAAAACAAATATGCCGAACTTAAACCGCTGACCAAACAGGTTAACGACAATAAGACGCAAATTCTTAAACTCCGCGCGGAGGCGAAAACGGCCGTCAAATCCGTGAAAAATGAAATCGAGACGCTGAGCAAGCAGGAGGGCGGCTTAAATGATGCTCAACTGCAAATTGCCAAAGACGCTTTGCCGATGTTAAAGGAAGCTTCTTCCGCCATCGACGTTCAGATCGGCGAAATGATGAAGGAGACCCATAAACTGCGTGGTGCGAAATCGGATCAGGACATTGAAGCGATGAAAGCGTCCCTGAATCAGATGCTTCAGGTTCAGGAGCAAAGAATCGGCAATCTGCAGGTGTTGATCGATCACTTAAACCAACTGGTGGCCGATCTAAAAAACGCTTGATTTTATGAGAGCATGAACACCGAATTTTTTGGAAAAAGCATCTTCCCGCCGATTGCAGGAAGATGCTTTTTGCGTTCGTACGATCAGTGCTGCATCGACTTAGGCGACAGTTCTTTAGGGGACTGTTTTTGTTTTGAACGATGAAGAACGCGCGTATATATGAGAGCAAGAATGCCTACCAGCAAAGGATAGACCATCGCCCAGCCGGTAAAAGGGAACACGATGGCAGTGGCGATAAAAGAAATCCAGCTTATCGCCACGCCGAGGCGGTTCCCCTTCAGCAGACGGATCCCCGCGGCGCAGCCGCCGATATAAGTCAGGATAAACGTTGCGTTCGGAAATTGGATCAACGTGGTGAGGGAGATCGATCCACTGCCGTATAGCGCCATGACGATCAGAAAACAGGCGAGCAGGAAAAGCAGCGCAGGGCCGGGCGTTTGGAAACGGGCTGACAGGCCGCCCATCCAGTTCGGCGCATTGCCTTGACGAGCCAAAGCGAATGCCACCCTTGACGCTGCGCCGATATAGGCAATGATGCCCGCGCTGCAGATAAAGAGGCCGGAAAACCCGGCAATCACGGCTCCCCAGGAACCAAGCGGCCGGCTGATGATCCAGACAAGCGACGCGCCTGAGCCGGCTTTGAGGTAGCTTTGGGTTCCAACCGTCGCGAGTGCGGACAGAAAATAAAGGACCCCGACCAGTATTGCCGCCATGGTCACCCCTTGGATCGCCGCTTTTTGCGGATCTTTGAATTCCTCGGACATATGGGAAACCGCCTCCCAGCCGATAAAGCACCAGAAGAGCAGCGCCGCCGATTGTCCCACACTGGTCCAGCCATGCGGCATAAAAGGCGTGAAATGAACGGCATTCATCCGGGGAACCGCCGCGATGAAGGCAAATATCAGCACCGCAACGATGGCGATGACCACCGCGATTTGTACTTTGCCCGCGACCTGCATGCCGATCCAGTTCGTGATCAGGCCCATGGCGAGCAAAGCGGCTGCTATGGCGACTTTAGCTCCTTCTCCCCAGCCAATGGCGGCCGTCATGTAACCGGCGCCGGTCAAAGCGGCCACGGGCGCGCCGATCGGGACGGACATCAGAAAAAACCAGCCTACCATAGTGCCGGCCCGTTCCCCGTAAGCCAGCGTGACAAAATGAGAGACACCGCCCGCGTTCGGGTATTTGGCCGACAGAAGTCCCATAGATAACGCCATAGGAAGTATAAGCAGCGTCATGAATCCCCAAGCCAGCAGGGAGGCGGGCCCGGCCATTTCGGCGGCAATGCCCGGGACGATCAGCACGCCCGAGCCCAATACGGCTCCGATATAGAGAGCGACGGCCTGCGGCAGGCCGATGCTGCTGCGCAGCTGCGATGTATTTTTATTTTGCTTCGTCATGAGGAATCCCGCTTTCATTCTTGTATTTTACTTCAGCGTATCAGATAATAGATCCATAGGAAAAACAGAAATATTTAATACTATCCATTCGAAAATTCGATAGAAGGAGGTTCTTGTGGAATCCCGGCATTTATTTACGTTTCTGGTGGTGGTGGAGACCGGCAGCTTTACGCGTGCGGCGCAAAAGCTCGATTATGCGCAGTCCAGCATTACGGCACAGATTCAGACGCTTGAAAACGAGTTGGGACAGCCGCTGTTCGACCGAATCGCCAAAAAGATTATTTTGACGGATGCCGGAAGACGTTTGATTCCTTACGCCCAGGAAATCTCCAAAATTCATTCCTTGGCCAAAGCCGCGCTGAAATCGGACGAGAAAATTGCCGGGGCGTTAACGATCGGCGCGCCTGAATCCCTAGCCGCGTTTCGACTGCCCGAAATTATCCGGGATTTCCGGCGGCGTCATGGTCAGGTGCGGATTACGCTGAAGCCGGGCACCTGCTGGGAGCTGAGGGAGCTGATCCGGTCGGGAGAGCTGGACATGGCTTTTTTGCTGCAGCCGGAGCTTGAGGACAAAGACTTACATATTGATACGCTGATCCATGAGCCGATGGCTCTGATCGCTCCCGTGGACCATCCTTTGCGGGACAAACCGCGCGTGTTGCCCGGCGATCTTAAGGAGGAAACGATTCTGCATACGGAGAGCGGCTGCTCCTATCGAACTTTGTTCGAGCAGTATCTGAACAGCCACGGCGTTTTTCCCGATCCCAATCTGGAATTTTGGAGTATCGAGGCGATTAAGCAGTGCGTCATGTCGGGTCTCGGCGTTTCGTTTGTCCCGCTGGTTACCGTAAGGGGCGAACTGAAAGAGGGCAAAATGATCAAGCTTAACTGGGACGATGAATCGCAGCGCGTCGCAACGCAGATTGCTTACCACAAGAAAAAATGGCGTTCCCCGGCGCTCGTCGAATTTTTGAATGTCGTCCATTCGTTTGCCGCCCATTGGCGGGAGTTGGAGAAAGAAGCCTGACTGGATAAAAAATAAAACGGAACGGGTGAAAAATGATGGCAGAGGCTACGGAAATTTCACTGAGTTTACGCAAGTTGGGCAATTCGGATTTGATGCTGTCGCCGTTGGGTCTCGGATGCTGGCAGTTCAGCAACGGAAGAGGGATGGTCGGCAAATTTTGGCCGGCGCTGCAGCGGGAGGATGTGCAGACCATCGTCCAAACCAGCCTGGAGGGCGGAATCAATTGGTTTGACACCGCCGAAATCTATGGACGCGGACAATCGGAGCTTTTGCTGGCCAGCGCTTTAAAGGCAATTGGCACCCCTGAAGCGGACGGGGCTTATATCGCGACCAAATGGTGGCCGGCTTTCCGCACGTCGGGGAGCATCTCGGCAACGATCGACGATCGGCTTAACATGCTGGATCACCGTACGATTCATTTGTATCAGGTGCACAACCCATTTTCCTTTTCTTCGGTATCTGCCGAGATGCACGCGATGGCGGAGCTTGCCAAGCAAGGGAAGATCCAAAACGTCGGGGTCAGCAATTTTTCCGCCCGGCAGATGCGCGAAGCGGACCGCGTGCTTCGCGAGCACGGACTGCGGCTGGTTTCAAACCAGGTCAAATACAGCCTGTTGGACCGCCGGATCGAGCAAAACGGCGTCATGGAAACGGCCAAGGAACTGGGTGTTGCCATTATTGCGTATTCACCGCTTGAGCAGGGGATTTTAAGCGGCAAATTCCACAAAAACCCGGAACTTATCAAATCCATTACAGGGCCGCGCAAATGGACGTCCTCATTCCGGGATTCCGGACTCAAGCGGTCAAAACCTTTGATCGACGCCTTGGAGCAAACCGCCGGGCGATACGGAGTTTCACCTACGCAAATCGCGCTGAATTGGCTCATTCATGCTCATGGGGACATCGTGTTTGCGATTCCCGGAGCCTCGAAGGTTCATCATGCCGTGGAAAACGTCAAGTCGATGAAGTTTCGCCTGACGGCCGCCGAGATCGAAGAGATCGGAGCGATTTCCGATCGGGTGCTGAAATCGCGGTGACGAAATAATTGGATAGCGGAAAAAGAACCAGGAGCAGCCTTCGGGCTGTTCTTTTTTTGGGTTGCCGCCTATTGACATATATCACGACGTGATGCATGATATCTATATCACGATGTGATATAGATCTTCGTGATGTTTGGAGGGGTGAATGTGAATTTTGAAAAAGTGAAGAAACGATTTATACCCATGAGCGAAACGATGATGTACATTTTGCTGTCCCTGCAAGAGGAGCGGCATGGTTACGGGATTATGCAGCATGTCAAGGAAATTACCGAAGAGCGCATTACGCTTGGGGCCGGGACCATTTATCAGACGCTTGGAAAACTTGAAAAGGATGGCCTTATTTCGCCGACAAGGGAAGAGGAACGAAAGAAATTTTACGTTGCAAGCGAACTGGGGTTGCGGATTTTAAAGGAAGAGGCCAACCGGATCAAGGAACTTTACCGCAATGTGGAGGGATTATTGTGAGTATGAAGAAAATCGTTTTATTCTCGGTTTTCAGATATGTCGTTCCGGCGGATTACGAAGTTTGGTTTGAGAAAATGGCCGCCGAGGGCTGGCATCCCGAGCATATCGGGCAATGGAGCTCGATCCTCATGAGATTGGCAAAGGGAAAGCCGGAAAAATACCGTTATATTGTTGATATGCAGGCAAAACCCAAAAAGGAATACAAAACGACCTATGAGGAATTTGGCTGGGAACTTGTCGGTCAAATGGCCAGTTCCTATGTTTGGCGTAAAAAATACACGCACGAGCGGCCGGAATCTTTTACCGATGCCGAGCAATTAGCGGAGAGAAACAAACGCTTCGTATGGGCCGTTTCCTTTTCGTTTGCGATCTTCCTGGTGGCGGGGGTAACCACGTTGATTAGCTTGATCTTCAATTATAAGGGGTTGTCGGCGGGACAATATATCCAATTTGTCTTGAGTCTGCTGCTCGCTTTTGGCGCGGCTGCTTATTTGGGGAGTACGATGAGAAAAATCAAGAGAAGCTTGGAAAGATAATCCGCCCGCGGGAGGTCAACATAATTTAACTTTCTTCTGCCAATACTTCCTGTAAACATCTAGGCTTTCGGGAGGCTGATTTATTATGGCGGACATGCGGGCGAAAGACAAAGGAATTTCTACGTTTCATCTTACGATGCTTGCGCTTGGCACGGTGGTGGGGGGATCGTTTTTCCTCGGTTCGGGCGTGGCGATCAAAGCGGCTGGACCCAGCATCATCCTGTCATATATCTTAGGCGGCGTGTTGGTTTACATCATTCTCTATGCGCTTTCGGAAATGACGGCGGCGGACCCGGTTCCGGGCTCTTTCCGCACCTACGCGGAGAGAAGCTTCGGACCTGCGGTAGGATTCATCACGGGCTGGGTGTATTGGATCGGGCTCGTTCTGGCGATGTCCAGCGAATCGATTGCGGCTTCGACATTTCTTCGGGAGTGGTTCCCGAACGTTCCGGCGATTTTGATGGGGATGATCATCATAGTCGGAGTTACACTGCTAAACCTGCTTGGGGCCAATTACCTAAGCAAGCTCGAAAGCGGGCTCGCGGCCATAAAGCTGCTAGCGATTGTAGGCTTTATCGCGATCGGACTCGCGATCGTCTCCGGCCTCATGCCCGGCGCTCCGGCTGCCGGAGTCAGCGAGCTGCGGCGTGAGCCCTGGTTTCCCGGAGGATTGGCGGGGATTGCCGGGAGCATGCTGATCGTTATTTTTACGTACGCCGGCTTTGAAGTCATTGGACTGGCCGCATCCGAAGTGCCCAATCCGAAGAAGACGATCCCCCGCGCCATCAACTACACCCTGATCAGCCTGGTGGCACTTTATTGCGTTGCCATTTCCGTCATTTTGCTGCTGTTCCCGACCGGAGGCATCGTCCAGGATCAAAGCCCGCTCGTGCTCGCGTTAACCCGCTGGGGGATCAACTGGGCGGGAACGCTGATCAATATCGTGATGATCACGGCGATTTTGTCCACGATGCTGGCGTCGACCTTTGGGCTGGCCCGCATGCTTCGGTCGCTGGCTTCGGAAGGGCATGCCCCCTCCTGGTTAAAGGACAAGAACAATCTCCCGTATAAGGGGATTCTTTTCTCCGGAGCGGCGATGTTGCTGGGGCTTGCAATGGGTTTTATCCTGCCCAAACAGGTGTATTTGTTTTTGGTCAGCTGCGGAGGATTTTCACTCCTGTTTTCGTATTTCGTAATTTTGGCTTCTCATTACAGATGGCGCAGACATACGCCTTGTTCTCCGGAGGCGGCCTGCCAGCTGCCCGGTTTCCCGTATACCTCCTGGCTGGGGCTGATCGGGATGATCGGAATTATCGTCAGCATGCCGTTTATCGCCGGTCAGGCGGCGGGACTTATTGTGGGGCTTAGCCTGGTGGTTTTGCTTTGGGGCATATATTGGGTGCAGAAAAGATTCCTCCGGCAGCCGTCCGGAGCGCGGGTTGGAGAGCCGGCGTCCGGGAGAACCCGTATTGGACGGGGGCGTTTCCCGGTGGCGCAAATGGAAGCCGGGGAGGAGTTTGCCGGAGAGGAAGGAACGCCCAAATCCGGTCACAAGGCGCTATACGCGAACCATCAATCAACTGGGGCCGATCAAAGCATGACTAAAGCCGCGACACTTAAACCTCAGCATGATCACGATACCGATCCTGAGCATCAAGGCTCTGACAGGCTATAACAGCTGCAATTGCAGAAATCATGCCGGACCGACTGGCATGAACGCAACTTAGCTTTGAATGGATTCCATGAATGCTTGCAGATACGAGTTTCGGCTTAACGAATTTCACAATTATCTGGCGCAGCAGTCTATGTGATTTCTAACGGACTCCACCGTCGTTATTTAGGGAAAAGCCGGCTTTGCGATCCCCTAACGGACTCCAGAAGCGTTATTGAACGAAAAAGTCTAATGAACACTGCTTATTTTTGCAAATAGCGACTGTGGAGTCCGTTAGAATAAAAAAAGCCGCATTTTTAGCTGAATAGAGTCATCTGAGTCCGTTAGCGCACAATCCATCCCGGCATGGCTGATTGACATTAACCGAATGATCATTTATTATATAGCCATGAGACATAAAGATGAGAATAAAAGCGAAGCTATTTTTGAAGCCACCATTCAGCTGTTAAACGAGATCGGATTTTCCGACATTTCGATGTCCAAAATCGCCAAGCGGGCGAACGTTTCTTCGGCGACGATTTACGTATATTTTGAGAACAAGGAGGATATGCTGGGCAAGCTGTATGTCAAAGCCAAAGAGAAAATGAGCCGTTACATGATCCAAGGCATCGAACCGACGATGACCATACAAACGGCCTGCGAAAGATTCATGCGAAATTCCCTCCGGTTCATCTTGGACAATAAGGACGACTTCATGTTTCTGGAGCAGTTCTCGACCTCGCCGCTGCTGGATAAGCTGTCTTTGGAAGATACGACGACGATGTTCGTATTCTTGCACGAGTTTATCGAAAAAGGCAAAAAAGCCGGGGTTTTAAAGCCCCTCGAAACGACCTTTTTGCTCACGTATTGCTATTTCCCGGTAACTCAGCTGGCCAGAGCCCATTTCAAAGGGCAATATGAAGCAAACGAAGAGAATCTGCAGCAAATCATTAAAATGAGCTGGGATGCCATCAAAGCTTAAGCGAAGGCGGTATCCCTTTTTCATAATATTTATTAAACGAATGATCAATTAATTATCGACTTTCATTCATGATGAACATCATTCAACGTCAACTCAGGGAAAGGACGACTTTTCTATGAAAACAACCGAAACCCAGGAAGTTCAACGCATTTTCGATCTGCAAAAAGCGAAATATTCCCGCGTCAATCCGCCGGGCTATGCGGAGAGGATGGACCGCCTCCAACGGGTTGATCAATTGATCCGTACCCACTGGAAAGAGCTCGTCGACACGCTTCAGGCCGATTTCGGAAGCCGTGATCCCGATCAGATTTTCGGAGCGGATGTGGTGTCACCGCTGTTTCACGGCAAACATGTCCGCGATCATTTAGCAAAATGGATGAAGCCGGAACGCAAATCAACCGGCTTGCTGAGACTCACCGGGCAAAAGACATATATTCTTAATGAGCCGCTGGGGGTTGTCGGTATTGTGTCGCCTTTTAACGCACCTGTAAGTTTGGCGTTTGATCCTGCGATTGAAGCATTGGCCGCAGGCAATTCGGTTATGATTAAAGTGTCGGAAAGCACGCCGAGAACAGCGGAATTGTTGCAAAGGCTGGTGGCGAAGTATTTTAAGGAGGAAGAGATGGCAGTGGTGACCGGCGAAGCGGAGATTTCCGCCTATTTTGCCGCGCTTCCTTGGGATAAGCTCCTGTTCACCGGCGGTTCCGAAATCGGCAAGAGAATCCTTGCCGCCGCCGCCCCGAATCTGACCCCGGTGACACTGGAGCTAGGCGGAAAATGCCCGGCCGTGGTGCTCTCCGATGCCGATGTAAAGCTTGCGGGCATAAGAATTTCCAAGGGCCGAACCGGGAACGCAGGCCAAGTCTGCCTCGCCGTCGATTATGCATTTGTGCCCGAATCACTTCTTGAGCCCATAATCGTTCAAATCGTTAAAACCGATGAGGAGGCTTTCCCGACGATGATCCGTAATCCGCGGGTCTCTTCCATCATCAATCAAGCCGGATATAACCGGATTGTCAGCTATGTAGAGGAAGCCAAAGCGGCAGGCTGCCGAGTGATCGAAGTAAACCCAAGCTCGGAGAAGCTTCCCGATCCTGAAACCCGTAAAATTCCGCTTACGATTATCGTCAACCCCGGCGAGGAGCTCTCGGTTTCGAGGCATGAAATCTTCGGACCGGTCTTGACGATATATACGTACAGGAAGCTGGACGAGGCCATCAACCGGATCAATAAACGTGAAAAGCCGCTGGGGCTCTATGTTTTCGGAAAAAACAAAGGAGATATACGCAAAGTAGTGACGCAAACCTCCAGCGGAGGCGTAACCGTCAATGATCTCGGTTTGCACGCAGGCTCCAACACCATGGGGTTCGGCGGCGTCGGATACAGCGGAATGGGGCGGTATAAAGGCGGATTGATCGGCTACAAATCGTTTAGCAACGAGAAAGCCGTCTACGAGCAGGGCTTAATGGGACGGTTTACCGCGTCTTTTCTCGTTCCCTTTGACTCCGAACGTTCCCGAAGCATGATGCGTCGGATGGTTGGGATCAAAACCGAGTAGTCCTTGCCGCAATCCATCATATATTCCCCATGAAGAGGCTGTCCCAAAAGTAAAAGAAAAGATGATGCCAGGGGCCAAACTCTGCACCATCTTTTTTTCTAGGGGCTTAATGCCGCTAATCGACGGTATTTACCGAGCAAGTGAAAGCCGCCCGGTCACCGGGCTTGATTTCGGCAAGTTTCGAAGCCGAAAACGCCGTAAGCCTCGGTTGGTCCTTGATGCACGGTGCGCAGGTCCGCATGACGTTGATTTCTCGAATAGCGGCATAAAATGGCCTTATTTCACTCCGAAACCGCATTTTCCTGAAAATAGCGGTGCAAAATGGCCCTAATTTTGGCAAACCGTCCAAAACTGAGGGGAAAAGGAGCTCTTCTGAAGAAATAAGGCCATAAAACGGCGCTATTCGTTCAGAATGAGGCCTCTCCAGTGGAAATATGGCCATATAAGTCCGCTATTTTAAGTATTGTCGGAGGGATGCCGTGTTTGGGGACGTCGTTGACCAGGGTTAAGTAGACTAGACCAGACCATTTGTTCTAACGCAAATCCTCGAAGTCGATCCGGTACCTGGCAGCGATCCGGCAGGGTTTTTCCGCTCCTTTGTTTTAGAGGCGTTCCCCAAAAGCCATCATAGACGACTTCGGGGAACAGCCCTTTTTTGCAATCAAGAAAACCCCTAAGGAATGTTTTGACACCCTCCGTATCCGTGTGTAATAATCGTAATTATTACGATTAAATGATTGCATCCCATTTTACTTCACGGGAGTTCTTAAATTCGGAGGCTGCGGGAGATATGAAAAAAAGTCGACTCATCCTGTTCTTTTTAGCTCTTTTTATGCTTTGTCCTTACTTTGTGTCCGATGTTTCCGCCCATGCTTACAGCGTAGCGTTTACGAAGATGGATTTGTTCCGGAACCAAACGGTGATTCGGTTTGCGATCGATGATCTGTCGGTGCTCGAGTCCGTTGAAGGAATCGACGCGGACGGTGATTATTATCTGGACGCGAATGAGGTGGCCCAGGCCGAACCCCGATTGAAAGAATGGGTGGAGCACAACCTTGTTATCGAAATCAAGGGGCAGAAAACGAGTCCAAAGGATATCAAGCTTGGCATAAGCGCGGAGCTGCCTTTCAAAGATGATTTTACGTTCGAAAAAAATTTCGTGTACGACGATTACATACTTTCCGACGCCAAAATTGTCACGGCCACGATTACGCTTGACGCCGTGCAGCCGGGAGAAACGCTAGTGGTCAGAGACGGTTTTCATTCGACAATTTCAGGCGAGTACATCAATTTTATCAATGTGACGGAACACGGGAACTTGATGCAAACCTCGGTCCTGTTCGATCAATTGTGGAGCTATACCTATCGGGCCAAGCCCCAACTCTCCGAGGATTCCAAGCAATCGTCTTCTCACGCAAATTCAGCCATTGATTGGGCAAGATTTTTACGTTTAGGTTCTCTGCATATTTTAACGGGCATCGATCATCTCTTGTTTCTGTTCACTCTGATTTTGCTTCGGATGCGGATCAGGGAATACCTCAAAATTATTACTTCGTTTACGGTAGCCCATAGCTTGACTCTCGCTATGTCCGTACTTGGAATCGTGACGGTTCCCTCCAAATTTGTCGAGTCCATGATTGCCGTCAGCATCGTCTATGTGGCGATCGAGAATTTGTTTTTTTCGAAAAATGCCCGCCATCGCTGGTGGCTTACGTTTTTGTTCGGGCTTATCCACGGCATGGGGTTTGCCGACCTGCTCACGCAAATGCGCTTGCCCAAAAACCAGGTGGTTCAGGCCCTGCTTAGCTTTAATCTCGGCATTGAAATCACCCAATTAACGCTTGTCGCTCTCGTTTTTCCGCTGCTCTGGTACTGGCACAGATCCCGATGGTATATTTCCGGCTTCAAGCTGCTCAATATTTGCGCTGCGGCCGTTGCGTTCGTATGGGTGATCGAGAGGGTAGCCTACTAAGATTGCCGTCCGAGCCGACGCCTGAAATAGTAGGCGGTAAACAGGATCAACGGAATCACCAGAAAATTGATCAATTGAATATACAGCAAGTAGTCCAGTATGTTAAACATGTCAAACAAGTTCCGTGAAAAGAGATAGGAAAACACGATCGTCAAGACACAAGCGTAATACTCCCTGTACTTGATGGTAAGTCCGGACAACCGGATCAGCTCCATAAGCGCAAAAAAACAAACAATATAGCGGATGAACCAGCCGGCCACGACCTGCAGCATGACAAACAGTTCTCCGGCTTCCAGAAAGCCGAAGGCGCTAATAATTTGCGTCTGCTTAAGCTTGGGAAACAGCAGGTCCTCGGCCCGCTCGGGCCCGAAGGTTGTTATAACGCCAAGCATGGAGAAAATCAGCATCTGGATGATGAATATTAAGGCTATGGTGCTGTGCTTGATGAGCTTGGACTTGTCGCGGACACTGTCAAAATAGGGCATGACAATCGTCACGCAACTGAGCGCTCCCAAAATTTTGAGGGTGGCCATGGTTAAATCGAGCGTAACCCCATGCTCCATGATAGGGAAAATATACTTGATTTCTTTATACCGGTGCGTTAAGAAAGCCAGCAGCATGCCCGAAAGACTGATGAAAAAAATTACGATAATCGAGGTGATGACCACCGAAGCGATCCCTCTTTTTACGACATACACGGTGGAAATCGCCGTTACAGAAATAAACACCCATACCGGAGTCAGCAGATGGAAGCCGGTATGGATGACGCTGGCTTCCGCCCCGGCGCTTTCAAACATGGTGAGCAGGACGGTGACCGCAAACATGAACGAAAAAAAAGCGCCGACCCATTTTCCCAGCGTTTTGCTATATATATCGGTCAAACTGTAGCTGTTCGTTTTTCTGAAGATAGCTAAAATGATCCACAAATACACAAGGATCAGGACGGACGCGACGGTCATGGCGATCCAGGTATCTCTGCCTCCGAGTTTGATAAAAGCCGTTGGAAATGTTTTGAGGGTAACGATTGCAAGGCTGCTGTATATGAAAAATAGATGCTTGGTATTGATGATACCCAAGTCGATCGCCTGCTTTCCAAAGTTGCTGTTAGGCCCGGGATTCACCATTATTGGCAAAATACCCGAATGTTATGCGGAAAACTTGGCATACTACATACGGCAAATGACTTTTCGCAGCAAGAAGCGGGGGAAAGAACATGGCCATCCGGGAGAATGATATTTATACGAAGCTGAGGGGCAGCTCCGATTTTGTCCGGAGGGAGATTCCTTTGGACTCGGGGACTGCGACTCTATTTTATATTGACACCATCTGCGATCTGAATTATATCAGCCATTATATTATCGAACCTTTGTCCGCGGCCGGACAGCAAATTTCCGGTCCGGAAGATGTGGCAAGAGCTATTTATGCCGCTAAAATCGGTGAGGTTTCGGATGCGGATCAGGCCATATCGAATATTCTGAAAGGCGATCCCGTCTTGATCTTTGAATCCTTCGAGTATGCCGTTTATGTTGTGGCTCGAAAAATGGAAACGAGAGCCGTGGAGAAATCGCAATACGACTCCTCTCTGACCGGGTCGAACGAAAGCTTTAACGAGCTGCTGACGACCAATATTAGCTTGATTCGCAAAAGAATGTCCACCGAGAAACTGCGAGTGGAAAGCTTTTTATTAGGCAAGGAATCGAAAACGCAGACAGCGTTGCTTTATATGGAAGGAATCGCTCCGGAGGACCTAGTGCGGACGGTGCGAAAGAAATTGGCGGAGATGGACAATGAATTCGTGCTTGGCATTCAGTATGTTGCGGAGATTTTAAGCCCGGCGAATAGTTTTTTCGATACGACCGGGTTTACGGAAAAGCCGGATGCGGTGGTGGCGCGGCTTTTTGAGGGAAGAATCACGGTGATTATCAATGGCAGTCCTTTTGCGCTCACTGCGCCTTACTTTTTTTTCGAGAGCCTGCAAGCCGCTGACGATTATTCGGCGAATATGCTCTTTGTCAACCTTTTGCGTCTGCTCCGATTTGCGTCCGTCATGATCTCGCTGCTGCTTCCGGGCTTTTATGTGGCGCTGGCAACGCATCATCTTTCGCTGATTCCGTCGGCGTTTGTTTTTAAGCTGTCGGTTTCCCGTTCGGGAGTTCCATTTCCGACTGTAGTTGAGGTGCTGCTCCTGTTTCTGTTTTTCGAGCTTGCCAGAGAGGCAGGCAGACGTCTGCCGCATCAAATCGGACAAGCGCTGAGCATCGTCGGCGCTTTGATTTTGGGGGATGCCGCCGTAGGGGCGGGGCTTGCTTCGGAAATCACGGTGGTGGTTATCGGCATCTACGCCATCACTTCTTTTATCAATCCCAGGTTCACGCCGGCAATCTCGGTGTGGTCGGTTTTTTCGATCATCATGTCGGCCTGCTTCGGGCTGCACGGCTTTTATTTAGGCTTTATCCTTCTGGCCTCCCATCTGGCCGCACTCAGAACCTGCGATTACCCTTATTTTTTCCCGCTTGGCACGGAGAAATCCTTCCGTTCCGCCAATCAGGACATTTTCATAAGAGGGCCGCTGCGAAAAATTTCAAGACCTTTCATGTTGCGGGGTAAGAAATAATGGTTTCCATTAGAAGAAGCGCACTTATCGTCGCAAGTCTTATTCCGTTCCTGTTTTTATCCACTTCCTGCCAAAACTACAGGGACTTGGACCATATCGTATTTGTCACTTCTGTCCTGATCGATCAAGGCGAGGATGGAAATATTGATTTTTATTTTGAAACCTTGAACTCGATTCGCAGCTCGTCGAAAGAAGAAAATAAAGAGGAAAGAATCGTTTACAAAATAACGACCCGGAACCCCGGAGACGCAATCAATATGCTCGAGACGCATACCAGTGCGCCCGTCACTTTATCGCATAACAAGATTTTGCTGTTTACGCCAAAGTTCACCCAAAATGGGCTTGAGCGGGTTTTTGATTTGTTCGACCGCTGGCAGGAATCGATTACCCGCACTTTGCTGGCGATTTTGTGGGGAGACCCGAAGGATTTCATCAAGCCGAACCATCCGGAGGAATCTATTACGGGGCTGTATCTTTTTAATATGCTGAGCAAAAGTTTTATCACTTCGTTTGGGGTCAAGATCGATATCAAGGAATTTATGAACCAGAAATATATCGGAGACCGGACGAGCTCCGTTCCCGTTATTAACATTTCGGAGGACGAGGATACGAAAGGCCAATATTATCTCGACGGCGTAGCCTTGGTCAAAGGGTACAAATTGATTGGCCGGCTGGACCGAAAACAGACCTTTTTCTTCAATTTGCTGCTGCATAACGACGTATCGGGAAATATTGATACCGTCAATCCGGAAGATGATTCCAAGACGGTATCCCTGCTGCTGCAGGATTATAAATTCAAGTCGGACGTTAAGCTTGAAGGAGATCATGTGAAATTCAAAATCAAGCTAAAGCTGCTCACGGATGTATCGTCGATCCAGGGAGCTCTGGATCTTACGCAGGAGAACCTCGAGAGTCTGGAAAACTCCATGGCGGAGAAAATCGAACTCAACTGCATGGCGCTGTTCCGGGAGTGGAAGGACAAAAAAACCGACATTTTTGACTTTCAGGAGAAGTATGACCGGAAATATCCTAACAAGCCGCAAAGCGACATCATCGGGAAATCGGATCTCGAACTGGATGTCGACGTGAAAGTAGTCGGAACCACGACAAGCAGAAGGGCAAAATAAATGCGGGATATAACCATTATTTGTCCTTCTGTTATTGATCCTAGCGTAGTAGAATGGATAAAAAAACCATTAAAGGAGTAGTGGCGAATGGCAAAGCTTGCACTCGAAGACTTTACGAATTACCGTTTTCTTTCAAACATACAGCTATCTCCAAACGGCAGTCACGCGGCATTCGGCGTGAAGAAAAGCAATCTTGAGAAAAACAGTTATTACTCGGACCTTTGGATCTACGATCAGACAACAGGTGAAACCCGACAGCTCACTGGAATGGGAGATGCGGGTTCTTTTATTTGGGTGGATAACGATACATTGCTGTTTTCGGCGAACCGCGAGCAAAAAGAAGCCAAGGATCATGAACCGGAAACCCATTTTTACAAAATCCGGATTGGCGGCGGCGAAGCGATTAAGGCATTCAGCATTCCGCTGCAGGTGTCCGAAATCCAATCGCTCGGCGGAACCCGCTGGGTGGTGAAGGCGGCTTACGATTTCCGGCTGGCTGCGCTTTCGGGATTCCAAGGAGAAGAGAAGGAAAAAGCGCTGAAAGCTTACGAGGAGGACAAGGACTACACCGTCCTGGACGAAATTCCGTTCTGGAGCAACGGCGAAGGCCTTACCAACAAAAAACGCAGCCGTTTGTATATATTCGACTCCGCCGACAACTCGGTAAGTCCGATTACGGAGGAATGGTATCATGTTGCGTTTTTCGAAGTAAGCGAAGAAAAAGACAAGCTGTTATATACCGGCTCGCTGTTTACCTCCAAGATGGAGCTTACGGATTCGCTGTGGACGTTTGATCCGGCCGAAAATCAATCGAAACAACTGGTTCCCCAGGGGAAATACCAGTTCGCGGGCGCAAAATTCCTCGGGGACAAGATTGTATTCATTGCCTCCGAAAGCCGGAAATATTCGATCAACGAAAATCCAACCTTTTCGATCGTTGACGAAGGCGGCCAGGTGACCCGGTTCGCGGACCCGGACCTGTCGGTTGGAAATTCGGTCGGCTCGGACTGCCGTCTCGGGGGCGGCAACGGACTTTCCGTAACTCCGGAGGGCGTTTTCGTCGTTGTGACGGACCGTTTCTGTTCCCGGTTATGCAAAGTCTCCTATAACGGCGAAATCGAGTATAAGAGCGTCCGCGAAGGTACGGTGGATTGCTTTGCTTTAAAGGGTGAGCAGTGTTTGTTCATCGGACTCCGCGAACAACGGCTTCAAGAGCTGTACAGGCTGAACTTGAGCTCGGCGGAAGCGAAGCAAATGACTCATTTTAATGATGAAGTCCTTCAAGATAAGTATGTGGCCGTTCCTCAGCGCCATTCCTTTATCAACGGCGCCGGAACGGAGATTGACGGATGGGTGCTGCTGCCGAAAGATTACGACGAGAGCAAAACGTATCCGGCTATTTTGGACATTCACGGCGGGCCCAAAACGGTCTACGGCACCGTGTTTTATCATGAAATGCAGCTGTGGGCCAATGACGGATATTTCGTGATGTTCAGCAATCCGCGGGGCGGGGACGGACGAGGCGATGATTTTGCCGATATTCGCGGTCAATACGGCGGAATCGATTATTCCGATCTCATGGAGTTTACCGATCATGTGCTGCAGGCTTATCCGGCGATCGATACGACGCGGCTTGGCGTCACGGGCGGCAGCTACGGCGGTTTTATGACCAATTGGATTATCGGGCATACCGACCGCTTTACGGCGGCGGTGTCTCAGCGTTCCATCTCCAATTGGATTTCGATGTGTACGACGACCGACATCGGCTACTTTTTCGCGACGGACCAAACGGCGACCACTCCTTGGGAGGATTATGAAAAAATGTGGGGGCAATCTCCGCTGAAGTACGCCGACCGCTGCAAAACGCCTACACTGTTCCTTCATTCGGACGAGGATTTCCGCTGCTGGCAGGTCGAGGCGCTGCAAATGTTTACGGCCCTGAAAATGCACGGCGTGGACACGCGGCTCTGCCTGTTCAAAGGCGAGAATCATGAGCTCTCCCGTTCCGGGAAACCGAAACACCGCATTCGCCGACTGACGGAAATCTCAGACTGGTTCGAGAAGTATTTGGTAAAATAATCGGCATATGGTGAATACTATCGTTGAAATGTCCTTATAGACTTGAAGCGAGGAGAGTTGAAAATGATCGTTACTTTGACGGTGAATCCAAGCGTCGACGCCAGTACGAGCATTCATCAGGTTGTTCCGGATCATAAGCTGCGCTGCCGGGAAGCCTCGTATAAACCTGGGGGCGGCGGGGTGAATGTCGCCCGGGCGATCCATCGTTTGGGGGGAGAGTCGCTTGCCCTATTTGCGGCAGGAGGGCTGCACGGACAGCTTCTTGGCCATATGTTAGAAGCGGAAGGCGTAGGCCATCAGTCTATCCCGATTGGCGGACAAACGCGGGAAAATTTGATTGTCGTGGAGGAATCGACAGGCCAGCAGTTCAGGTTTGATATGCCGGGTCCGCAATTTAGCGAGGAAGACTGGAAAAGGTGCTTGGAAGAATTGGAGTCGCTTCGTTTTGAGCCAACTTATATTGTAGCGAGCGGGAGCTTGCCTCCGGGTTGTCCGCCCGATTTTTACGGGAAAGTGGTCACGGCTGCCCAAAAATGGGGCGCCCGCGTGATCGTGGACACTTCGGGCCAAGCTCTTCAGTTCGCCGCCGATGCCGGGGTCTATTTGCTCAAGCCCAACCAGCGGGAATTGGAGGAGTTGAGCGGAAGAACGATCTCTGCCGACGAGGATCTCAAAGCGGCAGCGCTCCAGCTTATACATGAAGGCCGCACCGAGGTTGTCGTCGTTTCATTAGGACCCCAGGGCGCTATGCTGGTTACCAAAGACGGCTCCGAGCACCTTCGGGCGCTCGAGGTTTCGGTTGTCAGCGTAGTGGGCGCGGGAGACAGCCTGGTTGCCGGTACCGTTTACGGCCTGGAGCAAGGCAAGCCGCTGCGGGACGCGGTGAAGTTCGGCATCGCCGCCGGGGCTTCCGCGGTAATGAACCCGGAAAGGGAGCTATGCCGCCGCGAGGATACCGTAAGATTGTATAAAGGCATGGATTAATTATGAAATGAATGAGGATGGCGCCTGGGATTTCAGGCGTCTTTTTTTCTGCTTAGAGCGGATAAGAAACTTCTTTATGGAAGGAATTCTTTTCCTGTGATAAGGTATTCAAGGTATGTTAACGAACAACAGCTACATACGGACATCAGGGGGAAGTCGTCACATGGAAGCAAATACGTATATGGTATTGGGCATTATCGTCATTTTAGCGGCAGGTTTTATCCAAGGCCTAACCAGCTTTGGATTCGCTCTCGTGTCCATGCCGATTCTTTCAAAAATCATGCCTTTGCAGCAGGCCGTTCCGATCGTGGTGATCCTGAGCCTATGTACCAATCTCTTGATTCTGCTGGGCTCCCGAAAATTTATCGAGCTGCGGAAAATATGGATTCTTGTCGGCTCCAGTCTGCTTGCCGCTCCACTAGGAACGTATCTGCTGCTTTTTGTGGGTGCCGACATCCTAAAGGTTGGAACCGGGATTTTAATCATCCTGTTCGCGCTGCTGTTGCTGTCGGGCAGGTCGTTCCCCGTTCATCATGACAGAGCGGCATTTGTTCCGGTCGGGATCATGAGCGGTTTGCTTAACGGCAGCATCTCCATGAGCGGGCCGCCCGTCGCGTTGTTCCTGTCCAACCAAGGCGTGAACAAGGAGACCTTCCGGGCGAATATCACGTTATACGGAATCCTTTTAAATATGGCGACGATCGTCACTTATCTTTACAGCGGCTTACTGACAAAGCCCATTTATACATATACTTCCTGGTTTTTGCCAAGCTTGATCATCGGCGTCGTGATCGGAAACCTGGCGATTCGAAAGCTGAATGAACACCTGTTTAAAAAGCTGGCTTTGTGGGTTATCCTGATTTCGGGCTTATGGACCATTACCGGAACGCTGATCGGATAAGCCGGAATTTCTGTTTTTAGGGCAGGGAAAGAGGCAAGGACCCCGAAATGTATACAAGAAAGTTAAATTCTATATATGAGGGAGGCACTCTCATGAAATGGAAGGCAACTAAGGTTCTTGTAAGCTTGGGACTCATTTTTCTGTTGTCCGTTCAGCCGCTGTCCGCCGCCGAAAAAACGGCCAAAATCAAGGTCACTTTCGTCAGCGCGGAATTACAGGAAAACAACCATGTCGGCAATGAATGGTCCACCGGGTTCCAGGCAAACGACAAGGAAATCGCGGAGGGATCGTCCAAAACGTTCACCTTGAAAGCATCGGCCAGTCTGACGCTTGAGGCGATTGCGGAAGAAGACGACAGCGTGCCGGACATCGGAAGTAAAAAGGCAACCGTCAAGGTTTCCTCCATCACGAAGACCATGACCAAATCCTTGCTTGTCACGGTGACCGAAAATCGGGGAAGATACTCCGGGGAGACGGCAACTTGGAAGTTTGTATATAAGGTTCAGAAACTGTAGCAAGTTATTAAACACCGGTACGAGTTCAGGCATTTTGCCCCCTGACCCGTACCGGTGATTTTTTGCCGTTATACGCCCAGTTGGAAGCTGCGCGTTTCAAGCAAACAGGATATGCCGTCGGGATCGTTTTGAACCTTGGGCGCGACGAACGCTTCCGCTGCCTCGGAAGTGCGGATTCTCAGCGGCTTCGTCTCCATCCCGGCGAGCCGAAGCATGACCTCGGCAACGGAATCGGCGGATTGCGGGACCGCCTTCGGACCGAAGGTCGAGAGAAACGCGTCGAATACCGGCTTATACTCATCGCTTGGCAGCCCTCCGTCCGCGGCGATTTGGGACATCACCACATGGCTGAAATTCGTTTCAATCGCTCCCGGTTCGAGCAGCGTCACATCGATATTAAAAAACGGCTTATAGTAGACGGCCAAGCTTTCCGCGAGTCCCTCAACGGCAAATTTGCTGGCGCAATATACCTCGTTCAGCGCCTGCCCCACAACGCCGGAGATGCTCGACGTAATGACGATATGTCCATTCTCCGCCTTGCGCAGAAGCGGAAACGCCGCTTTGATCGTACGCATCACGCCGAATACGTTCGTATCGAACATGTTCTGAACCTCTGCGATCTCCGCATGCTCCAGGGATTTCAGGAGCCCGAAGCCGGCGTTGCAAAACAGCAGGTCAATCCGTTGATGCCGCTCATCAATTTCCTTCATGGCTTGCTCAAGCGTACTCTCCCGGGTGACGTCGATCTCGATAAAATAAAGGTTGCGATAGCCGGCGTATTTCTGCCGGTCCCGTTCCGGATTTCGGGTTCCCGCGTATACGGTCCACTCCTGCTTCGCGAAGGCTAGCGCCGTGGCCAGGCCGATTCCGGAAGACGCTCCGGTAATGCAGATGACTTTACTCAAGCGAATCACTCCCATTATTGTTTATTTTATATATTGTTTAATAACTAAACAATAATAGAGTGAGATTCTTTTGTCAACACCTCACAAAAAATCCTCTCCGGAGCGGAGAGGATCATAAGGGAAGCTTTTGCAGCAGTTGTCTTAAGCTGGACAGCTCGTCGGCACTATAGCCAGCGAACAATTTTCCGACTTCATCATGATAGGTGGTTAAAATGGCCTTCGTCAGCGCTTGGCCTTTTTCCGTAACCTCGATGCGCAGACTTCTTCGGCTGGTAGGATGGGGCTTTCGGGTCAGCAGTTCCTGCCCTTCGAGTTTGTCCAACAACTGCGTAACGGCTCCGCGGGTCAGCCCGACTTCCTCGGCGATATCTACGGCGATCGAATCCGGTTTCTTCAGCAGCAGTTCCAGCGTGTACATCATTACCGGGGAAAGCTGATATTGATGCAGCACCTTATTTAAGATGTTGCTAAGCGTGTTTTTGATATCGTGAAATTGATAGGATAACGCTTGATAGTCTTCCATGAAAAACTCCTCTGGCTTGATCGCTTTTCTCCATATTATACTCCAGCAAGCAGTTATCCGCACATAGGTACCATTAAAGAGAGGGCTATGAGATGGGACCGCATTTAATCTACCGGTATTTCCGAATGGCTCTTAATTTTGCGTATGACCACGAGGCAAACAAGATGAACATAATCCCGATGGAGCGCATTACCGGCCCGGGGCTTACGAGATCGGAAAGGGCGGAGACCGCGAGCAGACCCAGCGAAGGCGCAACGCTCATCAAGGAGCTAAGCACGCCGAAGACCCGGCCCTGCAGCTCTTCCGAGACTTCCAGCCGGAGGATGACGTTGATGAGCATCGTGCAGAACGAAAACATGAAGCCAATCAGCAGAATAACGGGAATGCCCAGGGCGGCGGAGGTTGCAAAAGACAGCAGGACATACATCGGTCCAAGGCTGAACAGACCGGTCATGATCAGAGCCCCGCGTCTCTTTAATTTGGAATCGAGCAGCATGATCAGGCCGGAGCCGAGCATATAGCCAAGCGGAATGCACGCTTCCATTAACCCGAATTGAAAAGGGCCGGCTTTCCACACCTTCACCGCCATTACCTGCGTCAGCATCATGGAAGGCATAAAGAGTAAAGTAAGGGCAGGCAGCAGGATAACGACCGCCCGGGCAAAAGGAAATTTTCCTATATAACGAATCCCTTCTGCCAAATCCCGGAAAAAGCTTCTTTTTTCGCCGGGAGAGACCATGCCGGAATGAGCCAAGGCGGGAAGGGAGCGTAAAGCGAGAACGAGCAAAAAAGAAACGAAAAATGTAGCTCCGTCGAACACAATCGCCTTGGTCGCTCCAAAGCCGGCGACAAAAATGCCTCCTGCGGAAAATCCAACGGTCCGGCAAATATTTTCGGAAAGGTTCAGGAATCCGACCGCCTTCTGAATCTGTTCCTTGCCGACCACGTTAACGACGGAGGCTTGGTAGGCGGGGGACTGAAACAACGCGGAGACTGTTGCAAGTCCGGTCAGTGCCAATACGGCGCCAAACGGAGCGGACGGCAGAGAAATGACCGCAGCCAGCGTCAACACGATCAGGCAACTGACAAGATCCGCGGCCAGCATCAGGGTTCGGCGATGAATCCTGTCCGCATACGTGCCTCCGACCGATCCGAGCAAAGACCCGATCAGCAAATTGGTGATCGTCAGAACCGCCATCATTTTGGCGCTGCCCGTCGTTTGGAGCACCCATAGATTCAGAGCGATGCCGTGAAACGCATTTCCGAAGAGAGAAATAGAAGATGAACTGAATAACAGCAGAAATTTACGGTTTCTCCAAAGGGACGGATTTGCTTTGTGAGCTGATTTTACAAACGGTTCCGCCAAGGCAGGATCTTGCATAATGGCTGTCACTCCTTTTAACTTAAACGTTTAAGTTAGCGCGTAAAAAAATTACTTGATAAAAAAACGGTTTTTTTGATCGTCTTCGAAAGGTTCCCGGCGCTGCAACAGGCCAAGCATCAGCTCAAAAGCCGCCGCGGCTTTATCCTCCTGAAAGCCGATTTTTCGCACGTTTTCTCCCAGTGCTTCCTGACAATCGCAGGTGCAGACGACGGTCAGCCGCTCAAATACCCCGGATTTTTCTGCCATACTTCCGATCAGCTCGTTCAGGACGACGGCTTCCTTGAAGCCGTTTCCTTGCAAAGCCGCCTGCAAGCTCTCCGAATCTTGAATCTCGTAGATCGCTTCGTCCGGCAGCGGGAGGCTCTCCCGGATATAGCGGTTCAGCAAGGTATTGTTAAAGCTTTCCGTGATGAAGCAGACCTGCGAAAGGTCTTGGGGCAGGGCCTTTTGCAGAGCGGAACGGTAATCGTATACCACCTGTTTGAACAAGGGATCCTCGATCATACCGTCGATTAGAACCAGGGGAATCCCCTCCACAAAATGCTTTGAGATGGAATAAAACGATTCTTCGCGGACGTCAATCAGAAATACGGCTTCAAGCTTTCTTTCGACGATAACGTCCAGGGAAGGCTGTACCGCATCCGCGTCGAGCGTGTACAACAGGGTATGGTAACCGGCATTTGTTAATTTCTGCTCCAAGGCGCGGATAAAAGAAAATTGGGCGTGAAGCCGCCAATAAGGCATCCGTACGGATGAATGGACGAGGATTCCGATCAGTCCCGTCTTTTGGTTAGCCAGCGAGCGCGCGGCCAAGTTGGGAATGTAATGAAGCTCCTCCGCAAGCTGCAAAATATGCCGGCGTGTTTTTTCCGGTATGGTCTGGTTGCCGACACGGTTTAGGACGTAGCTTACCGTCGCCACGGAGACGTTGGCCTTGAGCGCAATGTCTTTCATTGTCGTTTTCTTCAAGTTTTCCGCCTCCTTGCCCCGTGAATTTTTCTAAAGATTAACACTAAGCCGGGGACTGCGTCAACAAAAAACTTAAGCGATTAAGTTTCATGGGAATCGACTAACTCCTATTTAGGACTGATTATGCTGAACCGATATAAGAAGTGTCATCAAAATACTTAAAATGGAAATGGAGGAGTTTTAATGGTAACCAGGAAATTGTTTCTTGCTATGCTGACTCTTTTTCTATTGATCGGAAGTGTGGGACCCGCTTCGCTTTCTGCCGAAGGGAGCGAGAGTTCCGAGCCGGTAGCAACCGACAATGCGGGAGTAAGCGATAGCACGAATATGCCTTCTGTGGATATGCCTGCCCCGGATCTGCCCGAGATACCGGCGGAGGATCCCGATGAAAATGCAACCCCCGCTTTGCCGGAGGAGCCGAGCGTGACGGACAGCACATACAACGAGATCATGGCGGTCGACAAGACGGAGCTGGTGATTTATCTGGGGGAAAGCGTTCGTTTTACGAACGATACCACTAAATCAATCTCTCTTTCGACGGATGCAAAGTCTACGAACAACATTCGATATGATTATGTTTCCTTCAATCAGGAAGGAAACGTCAATGGGGATGATATGGACCATACCGGGAGCTTGACGGTATATTCCAACGGCGGTTCCGTCGTGATTACCGTGGATGCCGCCGCTTATCCGGTAACCGTCAGCTTCGCTTCGGAGCTGTCCTTTGCTTACTCTCCGGTTCCCGCCTTGTTGAAGAAAACATTGGTTCGGGGGGAGAGCTTTTTATTTTCCAATCAAAGCGAAACCTCCCGAAGCATCATGAGCGACGCGGCAACGTCAAACGAAAAGCGTTATGATTATGCGATATATCAAAGCGACGGTTCTCTGGAAACATCCGGTCTTGAGGTTTCCACGAAGCCTTCGTTCAGCGTTGGCGATGAAATTGTGCTGACGGGGACTTCGGATGAGCCGGTGATCGTCGCCGTGCCGTATGAAGGGTTCTTCGGATATCCAACCGATGAACCTGCCTACGACAGTGTCCTGCTGTATCCGGGGGAGAGCTATACATTTACGAATGTGGGCACGAAATCGGATCGGGTCGAACATGCGGGGACAACCAAAGACAAATTCGATTACGCGGTATACAACCCGGACGGAACGGAAACCTCCCGGGGAACGAACACATCCACCCTTCCGCAGGTTGCCGTGGGCAGATATGTCGTGCTGACTCTGTTGACTGCAAATCCGGTCAGGGTAGGTGCGCCATACCGAACATTTATGGGAGGAACCCGGGAGGATGACGCGATCAGCCGGGTCACGGTGTCTCCCGGAGAATCCTACAGGTTCACGAACAACGGTACGCTTACCAATCCCGTGAACAACGATGCGAGACAGGTAGACGGCCTGTACGATTATACCGTTTATGAAGCGGATGGCAGCTACTATTCCCAAGGCTTTGACGCCATCAGCACCCCTCAATTGCCCGCCGGAGCCATTGCGATCATCACCGTGCAAGGAACGGCCCCTGTGACCTTTGACTATACGGATGATTTTACCGCCGAGCCCAGTGACGAGCCCTCTCATTTCCGGGTGACTCTTGCGGGAGGAGAGAGCTATGAATTTAAGAATATCTCCTCCCATTTGCGCACATTACGGACGGATGCGGCTTCTTCCAACCGGTTCGACTGGGTGGAATATTATCCGGACGGGACACAGCAAGGGAGAAATGAAAGTACGTATACGGATCCTCAGGTGTCTGCCGGGAATTCGATTGTAGTAACCGCCGTATCGGCTCCCGTAACCTTTGGCGCCAATTATCGCCTGTTCTCCTGGAAGGATAAGCCGGGCGAAGCGATTTCGAAGCAGACGGTCCGATTAGGAGAATCCTATTTGTTTACGAACGCCGGATCCAAGGTGATTACGATCACCAGCAACACCGGCGAAGTCGGCGGGCAATACGATGTCGCTGTCTATAGCGGCGATGGAAGCGTCTATAGAGTCGCGTTTAATGAAACGGGGAACGCGGCCATCCCCGCCGGTGGATATGCGATCATAACCGGTCAATCCGCTAGCCCGGTGACCATTTCCTACACGGATACGATTGCGGTTGAGACAGCGGTGCACCCCGCATTGCTTCGGGCCGCCGTATCTCCGGGCAGTTCGCACACTTTTGAGAACATAAGCGGTGAAATGGAGTCCTTGTACAACGATGCTGCCGCAGGAACGAATGAATATTCCTACGTCATACGCCGTCCGGACGGAACGATTTCTCATGAGAACCCGAGCCAGTATACCTCTGTGCAGGTTTCGGCAGGGTACACCATTACCGTTACTCCGTTGACGGGCGTGATTCATTTCGGAGGAGTTTATACTTCATTTACCGGTACGCCAGGCGAGAACCCCGGGGTGAAGCAAGTAACCTTGGGCAAAAACGAAAGCTACTTGTTCACCAACCTGCTGCCCTCCAGTCAAACCCTGACAAGCAATGCTGAAGCGACGGCGCTCACGATGTTTGATTACTCCATGTACAACCTGGACGGAGAAATCGAGGAAGCCGAATTTGACTATGACGGGAACCTGTCTGTTCCTGCAGATACTCAGGTCGTCGTCACCGTAACGACGGACAGCCCTGTTACTTTCACGTACGGACAAGCTTTTCAGGCAAGCCCAAGCACGGAACCGGCGCTGTTGAAGCGAATGCTCGAACCGGGACAACGGATCGGATTTAAAAACACCGGCAGATTTGGAGCGAAGCTGATGACCAACGCCAGCACCTCGGGAAACCGGTATTTCGACTACAAGATTCTGGATGCCGGCGGGGGTGTTGTTCGGCAGGGAGAACATACGGCGATTTCGTATGATATTCCAGCAGGGGGGACCATTCAACTGAAGACGAGTTCGGCCAACGCGGTCCTGTTCACGGCGCCTTACCGCAGCTTTGAGCTTGTGGATGTGCAGGACTACGTATTTGAGGATTTGCTCCACCGTCAGGTTTTGTATGTTTACAAAGAAGCCGGACAAAACGGATATTATCGTTTTACGGCTCCAGATTCGGGTCATTACCGCTTCGCAACGAAAGAACTGCAGAATTTCGCTTTGCAGCCGGTCATGACGCTGTACGACCAGCCGGATTTGCTTGTGCCGCTTGTCTCAAGCGAAGATGACGAGCAGGAATTCGGCGTCGATTACACAGTGCTGGAAATGGATTTGGTAGGCGGAAAGACGTACTATTTAAAGCTTGCGGAGAAAAATTCCCTTCCGCTTGAACTGCAGCTGATGGTTTCCGTCATGACGGTGGTTCCGGAGGCGACATTCGATTACAGACCGGACGGACGTCTCAATGAGATCGTGTTTCCTACCGGTGACAAGCTGATTTACAACTATGACTCTAATGGAAATCTGAAATATCGAACGAAGAAAGTGTTTCCCTTCCAGTAAAGGACAGGCGGATTAACCATTAAAACTTTCGGGGTGATAGAAATGTTCAAGAAAGTGATCGGTTTGGTATTAAGCCTATCCCTGGTCAGTACGGGCCTGTTGGAAAGCGTGTCTTTCGGAGCCGGCGCGGATAGCGGGAAAACAGAGAATGGGACCGGAGCTTCCGTGTTGTCCGCAGCTTCGGGTTCGGATCAATTTCTAACCGTTTCCGGTATCATGAGCCAATTTGACGTGAGCGAGACATGGATGGAAGAGCAGTTGTCCGAAGGGTACACGCTTTTTCGGATTTATCAAGCGCTGCTGGGTGGGAAAGACGGCTATGAAGCGGCTATCTCCCCGTACAAGCCGGTACGGCGGATTGATCAGGCCTCGGCGCCGCTCAATCCGGCGAAGGAACAGCAGCTTGAAGCGAGGGACAGTGGTTTGAGCATATCGGCTGCGGCTGCCGACTATGATCAGGCGGCCATCGGGCAGCTCTCTCTGCAGGATGAATCCTCTCTGTACGAGACGAGCTATGGTGAAGATTCCGTTGACCTGGCTACCGGGGACGTGAAGCTTCGTATTGCCGATCTCACCTTGCCGGGAGTTCTTCCCTTCACCTTGGCCCGTATTTACGACAGTGCGCGGGCAAGCGAGGACATCGGCGTCGCTTTGGAGAATGGAGCGTATGTGAATCAGACGGGAGTCCGCAGGGAGGAGAAGGACTCCGCCCTGGGCCGAGGCTGGAGATGGGAGCTTCCTTTTATCGAGGAAAGGGAAGATATGCGGATTTTGGACTTTCCCGGTATTGGGCGGTACAAGCTCTCCGGGGATTTGAAGCTGCAAGGTTATCTTTGGAACGATCTTGTGCTGACCGCGGATGCGACCAGGACCGTCGGCGGAACGGCCAGCAAGACGAAGCTGTCGGTGCTGAACGGATATCAATACTATTTCAGCGCATCCGGCGATCTTATTCTCATTACCGATAACTACGGCAACCGGGTTGAATTGTACTATACCGTGGACGCTCAAAATAACGCGACCCTGCTGTCCCGAATCAAAAACAGCGACGGCAATGAGCTGATATTTGCATACGCGGGGGGCCGGATCACAGTCGCCCAGACGGGCACGAACCACAAGATGGAATATGACACCGCAGTCAATGACAATCAACCGGTTTTAAACGAGGTCAAAGACGCGGCGGGGCGGAGCACCAAATATTTTTATGACTATCCGGTGTCCCGGTACAATTTCCTGGCGTCGTTGAAAGATCAGGAGGGATTGCAACCGCTGAAGCATTCCGCGCTGCTGCAGCGGATTATCTATCCCGCCTCGGGGACGGCGGAATTTGATTACGTTCCGGCCCGTAAACAAATCGGCGATTACGCTTCCGACTTTGTCTTTAAGGTTGCCGAGCGCAAAAATGTCTACTCGACACCGCTTGGAGACGTTGTCCTGCAGCCTGCGGAGTTCAGTTATTCGGGTGAAGACCTGAACAGCTTCGGGCAAGCCGCTTCGTGGACCGCAACCGTTGAGGAATCCCGCTTCACGGATACGTTGAAGTTTCGGAAGGCTTTTCAAGGCGAGGGCCGTCCGGATACTGTGTATCTGGATGAGCAGCTAAGTGAAGAAGCGATCGCCGGGTTCAAGCGGCAATTCGGTTATGACGAGGCGACAGGCCGCAACGTGCCGATCCGGGTTACGGAATCCTATTCGCAGGGAGGAACCGAATCGCAGCCCCTGTCGGCAACTTACAGCTACAATGAACAGGGTCAGAAGCTGTCGGAGAATTGGAGCACGGGTCAGGAAATGGTTTACTCATATGCCGTATCTTCAGCCCCGTATTTCTGGTCTTTGCCTGAACAGGTGCAGACCAAAATCAGCGAAGGGCAGAAACGGATCGAGCGTTACGCGTACAATGCCCAAGGAAGCGTATCGCAATCTGCGGCAAGAGAGAACAGCGCAAGCGGCAAGCTGCTGGCGCAAACCGACTGGACGTATGACGCTTACGGCAATCCGTCCGCGGTGAACGTGAAGGACGATAAGCGGACGAATACGGTCAGCTATACCTATGCTTCTCCTTATGGCAAGCATTTGCTCACCAAGCAATCGATGATTATCCATTCCGTTGACGGAACCTCCGCAGAGTCGCAGCAGAACTTTTCCTATACGGCGGCGGGCGAGCTTTTCACGGCGAAAGATGGAGCGGGAGCCATCACCACGTATACGTACGATGCGCTTGGACGAACGATCCAAACCTTGTACAGCGACCAGAGCAAAACGTCGGTTCAATATGACGATGACCATAACACCGTCACCGCGGTCGGGCCGGAAAGCATCACGACCCTGGAGAAATACGATCCGCTGGGTCTTTTGGTCAAAGAAGTGGTGGACGACGCCATTTTTGAATATGTCTACGACGAGGCCGGGAATTTGGCACAGCAAATCGACGCAGAGCAAAACATCACGAAATTCTCGTATGACGGCTTCGGCCGCTTGCTGAAAACTCTTTATGCCGACGGCACCCTGGACGAAACCGGGTATGATATGGTCAACCGCACCGTGACCTACACGGATCCGGCTGGGGTGAAGCTGCGGGAAAGATTGGATTTGCTCGGAAATACGCTGGCGGTGGAGGAATGGAAAGACGGGGCTTTTGCGGCTCTGGAGCAAACCGTTTACGATCTGGCGGGAAATACGGTCTCCGCATCCGACGGCAAGGGTCAGCAGACCTTCTATCAATATGACGCTTTGGGCCGTCCGGTGGCCATCACCGATCCGGAGCAGCGCGTGACCAAATATTCGTACAGCCTGGCGGGCGATTTGGTCAAAACCGAATACCCGGATGGCACTTATGTGGAAAAAGAGTACAACGAAGCCGGGAGCCTGACTCGTCAAATGAATGAGGAACATTTGGTGGAGGCGTTCTATTACGATTCCCGCGGGAACCTGACCCAATCGCTGGATCATGCGAGTCAATTTACGCAATATCAGTACAACAGCGACAACCTGCTCACGAAGATTCTGGCTCCGGGGGAGCAGATCCAGTACACTTATGATACGATGGGACGCCGTACGGGCATGACCGATGCTACGGGCAGCACCACGTATGCCTACGATCCGACGGACGGATCGTTATCCGGGATCCGTTATCCGGACGGAACGCGCATCGAATATACGTACAACAAGCAAATGCGTACGGGGTATACGTTGACGGATGCCTCCGGCAAAGCCGCGGGCGCAAGCTACACGGTGAATGAAATGAACCGCGTCAGCGCTTTGGATGTGGTGCGGGGCAGCGCGCCCGGAGCCAGAGCATCTTTGGCGGCCGCGCCAACCGCACTCGCGGCGATCGACCGGATTACCTTTGATTACAAGGCCAACGGCTTGCTGGAGCAAGGGGTATCCGGTAAAGGACCGGGCACAGCCTACAGCTATGAAGGTTATGATCTGACGGGAGTAACGGTGGATGCCGGAGCCGCGGCCAATGCGAAAAGAGCGGCATCGATGCAGGCAATCGAAGGTTCCGATGACGAGGAAACAGCAACGGAAGGTTTGAACTCCGTCAGTGCGGAAGAGAGCGCCGGGCTCGGGGCTGACGGGGCCGAGGCTGAGGCCGAGGCATCCTCCGGACTTGCCAAGCTGAACGCTGCCGCCGGACATACGTTTACGTATCAGTATGATCCGAACAAAAATATCGTCACCCGCACGCAAAACGGTGCCGCCGACGCGTTCACATACGATCCGCTCAACCGCATTCAGCAGGAAAGCGGCCAGGGAGGCAGCAAGAAATATACCTACGACGCGCGCGGCAACCTGCAGAACGTGGAAGGCCGGAAGCTACGAGGCTTAACGAACGCGGACTTTACCTTTGACAGTTTAAACCGGCTGACGAAGGTCAAAACCGAAAGCGGCAAAGAGGTCAGCTATATTTATAACGGCGATGGCCTGCTGTACGAACGGGTGGAAGGAACGAGCCGGACCCGGTATTATTATGATGAGGAAGCCAAACTGATCGCGGAAGCAAGTGTCAGCGGAGGCACACCAACCGTAACGTATACCTACATCTACGACCTGAACGGACGCCTGTGGTCCCGCGTGGATCAGAAAACGGGCGAGGTGCAGTATTACGAGCTTAACGGACATGGTGACGTTGTTGGCCTGACCGACAGTCAGGGCAACCAGCTCAACACCTACACCTACGACATCTGGGGCAACCCGGAAACGGAACAAGAAACGGTTCCGAACGTGTTCCGCTATTCCGGCGAATATTGGGACAACACGACGGACTTGCAATACCTGCGTGCCCGCTGGTACGACCCGAACGCGGGAAGATTCGTATCGAAGGATCCGTATGAGGGCAACCTCGACAATCCGCTGAGTTTGAACCGGTATATGTATGTGGAGGGCAATCCGCTGAGGTATACGGATCCGAGCGGGAATATGTATACTGAGATTGGGATTTATTATTCTGATTCTGATAGGGCTAGTTTGAAAGGATATCAACAATTATTTAAATTTGGACAATTGCAAAACAATGTTTATCTTATGCAAGCAGCACATGATAATGCCAATTTAATTAGACTTAAGTATGAAGATAGAGTCAATAGGACTTCATATGTTGATTACTATTCAGGTAAACCTTCCAGAACAAGAGCTACGGGATCGTATAGCCGGGACATGTATAACGAATTGATGTACGGAAATGCTAAAGAAATTGGGTTGCTAGATGATCCAATACTTAATGCTATGGGGTTTATTGTTGGTCCCGGAGAGATAAAAATAGCTTATTCTATTACAACAGAGGCTACAGAAGCAATAATAAAACATTGGGGTAAGACTAATGGCAAAAAGGCTTTGGAAGCATTTACAAAATCGGCAACCAAGGGTTTTGTTAGCAAAGAAGGGGCCAATGGATTGAAACAGATAACCGGGTTTTCTAAAAATGGTAAGTATTACTCTGTTGAAATAAAAGTAAAAAATAAGCAATTTGGGGATTACAGAGTATATGGCTACAAAGACGAAACTGGTAATTACATTTTTGATTATTTTGGTAAGGCATTGCATTAATAAAGGGAGGTAACAATGATAGATACAAGAGCTTTAAAAGATTTTGAGTTGAAAGAAAAAGTTTTTGAAAAAGCTGAGACTGGTTTTTGGCAGTACGTTAATACTTGGAAATTGGAAGATCCCGCTGAGTTTTTTGATTCATTCAATTCATGGGATATATCAAATTACAGATTAGAAAAGGAGAAGGTATCACTAATAATTAATTATAGATTTGATAAACCGCTTGAATATGTGCAGACAACGTTAAATGTCATAAGTAATGGGGTACTAGTGGCACAATATCATTATCTTCAGACTCTTGACGGGGAAGTAATGGATGATGTATTAAGTTTTGAAAAGTAAAAATCTATCTCGTTCAAAAGGCCGATTTCAAGTCAGATCGGCCTTTAACATCAATTAGTTTGGTCAAGAGTTTATCAGCAATACAAGTTAAATGGAGTAGTTCCACATCTTTACATCTACCGGATAGCTGGAATTTATTGCCAACATAAAAACAAATCAAAGAGCGTGACAAACTGACCAAGTGGGAAAGCGAACTACAAACCATTCAGCGCAAGCTTTATGAGGACAATGCATTGGGACGAATTTACGAATGAGCAGTACGTGGCGCTGTCACGAGATTTCACAGCTGAGTGAGCCCTACTAAAGGAGAGGCCCGTGATTATGCCATGGTCTCAAGAGAAACTAAGATCATTTGTACGCTTTGTTAGATACCTTCACTATTTGCGCTATGAAAGAAAGAATACATTTGATACTTCTAATTTGCTTATAGTGACTAAAAATCAAATGGAAACAGCAATTCAAAATAGAATAGGTAATAGAGATTACTAGATAGTGATTCGATGAAGCATCAATTTCTGATGACACCTCATTTATGCACAAAGTATTTGTTCTCTGTCAAATAGTAGATATTGAAAGGGAAGATGGAACAGCAGGGGATGATCTCTGCGTATTTTTACCTCGTTAAAAATAGATTACTCCGCTGAAGTATGCGGATCCGAGCGGGAATTTCAAATGAAAAGCTTGATTCGACCTTGAAGGACTATCTTCAAGGTCTTTCAATTGAGACACTATGAATAATTCTTATACAATTAGACAGGGGACAAATAGAACCACAGGAAATTCAACTACAGTTCACTACAACAAAGATGGCTCACATGTAATTGTGGATGATGGTACAGGGAAAGTAATCCAAGTAAGTGACAGGAATAATCCGAATTGGAAACCGGACTCATCAGTCAAAAACCCATATATTCCAAAGTAATGGAGGTGCAGTGAGTGGAATTTTTGTCATTATGTTTAGAAGAATTAAGCAGGAATGAGAACGGAATAATTCACGAGTATGGAGGGAAAACATATTTTTCGTTAGAATGTTTAAAATCACTATCGAAAATAGTAGATAACATTGGTACTATCTCAGAAATAGTAGTTACACCATATTATTTTTTCGGAGAACAGATACTTGAGTTGTATGACTATACTCTTTCTATTAGAGTAGTTGATTCTTTGCAATCAAGAGAACAATTTTTATTGGAGGAGACAGGGAAAACCAGTGTAGATGAGATTGACTTGTCAGTAATTGAGAAATTGGACAACACATACTACGAAGTTTTAAAAGAGGACATCCAGACATTTCTCAAAGGCTTGGAGAAATATGTTAGTTTTATGAATCAAAGAGAAAGAAGTATATTACTTACGGTGAGAGATGAAGTAAATTCCAATAATGAACAAGAGATTGGGATATTTTTTGAATTGATTTAGACTCGACTAACCTTGATGGGCTTCGTGCCTTTCAAGGTTTTTCTATGGTGGAGCTAGCCAGTGACGAATGAACCCTCACGAACCAGGCTAACATTGGGCCAAGTCATCGGAAAATATAAAGGAGGATGGAAGTTTGATCGAACGACCAAAGGTTATTACCAGGCGCAGCAATATTATCTTGTCTGATATTATAGTACTAAGCCCTAGGAGCGATTGGACGAGGGGGCATTAGGAAGTAATTCGTATCTTATATTCAAGTTGGATTCATTACGGAAGAAGGGCAAAGATTTATCCAAACTAACCGTTGCCGAAATGGACCAGATGTCTTTTGATAATGCGAGCTTGTGGTTTAAGGGGGACACAGCCGCTCTGGGAGCATTTAGCTTGTATGGCTCTGTTTCTGGTTCTTATAGTGCTGCTAAGGGTTTAGTCAAAGATACGGGTAGCATTTCCAAGAACACCGCTAACTTGAGAGCTTAGGCAAAATCAAAAGGATGGGTACAACAAAATAGTTCAGGAGGCGTTGAGCAATGGGGGGTAAAGAATGCAAATGGAACGTTTAGTTGGAGATTGAAGATTAAACCTGAGGCAAGTACAAGGGAAGGACTGGAAACAGGAAGCAACCAACCTCGCTTCGATGCCCGATTAAATGATACAGGAACTTACATTAATCCATTTACAGGGCAAACGGGTGGCAAGAATGTTGGAACGCATATTCCATTAGGGAAGTGATAATGATGAAAAAGAACAAACTGTTGGAGATACTAGCAGACCCATCGGCATCAGATGCAGAAAAAGATGACGCTGTAATTGATTTGGGAAATAATTTCCAAGACGATGATACAGTAGATATTTTAATAAAAGTGTCTAATGAAAGTAACTGTGACGAGATGATTGCGGCAAGCTGTGGTGAGTCTATAGGTCAAATATGGATAGCAATGCAACAGATAAACTATGACAAGCTAACTCATCTAAAAGGCGTTGCTTTAGCAGAAGTTATTTCTCTTATTAAAGCGCAACGCCCTGATTGGTACGAAACATATATGGAATTGTACCCTCAATCTAAATAGCATGAGTCTATTACCCTAAAGTCAAATTCTTTAGGGCTTTCTTTTTTGAAGGAGGTACATTGTGAAATAAAAGATTTTGATTCAGACGCATATATTATGATTGAAATGGATAAATTAGGTCATATTTTTATTTACGGCTTAATTGGAGGAAGCCATGAAGAGCATAGTGTAAAGTTTAAATATAGTGCTGACCAAACAGTGTTAGTTAGCTTTATGCAGTTATTTAAAGTGTTATCGTAGTAAGGTTAATCAGAAAAATATTCTATTACCCCAGGAAGCTACTTACAGTCACCGTAGCTGAAAATTTAGTTGTATAAAATCGACCTTGATTGGTTTCATACCTTTCAAGGTTTCTTTTTTATTAGAGATGTCCAATGTCGATTGAATCCTTACTTCGTGATAAGTGAGTTTTCAAAGTGATATGTAACCGGATTAAAACTCCAAGTGCTCTTGTGATTAATATAATTATCTTGAACTAGTGGATCAAATTATAAATAATTATTTAAAAACCGGAGGTAAATAAGGAGGGTATAAGATTGAATCAATTACAAGAAAGTTTAAACCAATTATGGTCAGGAACAATAAAAAAACATAGTTGACTTGTATAACCATACTATTGAATTTGAAGTAGATACTTTAAATGACGGAAAAAGTTATTCTCATAATTTGAAATGGTTCCGAACGTGTTCCGCTATTCCGGCGAATATTGGGACAACACGACGGACTTGCAATACCTGCGTGCCCGCTGGTACGACCCGAACGCGGGAAGATTCGTATCGAAGGATCCGTATGAAGGCAGCCTCGACAATCCGCTGAGTTTGAACCGGTATACGTATGTGGAGGGCAATCGGTATTCTGTTTTTTACTAGATAAACATAAAAACATGGAAAGCAGTAACAAATCGGCATGAAAAGCCACCTTTGAAATTAAAATCGAAGGTGGCTTTTCATATTGGATTTTAGGCGGTTCAGCTCTTTCCAGCTTGGCGGTGTCGTTGGCCCGTTGGGTTGAAAAGTCGCGGTCATTCTCATCGTCGATATTTCGCATGGACGCATCGACACCATGTTCGGCGACGACGTCACGCGCGACTGCAAATAGATGACTGTAATTTTTTCTGGCATTGGCTCGCATGGTGTCTTGACAATCGGATCAGTGATCCGTTATAATTGGTTCACTGATCCGTTTTTGATAATTGGTAACTGGATCAGTGAAATCCATAAGATACAGCAATCTGTGCAAATCGGCCAGAGATGCTGTCCAAACAACGAAAGGGTGAAAATTCATGGGAAAGCTTGAAGGTAAGGTTGCAGTCATCACGGGGGGCGCTACCGGCATCGGCCGCGCCGCAGCAAAGCGCTTCATCGAGGAGGGCGCCCTAGTCTTTATCTTCGGCCGCAGGCAGGAAGCGCTCGACGCCGCTGTGGCCGACCTTGGGCCCAATGCCCGCGCGGTGAAGGGTTCGGTTTCCGATCTGGCCGACCTCGACCGACTCTACGCGGCGGTGAAGTCCGAGCGCGGAACTCTCGACATCGTCTTCGCCAATGCCGGGGCGGGAAGCCAGCTTCCGCTCGGCGAGATCACTGCTGAACACATTGACGAAATCTTCGACACCAATGTGAAGGGTTCGATCCTCACGGTCCAGAAGGCGCTACCGCTGATGGGCCAGGGCGGTTCGATCATCCTAACGGGATCGAGCGCTGGCACCACGGGCGCCCCGGCAATGAGCGCCTACAGCGCGAGTAAGGCGGCAGTGCGCAACCTCGCGCGAACCTGGGCGGAGGACCTGAAGGGCACCGGCATCCGGGTAAACGTGCTGTCGCCCGGAGCGACGGCAACCGAGCTCGCGAAGGAATCGCTAGGCGAGGAGGGCCAAAAAGTCTTCGCCTCGATGACTCCGCTCCAGCGCATGGCAGATCCGGCGGAGATTGGGGCTGTGGCCGCCTTTCTCGCATCATCGGACAGCAGCTTCATGACCGCCAGCGAGGTCGCCGTCGACGGCGGTCTAGCGCAAATTTGACACGCTACGCCCGGCCGGTCACTCCATTCGATACTCGGAGCCCGTAGGGCGTGGTAAACCGAAGGAGAAGAATATATGAGCTACGCAATTATTGGCTTCGGCAAGATCGGCCAGGCTCTTGCTAACGCGTTTGCCCGAAGCGGCATCGAAGTATCCGTTGCAACCACTCGCGACCCAGAAAGCTTTGCATCCGCTGCGGCCGCGATCGGACCAGAGATCATTCCCAAAAAATTGGCGGACGCCGTCAAGGCGGACATCATCTTTTTAGCTGTCCGTTTCGAGTCGCACCCGGATGTCGCGAAGGCGCTCCCCACCTGGCAGGGGAAGACCATCGTCGATGTGACCAATGCCTACGGTGTGCCCCCTGAGGAACTGGGCGGACAGCCTTCTTCCAAGTTCGTCGCGCAGGCCTTCACTGGTGGACGATTGGTCAAGGGCTTCAACCATTTGGTGGCTGCCGTCCTTGACCAAGATCCGGCCGTTCATGGTGGCAGGAGAGTCGTGTTCCTGGCGAGCGACGATGACGGCGCAGCAGCGGAGATTGCTGCGCTTGCGGAAAATCTCGGTTTCGCGCCGATCAAACTTGGCGGGCTTTCGGAAGGCGGACTGCTTGTGCAGGCGCGCGGAAATAGCTGGGGTCAACTGATCTTTAAGGATTTGGTCAAGCCCGACTGATGAATCGTGATCGCACATTTCGATGCGATCCTGCCTCGTGGACAAAGGGCAGCCACAGTTTGAATGAAGCGAGGGCGACGCCGGTAGACAGACGCTTGCCAATCATCTGGCGTGTGCGCGCTTGTGGGTCTTTCTGACGTCTTCCAGCTAGGGGAGCTGACGGCTAGGCACTCCTGATTGCGCACCTAGTCGGGCGTGAGGGTCGGGCTAAGGCGCTCGGCCCTCGCCTCCTTCGCCAGCGTTTGCCGCTGTGCGAAGGAGAAGGCGCTGCGGAGCTCGCGCATGGACGGTTTGAACGCCGAGACTATGAAGCTTCGGTCGTGGCCTGCACCGTCGCACTTGCGGCTGGCCCGATGGTGTGAAATCAAAGAATTCGGTGCGAAATGATGTAATTGGACAAAAGTTGAAAGGCTATGACGACCAAGGAAGAAATGATGGAGATACTGACGAGGAAGATTGAATTTGATATAATAATAATGCAGCACATTGGAGTTGATATTGGATCATGGCTGGGTCCTTAGGGATTCGGCCTTCCCTCGATTCATAATAAAAGCCTGGCTTGTGGTTTATCACATGCTAGCCTTCGGTATTTTTAAGGGATAATGTTACGTAAGCAATACTAATGTTTCAATTTCGCTTCGATGGGAAGAAATGAGAGGTCGCATCCGGCGTGAGGCTGAAAACGATAAATTGTGCGATTCAATTTTTCCTACACTACCCTTTTGTGGTTTTTACAAATCAAGTTATAACTAGGCAGGTGAAAACATGATGCGAGCCGACGCCAGAAAAAATTACAGTCATCTACTTGCAATTGCGCGTGACGTCGTCGCCGAGCATGGTGTCGATGCGTCCATGCGAGATATCGCCCGCCGGGCCGACGTTGGGTTGGCCACATTGCTTCGTCATTTCCCGACGCGGGAAGCCTTGTTCGAAGCGTTGCTGCGTACGAATCTGGAGGCACTGACGCAGAAGGCAGGCGAACTCGAAACGTCGAAACCACCTGACGAAGCGCTCGTGTCCTGGGTTCGCGAACAAGTGGCTTTTGTCCAAAGCTATAGCGGCGTTGTCTCCTTGATGGCGAGCGCCCACGCGGACCCGGACTCTGCGCTTTACGCTACATGCGCAGCGGTGCACTCAGCGGGCGAGCGACTATTGCTCCGAGCTCAGACCGAGGGAACGGCGCGCGCCGATATGAATGGGGACGACTTGTTCGCCCTGATATCGGCGCTCGGCTGGCTTGTCGGCCAGCCTTCATTCGCGCCACGGACCGACCATCTCTTCAATGTTATCACGAGCGCCATCTGGATCGGTGATCCGCAAGATACAACAATCTGTGCAAATGGGCCAGAGACGCTGCCTAACACAACGAAAAGGTGAAAAGTCATGGGAAAGGCTGAATAAAACGATGTTGACAGCGTTCATGTAATTCGATTGTTGGCTTATTCGCAGGATCTCATGGATAGGTAGAAAGCAAAATGGATACTAGACTTCGATAGAGAAAGAATTGATAAAGTATCTAGCGGAAAAGAAAGTTGACTAAAAACATAAATTTGATTTGAATTTTAAAATTAAATCACTCTTTGTATTTTATGAAGAATTGCCGAATGAATAAAAAGCATGTACTCCAAATTACTCTTTTCCATTACAAAGAGCAGGTCAATTATGGTCAGATACCACCATAATCGACCTGCTTTTTAACAACAACGCGCTTTTGTCGTTTCTATCGTTTTTAGCACAAGGATGTTGTTCTACATCCATTATCGAGCAGATGGAGCTCTTTAGGGAATGGTTACAGTATTACGGCACTAGAGCGCGTTTTTAGGCCCGCCCGCTTAGCCTCCCGAATCGAATCCAGCAAAGCGGTCATCCGCCCGGGAATTTCGGCCTTCAGTTCTTCCCAGGTCACGAACATCGAGTCATCCCAATCACAGGGCATATATGTACCCGCAATTTCAAAGCGGAAGGTTTGCAGCTGCCAAGCGGCAAGCTCATCCGCGTCTGGAGCGGTCTTGTAGGTGCCTTTTAGCATGTCCGGTTCCAGAACCCCGTCCTTCCCGGCATGAATACCAACCGCTTCGCGATAAGTAGGTATCAGCTCAAAAATTTCTGGCATCGGCGAGAATGCATGTTTTCCCGGCTGTGAGTATAGGGTAATGCGGTCATCCTGGCCGACATTTATTTTGCCCGGCGCGATGCCTTTGAGATACCAGCCGTGAAAGCTGGCTTCACAGTCCACCACGCTTCCTTCCGGCGATAGATAAACCCAAATATGCTCCAAATCGTAAAGATGTTCAATATCATAGTCCCAATAAATGGCGTATTCCACGACGATGGCGACCTTCTCCCCGTCTACTTGAATGGTGCGGTTAAACGAAGGGGACGGTCCGGTTTCCTTCAAGACGGAAACGCCGATCCTAATGGGGCGGAACGGTTCATTCTTGTCGATAAGCATCCGCGGGATATGGCGGACGGCCAGATCGCGCCAGTCTTCTTTTTGCTGCATGTTGATCTGCCTCCTTTTTCTTAAGCATACCAGAGATTTCTTCGTGGGATATGAAATTGGCGATAGATTCTGTCTAGCCGATTGAATATAATCAAAAAAAATAGACTTCGACAGGGAGCTGATCATATGAAGGAAATTTTCAAACATATTCCGTTGTACCGGTTTCTTATGTACTGCAATGAAACGGATATGGAACGAACGGTCCTGGATTGCGGCGCGGGCGGAGACACTCCGCCGTTGAGCCTGTTCCAGGAACATGGATATACGACGGCCGGCATTGAGTTCAGCGCGGAGCAGTTGAATCTGGCCAATACATACGCGGAGAAAAAAGCTCAGCAGCTTCACATTCGGCAGGGCGACATGAGACAGTTATCCTTTGACAATGAATCTTTCGGGTTCGTCTATTCCTATAACTCGATATTTCATATGCGCAAGGCGGAAGTCGAGCAATCGGTTGCGGAACTTAAGCGCGTACTTAAGCCAGGCGGATTGATGTTCGTCAATTTTTTGACAACCAACGATTTTCGCTGCGGAATGGAGACGGATTTGGGTAATCATCAGTATGAGCAAATGGAGGATGGCGCGCCCGTCATCCATTCCTATTACGGGCCGCAGGAGCCTGACGCCATGTTAGGTGATATGGAATTGCTTTACAAAGAAGACAGAGTGCTTGAAAGAATTTTTGAAGGGGAGAGAATCAGACAGGGGTTCGTCGATTATATTCTTAAAAAACGCTCTTAACTCTTCCATTTGCCATTTGGGGGGGTGACTTTCCTTAAAGGCTGGTTGTATAATTGTGGAATATATTTAGCCGACACACGATCCGACTGCAGAAGTTATTGTCTACCGCCGGATCGTGTTTTTTTATATCCGTCCAATCCATATAGAAGGGATGCTTGAGCATGCTGATGAATCAGGTCGTCATCCGTCCGGCGAAGCTGGACGATATGGAAGACATCCGGGAAGTGGCGATAGAGACGTGGAACAGCACTTATGAAACGATCTATTCCGAGGAGTACATCGCGAATTTTTTGAACCAGGTTTATTCCCTCCCCAATTTGGAGCGCAGCATTCTTATGGATGAAGTGAGGCCGATCCGCAGATTTTTGGTTGCCGAATTCGGCGGGAGAATCATCGGTTACGGCCAGCTATCGGAGGTTCAAGAAGGCAAAACGGAGTTGACCCGGGTATATATCCTGCAGGAGCATCAGAGACAGGGGATCGGCAGGGCCATGTTGAATGAGCTTGTAAAGCTGGATCCGTCGATTCGGGAAGTGTTCGCCTGGGTGGAGCCCGAGAATAAGATCGGCTCCAAGTTCTACGAAACCAACGGCTTTATTTTTACTGAGGAAAATGAAGAAATGCTGTTTGGGGAGCGGACTTTGCTTGCCAAGTACGTGAAAACGATAGAGGGCTGACTGTTGGGAAAGGTGGATGACACCACTTATGGACCGGATCATGCAAATCCGAATGGAAGAGAAAAAGTATCGAGCATTTCCCGATCGCCGAGGGAAGCTATGATCTGATTATTGCGGTTTCGGCGTTGGAGCATCTTCGTTCCAAAACCGTGCTTGAAAAGAAGCTCCGTGAAATGGCTCAGGGGACAAAATCCTCCGGAACCGTCTGTATTGTCATCAATTCCCATATAACGGAAACCTTGATCGGTTCGGATTCCCTATTGGAGCCGATGTTTGAAGTGAATCTGGCACCGGATGAGTTGCTTGAACTCCTCAAGCTGTCGTTTCGGGGATGGCATATTCAACAAAGGAAGGTTAAATTCCTGGAATTTGAGATCGACCGTAACGGCCATCCGGTCAAGCTGGCTTCCGACTGCGTTACCTTTGTTGCTAAGGCTTGATGCGCGGTTATGTTTTCACTTTTAAATATACCTTGGAGAGGGAGCTGGAGAAGATGGAAAACGTTGTGGAGAATTACTATAATGACAACGCGGAGCAGGAATGGGATCGGTTAAGCAGTCCGTACAGGCAGGTGGAATTCAACAGCACTTTAAGGCTGATCGACAAGTACCTGCCGAAATCCGGAGCCATTTGCGATGTCGGCTCGGGACCGGGAAGATACTCGATCGAATTGCTGCGAAAGGGATACGAAGTTACCTTGTTTGAGCTTTCTTCCGAGGAGCTTAAGCTGGCGGAGAGCAAGATCGGAGAGCTCGGTCTTCGCGCCGAAGCGTATATTTGCGGTAATGCGCTCAATATGCACGTGCTGGAATCGGAAAAATACGATGCCGTGCTGGTGATGGGTCCGTTGTATCATGTGCATGAGCAGAAGGACCGCTTAACCGTCATCCGGGAAACTTTAAGATCGTTGAAACCCGGAGGAACCGCTATTTTTGCCTATATCAATTCCTGGGGGGCCTTAAAGGTCGGAGTGACGGAATTCGCCGATGAATATCGGGACATCGGCCGGCTGCGCCAATATTTGCAGGAGCAAAAGCTGGACGAGGATCAAGGATTCACGAAGGCTTATTTTACGACGCCGCCTCAAGCGCTTCAAGAAGTGGAGCAAGGCGGATTTGAAATCGTTTCTTACGCCGGGGTAGAGAGCTTTTTGGCCGGCCTGGAGCCGCAAGTGGCCCGCCTTTACCGTGAGGACCGGATCGTTTACGATCATTTGATCGAGGTTGCCGCTGAAACCTGCGAACAGCCGCAATATCGCGACGCAACGGAGCACATGCTTATTGTCGCCAGAAAACGGGGATGAGCTCTTGACGGCAAATCTGATCGTCGTATTTGTGCTGACCATGATCATTCATACGGCGGAGACGTTGTCCTATTCGGTTCGCTATGCCGGGGTGAAACTGAACAAAATTGCCGTGGCGCTTTCCCTGACGGGAATCATTGTTCTCGTCTCCAGAACGGCCAATTTAATTCAGGCCCCGCTCACGGCAAAATTCATCGATTATGCAAAACATCACCCGGAATTTGAGGTGCTGGGACCGTTAAGAATGGTCTTGCTGGCAGGCACTGCCGGGACAGTATGCGCGATTCTGCTGTTTCCGACCTGCGTCAACCTGTTTGGCCGGGTCATCTCCAAGCTGGAGGTGGCGGGTTCCATCCCCAAGTTGGTGACCAGCGTTACGGTCGGACAACTTAAAAATGCCCGGCATTATGTCAAAAAGCCAAACTTCAAATGGCGCCAATTCAGATACTTGGGAATCCCCAAACGGTTTATTTTGCTGAATATTCTGGTGACGGCTTTTTATACCGTGGGCGTGCTGGCTTCCCTGTATGCCGCTTATCTGCTCCCTGAGCTGAGCACAACGGCCTCCCAGGCTTCCGGGATCATTAACGGGATGGCGACGATTTTGCTGACGATCTTCATCGACCCGCAGCTCGGGCTCATCACCGAACGAGCGTTACATCACGAAGAAACCAAGCAGAAACTTGGGAAAATCTATACGCTGCTGATGGTGTCCCGGATGTTTGGCACGCTGCTCGCCCAGGCCGTTCTTATTCCTGCGGCATACCTGATCGGCATTCTGGTACAATGGATCTAACCGCTAATCCGTGAAGGAGGAAAAGGAACATGGTCAAGCAAAGAACGCTGCTTTTTTTGATTCTTACCCAAATCGCCTATCTGGCGTTTACGTTTGTCTGGCTGATTGTGTTAGGCATCTCCGCCTTACTGTTTGATTCGCCCGGCTCGGACAATCAAATCGGGATCGTCATCCTTTTCCGGTACCTTCAGGTCTACCCGGCTTTTCTTCTGCTGGCGCTCATTTTAAGCTGGTATTCCTTCGCCAAACAGCGGTGGAAGCCGGCCGTAATCTGGAACCTCATTCCTTTGTTATGGGTTGTTCCGTATATTGCGATTTTGTTCCTTGCTTTTTCATAATCGGGATCAAGGGATCGCTTCTATAAAAAGAAAGAAGGAAGGAAGGAAACTGCTATGCCTTACTTGCATGGGAACCGCATTACACTTAGAGAATACCGGATGGAAGACCTGCCTCACATCAGGCAGTGGGCGAACGATGACGAAATAACGGGCGCTTTAAGCACGTTGTTTACGTTTCCGCACACCTACCATGAAAGCGAGTCATTTCTCCGAATGATGGTCGAGAAAAAATCGGAAAGCCGCGGTTTTGTGATCGCGGAGAAGGATACGCTGGGTTACATCGGACAAGTTGATTTGCAGAGAATCGACTGGCTGAACCGATCCGCGATTTTAGGAATCGTCATCGGCCGTAAAGACCTGCTTGGGCAGGGTTACGGGCGGGAAGCGATCGAACTGACGAAAAAATTCGTGTTCCGGGAACTGAACTTGAATCGCCTCGAACTGGAGGTTTACGATTTCAACGAACGCGCATACCGCTGTTACTTAAGCTGCGGCTTCAAGGAAGAGGGCCGGCTCCGCCAGAAAATATTTAAAAACGGCAAGTACCGCGATGTAATCCTGATGAGCATCCTCGCGGAAGAATGCCGGTTTTAAACCCGAGCGGGTGCAAGCGTACCTTGGCTGTTCTGACTAAAGTCCGTCCCTATGCGATTTTGGGAATCATCCTCGCGGCCGCTTTTTTATGGTTTTATCCTTTTCCGGAGAAAATCAATCGAGAGGATCCCGCCGTTCAATTCCGCGCCGAAGCGGCTTCGCAGTTCGAAAAAACAACCGTCTCCGTCCAGGGAACCTTGTACCGGCCGATTCTCCGCAAGCCTTATTTCAGAGGCCGAGTTTCGATCGGCAAATATGAATTTACGCAATCCTACGATCGCTCCGACGTTACCTTTGACAAGCGGTTTGGCAAAAATGCAGCCTTGCTGACTTATACCGATTTTGCGGATGGGAAAGTAGAGCTCGTCACTTTCGGATATTTATGGGAAGCCGACAATTTTAAACAGATTGCCTTCTACCCTTATGATCCTGTCGGACCTGGCGATTCGATCACCACTCTGACGGATTTAGTGATCGCCTCCCCGGCTGCAAGGGTCGAAGAAGCCAAGTCCATTGCGAAAAAAATGCAGTCGGCGATGCGCAAAGCCAAGGCTGACGCATACACGTATTCGCCATTGTCCCGCTTGAATTTTGAATAGCGGCGAAAACCGCGATAAAAGCCGCAGAGCCCTGCGGCTTTTTGGCGTTTGTCGAGCCCCTCGTTTCATTATCCCTCCAGCAGTTTTCTCAGCTTGGTTTCCGTAGAGGTGCCTTCGATTGGCGTATAGATACTGCACCGAAGGTCGGCATCTCCCTGAACCTGCAGGGAGGTCAGGTTAAACAGCATTTTGCCGCCTCTGGCGTGGCGGAATTCGATCATGACCTCGGGCGCGGCGCTGACTTCGCTTTGCATCCACAATTCGTGAAACTCCGGATAGCTTTGCGTCATTTGCTCAATAAACCGTGAATACCATGGATCGGCGACATACTGGCCGTAGTAGGCCCGGAAGATAGCCATGAACCCTCTGGCAAAATGCTGCCAGTTAACCGCAAGGCTGCGCAGCTCTTTTTTGGCGAACAGCAGGGAAATGAGGTTCCGTTCTTCCTCGGGAATCCGCTGAAAATCAAGAAAGACCTGGCAGGCGGCCGGATTCCAGCCTACGATATGGCAGTGCCGATCCGAAATGATTGTCGGGCAGTATTTCAGTTCCTGTAAAATTTTGTTTAGGGACGGTGTGATCACGGCTTTTTTCTCTTGGACAAGCTCGGGGTGGAAGCCGTTGTCGAGCGCGAGATCAAATAGATATTTACGTTCGTCGGCGTTCAGTCTCAAGGCTCCGGCGATGGAGTCCAAAACCGCTGAGGACACTTTGATATCGCGGCCCTGCTCCAGCCAGGTATACCAGGTTGTGCTGACTCCGGCCAGTTGGGCGACCTCCTCGCGTCTTAGACCGGGAGTTCTGCGGCGCGAGCCGACCGGCAAGCCGGCCGCTTGGGGCGACAGTTTGGAACGTTGGCTTTTCAAAAACTCGGACAGGGCCTCGAGTCTCGGTTCGGTACCCATGGGATGCCACCTTTCGATGCGTTTATTGTATTACCTATTATACTAGGATAACTAAAAACTTGTAATAGGATAAAGAAAGGATACAATTAGGGACATCGGCTGCTGCAAAGGCGGCAGTATGAAGGAGGAATAAGCATGGAAAGAGTCGTCATCACCGGAATGGGGATCATTTCCCCGTTAGGTAACGATGTTGAGACATTTTGGAGCCGTTTGAAAGCGGGCCAATCGGGGATCACGCCGATTGATGCATTTGATATAACCAATTTCGGAACGAAAATTGCCGGACAGGTTCGGGGATTTGATCCCGAGGCGCTGTTTGGCCGGAAAGAAGCCAGAAAAATGGACCGGTTTTGTCAGTTTGCCCTGTATGCCGCCGAGCAGGCGCTGGGCGACGCCGGGATCGAGCCGGAACGGCTTGACCGGGAACGGTTTGGGGTATATGTGGGATCGGGCATCGGAGGGATCGAAACGCTGGCCGACAATGTGAAGCTGCTCGAAGAGCGCGGGCCGGGCAGAGTCAGTCCCAGCCTGGTTCCGATGATGATCTCCAATATGGCGGCTGCGCAGATCAGCATTCGTTTCGGCGCGCTTGGACCTACGTTGTCTCCGGTAACCGCTTGCTCCATCGGGAATACGTCGATCGGCGAAGCCTCCCGGCTGATCCGCAGCGGCGAGGCCGATGTCATGATCGCCGGCGGCTCGGAAGCGGCAGTGCATCCTTTGGCGCTGGCTAGCTTCGGAAACGCGACGGCGCTGTCGAAGCGAAACGACGAGCCGCAAAAAGCCAGCCGTCCGTTTGATGCGAACCGGGACGGGTTCGTCATGGGCGAAGGCGCGGGCATTCTCGTGCTGGAATCGCTGGAGCATGCGCTTCGCCGAGAAGCGCGGATTTACGGGGAAGTTATAGGATACGGCGCCAGTTCGGATGCCTATCATGTTGTGGCTTCCCATCCGGAAGGTGAAGGGGCCTATCAGGCGATGCGTAAAGCGCTAAAATCGGCGGGATTGTCACCGGAGGATGTCGACGTCATCAGCGCACACGCAACAAGCACCTATGTCGGAGACCTCGGGGAAACCAAAGCGATCAAGAAAATGTTCGGCGAGCAGGCGGGCCGAATCCCGGTTACCGCCAATAAATCGATGATCGGCCATATGTTCGGGGCGGCGGGAGGAGCGGAGGCGATTGCGCTTGTGCAGACGTTAAACGAGGGGATTATTCCTCCGACGATCAACCTGGAGCATCCCGATCCGGAATGCGACCTTGATTATGTGCCTAATCAGGCCCGGACCGCGGAGCTGGAAATCGGTCTGTCGAATTCCTTCGGGTTTGGGGGACATAACGCGGTGATCGTGCTGCGAAAATACAAGCATTAGACGAGTCGAACCAGAAGTAAACCGCTGCACCATAAAATAGCGGCACGTTCTGATCTTATTTCCCGGATCCCGGCGTGCTGTGCATCAATAGGGGAATGAATGGGCCTTATTTTCCGCCAAACGGTGCAAAAATCGGCCATTCTCCCGTATTTCGGGAAGATAGCGCCCTTTCTGGCCTCTATTTCACGCTAAACGAGCGATATCGTTCCAATAGCGTCCTTTTGTTCCCTTATATTATAGGGGAGCGGAAGCAGCAACTTTCCAAACCCTGGATGCGTTAGTATATATAAGAGACGGCTTTTGTAACTGGAATCAAACACAAAAACCGGGAATTACAGGGATCGCTAAGACATTTTACCCGGAAAAAAGAGAAAACGGGTTACGGCCAACTCCAAATGTCGATTCAGGGGGTCATTCAAAATGAAGAAATGGGGAATGAAGGCAGCAATTGTGGGAACGGTATTATCTTTACTTCTAGGCGCCTGCAGCGATGCGGGCAATAGGAACAACGCCGCTACTTCCCAAAGCTTTTCGGAGAATGCTTCGGCGGTTGCCAATACCGCCGCGGAAAAACCTGCAGCGGACGGCGGAACCAACGAGAAAAGCGCGCAATCTACAAGTAACGGCGGCGTCCAAGCGCCAGACAAGACTTCCGATACGGCGGTTACGCCCGCAAATCAGTCCGTTCCGGGATTTCAAGCCTCGGATACGTCCGCCGGATTGAACAAAAAATTGATTTACCGCGCCAATGTGACCATGGAAGTTAAAGATTACGGAAAGGCCCAAACCGAGATCCGCAATCTGGTGACGTTAACCGGCGGTTATATCGTGGAGTTTAACGAAAGCGAGTCACAGCATGAGCAGGGAGGAAGTTTTATCCTCAAGGTGCCGGCCTCCGGATTTTCCTCATTCCTCGATCAGTTGGAGAAACTGAAATCCGAGTCGATGCAGCGCAGCATTCAGGGACAGGACGTTTCCGAGGAATACGTCGATCTGGATTCCCGGCTCAAGGTGAAGCAGGCGATGGAAGCCAGATATCTTGAGTTCGTGAACGAAGCGACGAAAACGAGCGATCTGGTGGCTTTTTCGAAGGAGTTGGAGCGGATTCAGACGGAGATCGAACAGATCAAAGGCCGGATGCGTTATATTGACAGCAACGTAGCGTTTTCGACCATCGAGATTCGAATCTATCAGCCGGTGGAAGCCGCGCTCGTCAAAAACGATGAAGACGCTCCACTGTATAAAAGAGTTCAAAATGCGTTGACCGGAAGTATCGAAGTCCTCTCCACGCTGCTTCAGTGGCTGATCGTCGTCTTGGCGGCAGCCCTGCCGGTGTTTGTGATTGCGGCTATCATCTTGGTAATCGTATGGCTGCTGCGGCGAAAATTTCCCGGAGCGAGAGCCAAACGGGCGGTGCGGTGGACGGACTCGAACCTGAACGCCGATGTTCGACCCCGTGGAGATCAAGGGCTGAGGGAGCACCGGCTGCAATCGCCGGAGGCTCCGGCGACAACTCCGGAAGCGGATGCAGAAATCGGTGAGCCAGATTCTGAGGACAGATCCTAACAAATCCGAAACATAATAATAAACCGAACGAAAGAAGAACCGGAAATTGCCCGCGGGCGGTTTCCGGTTCTTTTGCGTAAACGGAGCGCTGCGTATATTTAAACTAAACTTAAACGAGACTTAATACGTCCTATGATAAGATAATGAAAACCAATTTTCACATGGCTGATTATGCGCGGCATGATTGGTTCAGATTATAGATAGAGGGTGTATTTTTTTGATTGAAACGTACCTGTTTCCGATTTCCTACGCGTTTATGGCTTTTCCTGTCGCGGCCTTACTGTTCACGATGCCTTTTCTCGTCGTCCAATACCGCCGGCACGGCTATATCAATAAAGTCAGGGCTTTGGTGCTTTATCTGTTTTTGCTTTATCTGATGAACGCCGTATTTCTGGTTATGCTGCCTCTGCCTTCGAGCCGAAGCAATCCGCCTCTCCCGGGAGGAGCGGTTCAGATGATTCCTTTCAACTTCATTCAGGATTTTTTAAAAGAAACGGCTGTCGTCAAAGGGGAGCCTTCGACTTACTGGCATCTGCTCCAAGAACGCGCATTTTTGCAGGTTTTGTTTAACATCATCTTAACCGTTCCGTTCGGCATGCTGATTCGCTATTATTTTCGCTTTGGGCCGGTTCGCACGCTGATCCTGTCGTTTTTGCTGTCTCTTTTCTTTGAGATGACACAAATTACAGGGATTTATGGCCTATTCGAGCATGCCTACCGGATATTTGACATCGATGACCTCATGACGAATACACTAGGCGGGATGATCGGTTTTCTGACTGCCGAGTGGCTGTCCGGTCTGCTGCCCCGGATTGAGCGGCTTGACCATGGAGTGGATCCGTCAACCCAAAGGGTCTCTTACACCCGCCGCGGGCTGGCTTGGATGTTCGATTTCGTGATCTGGATGGCGATTATGATCGTTTGTTACCGGATGCGGGTGCCGGGGAGCTACTTTGTTACGACGGGCTTCTATTTTATGCTGGTTCCGTTTATTACGGGCGGGTGCAGCTTCGGCAAATGGCTGGTTCGCATCAGGTTGACAGGCATCGGGCCGGAGGGATCCAAGAGCCGGCTTTTGTCGGGAATGTCAAGAAAAGAGAAAATCGGACTTCCCGCGCTGATCGTTCGCTACGGAATCTTATACTGGGTACTGCTTGGTCTGAACCGTCTGGTGGTTTTCACCCCCGATCCTATTGACGGTTTGTCTAGGTTGATGCTGGGAGTCGTCGTGCTTCTGATGGACCTTTGGTTTTTCATTCATGTCGTCAAGCGTATGGTTCAAAAGGACTCGATGCTCTTCTATGAAAAAATTAGCAGGACTCGGCATGAAATCGCATGGAAGGCACAAAAATCCATGTAGAAGATCACTTTATTGCCGTTACTCCTCCCGGTTATCATAGTAGAATGGGAGAAGAAACATTCACAAAAAGACAGATTAGAACCTTTCAGGAGGATCACAACATGCCGATTATTTTCGATGAAGCAAATGGGCTTTTTCATCTGCAATCCCGTCATACCAGCTATATCATACGACTTGTCCGCGGCTATGCCGCACACGTGTATTTCGGCGCCAAACTCCGTCACGACGGAAATCTTGCCGGAATGCTGAAGCTTCAGGAGCGTTCTTCCTTCAGCCCCAATCCGGTAAAGGAAGACTGGTCGATTTCGCTGGATTCGCTGCCGCAGGAATATCCGCAATACGGAACCAGCGATTTTCGGAGTCCGGCCTATCAAGTGCGGCTCGCGAACGGAACACGCGCTACCGAACTCGTATATCGTTCCCATCGGATTTTCTCCGGAAAACCGGAATTGGAAGGGCTTCCAGCCGTATACGCCCAGCAGGACACAGAAGCCGAAACGCTGGAACTGGAGCTGCATGACGCGGTGTCCGGGCTGACGGTTCTGCTCAGCTATACCGTATTTGCCGATTTTGACGCGATTGCCAGATCGGCCAAGATCATCAACGAAAGCGGCGAGCCGGTACAATTGGAACGGGCGCTTAGCGCTTCGATCGATTTTGCGGACGACGCTTATGACGCGCTTTATTTGTCGGGGGCCTGGGCGAGAGAACGCCATGTTCAGCGCAGACGTTTGGCTCCGGGCGTCACCGGAATCGGCAGCCGGAGAGGCTCAAGCTCGCATCAGCTGAATCCATTTCTGGCGCTGCTTCGTCCGGATGCTACGGAACGGCAGGGCGAGGTGTACGGTTTCAGTTTGATTTATAGCGGAAGCTTTATTGCGGAGGCGGAAGTGGAGCAGTTCGGAACTACCCGCGTTTCGCTCGGGATCAATCCGTTCGATTTCTCCTGGAAACTGGCTCCGGGCGAAACGTTCCAAACGCCGGAAGCGATCATGGTTTATTCCGCCGAAGGGCTTGGCGGGATGTCCCGCACGTTCCACCGGCTCTACCGTACAAGATTGTGCCGGGGCGAACATCGCGACAAGGAACGGCCAATTCTCGTCAACAACTGGGAAGCGACTTATTTCAACTTCAATGCCGACAAAATCGAAGCTATCGCCAAAGCGGGCGGGGAGCTCGGCATCGAATTGTTCGTGCTGGATGACGGCTGGTTTGGGCGCCGCGATTCGGACAACAGCTCGCTTGGGGACTGGTTCGAGGATCGCCGCAAGCTTCCGGCGGGTCTTAAGGATTTGGCCGAGCGGGTTGAAGGAACAGGCTTGCAGTTTGGCCTCTGGTTTGAGCCGGAAATGGTGTCACCGGACAGCGACTTGTACCGCAGCCATCCGGACTGGTGCTTGCATGTGGAAGGCCGTCGCCGCACTGAAGGCCGCAGCCAGCTTGTCCTTGATATGTCGAGATCGGACGTACGCGAGTATCTGTATGAACGGCTGAGCGGTATTTTCTCGTCGGTACCGGTATCCTACGTCAAATGGGACATGAACCGGAACATGACCGAAATCGGTTCGGCGCTTCTGCCTGCCGAGCAGCAGTCGGAAACCGCCCATCGTTATATGCTGGGCTTGTATGAGCTGCTGGAACGTTTGACAAGCGAGTTCCCGCATATTCTGTTCGAAAGCTGCTCCGGCGGCGGCGGACGTTTCGACCCGGGAATGCTGTATTATATGCCGCAGACCTGGACAAGCGACGATACCGACGCGGTGGAACGGCTGAAAATCCAGTACGGTACAAGTATCGTTTACCCGGTTTCGACGATGGGAGCGCATGTATCCGCGGTGCCTAACCATCAGGTGGAGCGGACGACTCCGCTCAAATTCCGCGGGGATGTCGCAATGTCCGGCAACTTTGGCTACGAGCTGGATTTGACGCGGTTTACGGAGGAAGAGAAAGAGACGGCGAAGGGTCAAATCGCCCTGTATAAAGAAATTCGCGGACTTGTTCAGCAGGGGGATATGTACCGGCTGAAGAGCCCGTTCGAGGGCAATGACACGTCTTGGATGTTTGTTAGCCCGGATCAAAACGAAGCGCTGCTGTTTTACTTCCGCGTGCTTGCCGAGCCGAACGGTCCTCTTCGCTCCGTCAAGCTGGAAGGGCTTGATCCCGCCAAGGACTACGAACTGGTAGGAACGGGCGAAGTCTACGGCGGCGACCGCCTGATGGCGGCGGGGCTGTCCGTCGATGGGGTGCGCGGCGATTTCAGCAGCATGGCCGTAAGGCTGAAGGCTGTAAAATAAGCCTGAACCGGAGACAATGCAATTCTAACGCAAAAACATGAAGAACCCCGTTTCCGTGATACATGGAAACGGGGTTCTTCACATTCCTGGTTTTGAATAAGTTAAAATTTGAAAATATGTATCGTTTTTTGCAGCTGGAAGACGGCATTTTTCATCGCTTCGATTTCTTCCGCCATGGACCGGATGGAGGTAATCTGTTCATTCATGGATGCGGACACCTGCTCAGTACCTGCAGCCGACTGCTCGGTAATGGCCGAAATGTTCTGGATCGACATGGAGATGCTTTGCGCGCTTTCCAGCATGGATTCGCTTTCTTTGGAGAATGCGGCAATTTGCTCGCTGATATACTGTACGCTTTGCACGATTTCTTGGAAAACTTGCTCGGCTTCGCGAATCATAGCGCTTTGCTCGCGAACGACTTCTTCATTTATTTTAATGTTTTGAGCGGCTTGTTTAACATCCTGCTCGATACTGCGAACCAAGCCGAATACTTCCTTGGTGGATGAGGTTGATTCTTCCGCAAGCTTGCGAACCTCATGGGCAACGACGGCAAAACCCGCTCCGTGTTCTCCCGCGCGTGCCGCTTCAATGGAGGCGTTCAGCGACAAAAGGTTGGTCTGCTCGGCAATTTCCGAAATCGTGGCTGTGATTTTGGTAATGCCTTGGGCATTATGGGCCAACGCTTCAATCGAGCCCGCGACTTTTTCCGTGGCTTCGATGTTTCTCCGCATGCCTTTCGCCTGGTTGGATACGGACTCCCGGCCTCGTTCGACCAGCTTTAGCGTTTCGATGGAACGGCGGTTCATCTCGCGGGTTGAATCGGTGTAATTGCTTACTTTTTCTTCGATTTCCCCGATCGAATCCTTCATTCCGCCGACGTCTTCGGAAATCGAATTGGCTCCGAGCGCTAGTTCGCTGGAGGAGTGAGTCACTTGAGTCATAACTTCGATGAGTTCCTGGTTCCGGTCGGAGATGCCCCGGCTTGAATCCATGACCTTGCGGGTAATATCGGATGTTTCCTGCAGAATCTTCCGCAGCTTGTCCACCATGCCGTTAAAGGAACGGTTGAGATCGTCCATGCCTCCGGATTCCATGATCCGGCCGGTAAAATCACCCTTGGCAATTTTCGCGGAGGCGTTGGATATGTCGCTGAAGGAATCGGTAAGCGCTTTCCGAAGATAGCGTGACAATGGAAATGTAAGCGCAATCAAAATAACGATCAGCAATATTCCCGGTAATACATGGCCAAGCACCACGAAAACGACCAGTGCGGGGATGGCGAATAGAGCGGCAACCAGATAACAGGCAGCGGAAATTTTGCTAGACAAGGGAAGTCGGTTGAACCAAGACATAGGAATCAAGCCCTCCTCGAATATATAGGATATTTCTACCATGATTATATCATTTAGCGAGCAAAGGCGATAGAACGAATTCTTCTGAAAATCAATGCTTAAACCCTGTAATAGTGCAAATTTCAATCTTGACAATCGAATCGAAAAGTTGTTTGATTAACGATAATAAATAATATTTCGTATACGGAATATTAAAGACTATAAAAATAAATATTTAAAGGATGGGAGCTTTGGATCAAAACCAAAAAATGCACGACATTGTGGAATCATTTCGGGAGGTAATGAAGGCGTTTTTCCAACTGCTGACCGAACAGGCCGATAATTACGGCATCACGGGAATTCAATTTCTAGCGCTCAAGATTATTTTGAAACATCCGGGTATCGGCATCACCGAGCTTGCGGAGGAGATGCGGATGGGAAACAGCACCGTGAGCGGGGTGATCGATCGTTTAGTGAAGGCCGGGCTGGTCGGGCGCGAGCGGTCTGAAGAGGACCGGAGATCCGTCGTTCTGCAAATCACGGAGCAGGGGGAGGAAGTGCACCGTCAAACCGATGTTTTATATACCGGGGCGATTTCGACCGTATTGAAAGTGCCTGAGGAAGATATCGAACATATGCTTCAGACTCATCGGAAAATCATTCAATTATTAGAGAATGTGAGAGAAGGAAGCCTGAATGAATAAAAATGCCTTCGCACCTGATGCCGCTATTAAGCGGTCCTGAAAATAAAAAGAAGCCTGCACTTAGGTGCAGGCTTTAAAAGTATGGGTGGGTGGTGGTTCGAAATTAACCGAGAACGACGACGACTTCGTGAACGCCTCCGTCGAGGACAGGCGGAATCACGTTGCCTTGCACCGGTTTGCCGTCCAAAGTCAGGCTCTTTACGCCTTTGGACACATGATCCGGATTGTTGATTTGAATCAGGTACGTGTCGCCGCGGAAGACGCGCGATACTTTGAAGCCGTCCCAAGCGGTCGGGATGCAAGGATCAACCTTGAGGCCCGTAAAATCGGCTTGAATGCCGAGGATGGCTTGCGTAATCGCAACGTAGTTCCATGCAGCCGTACCGGTTAGCCAGGAGTTTTTGGCTTCGCCATGACGGACGGCGTCTTTGCCCGCGATCATTTGGGAATAGACGTAAGGCTCCATGCGGTGAACTTCGCTGATCTCCTCAAGATAAGCCGGCGCGATTTTGGAGTAAATTTCAAATGCGCGATCGCCATGGCCGAGTACGGTTTCCCCGATCATGATCCATGGGTTGTTGTGGCAGAAGATCCCGGCGTTTTCCTTGTAGCCCGGCGGATACGTCGAGATTTCTCCAAGGTTCAGATAGTACTTGGAATACGGCGGCTGCTGCAGGACGATCCCGTATTTGGTATCGAGACGTTCCGCTACCGAAGTCATGGCTTTGTCCGCGAGGCCTTCTTCGACGCCGATTCCGGCCATGACGCACATGCCTTGCGGCTCGATGAAAATTTGGCCTTCTTCATTTTCTTTGCTGCCTACCTTATCGCCGAAGTGATCATAGGCGCGCAGGAACCAGTCTCCGTCAAAGCCGTGCTCCAGCGTCGTCGCCCGCATCTTGTCGATTTGGGAGATCGCATCGGCCGCTTCGGAATGCAGACCGCGCATACGGCAAATTTCCGCGTAGTCCGGGCCGACGAAGACGAACAGGCCGGCGATAAATACGGATTCGGCGTTGCGGCCTTCAATATTTTCCGTCGTTTGGAACGATTCCCCCGGCTCCTTGGAGAAGCAGTTCAGGTTGAGGCAGTCGTTCCAGTCGGCGCGGCCGATTAAAGGCAAGCCGTGAGGTCCGAGGTTATTCACGACATGGTAGAAGGAACGTTTCAAGTGCTCGAACAAGGTTGCGGTATTGTCCGGGTTGCTGTCGAAAGCCACTTGCTCATCCAGGATACTGGTATCCCCGGTTTCCTTAATATAGGCCGCGGTTCCGAGAATCAGCCAAAGCGGGTCGTCGTTAAAGCCCGTTCCCACTTCGTTGTTGCCTTTTTTGGTGAGCGGCTGATATTGATGGTAGGCGCTGCCGTCTTCAAACTGGGTGGCGGCAATATCGAGAATCCGTTCCTTCGCTCTTTCCGGAATTTGATGGACAAAGCCGAGTAAATCCTGGTTGGAATCGCGGAAGCCCATGCCGCGGCCGATCCCCGATTCGAAATAGGAGGCGGAGCGGGACATGTTGAACGTCACCATACATTGATACGGGTTCCAAATATTGACCATGCGGTTCAATTTGTCGTCTCCGCTTTGGATTTGATATTTGGAGAGCAGACCGTCCCAATAAGCGGCAAGTTTGTCGAGTGCGCGGTCAACGTCGGCATCGGTCGCAAATTGTGCGATCATCGCTTCGGCCGGTTTCTTGTTGATGACGCTTGGGGCTTCCCATTTATCTTCTTCCGGAACTTCCACGTATCCGAGGATGAAGACGAGACTTTGCTGCTCACCGGGAGCGAGCGTTAGCTTCACTTCATGGGAACCGATCGGGGACCAGCCGCTGGCTACCGAATTCGAAGCTTTTCCGTCGACGACCACTTGCGGTTCATGCAGCCCGTTGTACAGCCCGACGAACGATTCGCGGTCCGTGTCGAAGCCGTCAATCGCGCGGTTGACGGAATAGAATGCGTAGTGGTTCCGGCGTTCGCGGTATTCCGTTTTATGATAGATGACGGAGTCTTTGATTTCGACCTCTCCGGTGCTCAGGTTGCGTTGGAAGTTGGTCATGTCGTCCTGAGCGTTCCAGAGACAGAATTCGGCAAAGGAGAAAAGGGAGACCGTTTTTTCAACACTGCTGGTGTTCTTGAGCGTAAGGCGGTGAACCTCGCCATTGTATCCGAGCGGCACGAAAGCGAGCTGCGTGACGGAAACGCCGCCGCGTTCGCCGGTAATCGACGTATATCCCAGGCCATGACGGCATTCATAGAAATCGAGGTCGCGTTTTACAGGCATCCAGCCCGGCGTCCAGAAATCGCCGTTCGAATGATCGTGGAGATAATAATAGCGGCCGCCGGTATCCAGCGGAATATTGTTGTAGCGATAGCGGGTCAATCTGCGCAAGCGGGCATCACGGTAAAAGGTATAGCCGCCTGCCGTGTTGGAGATCAGCCCGAAGAATTGCTCGTTTCCAAGGTAGTTGATCCAAGGATAAGGGGTTTGCGGGGTAGTAATGACATATTCTTTACGTGTGTCGTCAAAAGCTCCGAATTTCATCGATTATTGTCTCCCTTCATTTATGAACGCGCGTTTATTTTGCTGCAAAAGCTTCCCCATTATACTTAAAAGAAACGTATAAGGAGGAAGAACGTTAAGACAGCGGTTTGCAGGAATCTCTGATCACCAGACGGCTGGGGAAGCTGACGGTGCTAAAGGTCGGATCGTCGGTGTCGCATAACTCAATGACCTTAACGACGGCCGCTTTGGCCATTTCGTCAACCGGCAGACGGACGGAGGTTAGCTTCGGCGTAACCCGGGAAGCGAGCTGCACATCGTCGAAGCCAATGATTGACAGCTGTTCCGGAACGATAATTCCTCTTTCCGCAAACGCTTCCATCGCGGATATCGCCATGTCGTCGTTGGAACTGAACAAAGCCGTCGGCAATGCCCCTTGATCCAGCAGCCGGTGCACCTCGCGATAGGCGCGTTCCTTCAAAAATTCGCCCTCCAGGACAAATTCGTCATGAAGCGGAAGGCCATGCTTGCGTAGGGTATGCTCGTAAGCAACGTAACGCTCGCGGCCCGAGTAGGTATTCATGCTGCCCTTGATAATCCCGATTTCACGGTGTCCTATTCCGATCAAATACTCGATGGCTTCCACGGTACCTTCGTAATCCATCGAGTTGATGACGGCCAGATGGCTCTTGTTCAGGCGTTCGGCCATAATTTCGGAGATATCGTAATCGATCAGCACCAAAGGCGCTTCCTGATTCACGAGTTCCCGGACGAGATCGATATCCTTCTGCGTGCCGACGAGAATGCCTCCGTCGATCCGCTTCTGCTGGAAGGCCTGCTTGATCTTTTGAAAATCGCCCGGCGAATAGACCGTATGAATGAGAACGTAAAAGCCGCGCGAGTTCGCCGTATCGACCACCAGATCGACGATCGGAGCGAAGTAGCTGTTCTGGTAAATACGGCTTGTATCTTCCTGCTCATTCATGCTCACGGCAAACAATCCGATGGTGTCGGTCCGTTTGCCGGCAAGCGCCCGCGCAAAGCTGTTCGGCTCGTATTGATGCTGTTCGATCACCTTGAGCACTTTGGCCCGGGTTGCCTCAGGCACGTTGGAATAATTGTTGATGACCCGTGAGACGGTACTGCGGGACACCCCGGCTAATTTGGCAATATCTTCGCTGCGCATTGAAGGTCCCTACTTTCTGTAAACGCGCGTTTATGGTTTCATAATAATAGATCCGCCCCAAAAATTCAATCCCGGAAATTCATAAGGGGGACGGAAAGGACGGGGCGGATCTTCTTTACTTGCTTAAATAGCCTTCAATCAGCTGAAGAGCTTTATCGGTATTTTTCGTATCGAGACGAAGCGATACGATCATGTCCTGTTTGTTCAGCGGCAGCTTGCCGACAAGCGGACTTGAAGTAACGTCGATCCCGTAAATGTGCTCCGAGGTATCATCTTCCGACTTGCCCTTAAGCGCGGCCCCTTCCTTTAGAAGAGGCTTTAGGACGCCGTTGGCTTCCTCATCCAGACTCTTCATCGCCCCGCCTCCTGCAAGCCAATCAAATGAAGCCTTGTCCGTGATATAGATATCCGGATGCGTGGTGGCAAGGATAGCCAACGCCTTTTGCTGGTACGCCATGTCGATGCTTCCCATGCCCGACGACGAATCTTCGCTCGCAGGCAAATAAACAACCTGCAGAGAGAAACGCTTGAATTCCGGGAACTGCTCTGTCATGGCCTTTTCCAGCTCGGCGGTATCTCCGCTGGGATCGGTTGCCATGAAATTGCCGATCATCAGAATGGATAAATCGACAGGCGGCAAGGCAGCCAGCCTTTTCTGTTCCTGCCGGTGGTTGATGAACATGTTGGTGCCCACGATTAGCACGATCAAAGCAATGACGCCGATAATGACCTGGGTTCTGTGAAGCCGGAAAAAATCTTCGGTTTTTTCGGCGGTCCCGGCAAATCTTCCCCATTTATCATAACGCTTGCGGCTTTTTTCTTCGATTTTTCGCTGATCGTCGGCCTGAATGATCAACCTGCAGGCCGTAATCTTTGCCTCAAATTCGTTCACTTCGTCCGCGGAAACTTCCGAGTTCTGACGGGTGCGGGATTGTCTCAGTAAAATTTCAAAAACCTTCTCTACTTCCTCGCGGCCGGCGTTTTCGGGAAGGCCAAGTCGTTCATAAGCTTCTTTTAAATTGTCCATGGTATTCTCCTCTGATTTCTTGGCACGGTATGTACATAAATACTATAGAAAGATGCGCTTACATTCATTATACTTGGTATTTGGATCGAATGGAATTTTTGCCGGGCGGGAGCTCGTAAAATAAGCCAAGGAGGGTATGTCCCCCTTGGCCCAAGTCTTGAAAGTTACGGTTCAGCGTACCCGGCGCATCGAAAGCAGTACATCTTTCCAGTGGCCGGAGTCCAGTGAACTGATTTGAACGCCCGGATCTCCCCAGGTATGAATGAACTGGCCGCCTCCGATGTAGATGCCGACATGTCCGGCGACCGCGTCGCTTTTGAACCGGCCGGGAACGGTAAAGAAGACAAGATCCCCCGGCTGTAGGTTGCTGCGGGTGACGGGAATGCCTGTTTTGGATTGATCCCTGGCTAAACGCGGAAGATCTCTTCCGAATTTTTCGAAGACGTGCTGGGTGAAAGAGGAGCAGTCAAAAGTTTTGGACTGCTCATAAGGCGCCGCGCCAAATTCGTATGGAACGCCAAGAAATTTCTTGGCGTATGCGATCAGCTCGCTTTGATTGCCGGCAATGCCGAAGATCCCGAAACGGTTCGCCTTGATCTGCATAGGACCGCTGCCATTTTCGCTTTGAACCGATGGAATGTGGTCGATCAGCAGGGAGCCGTATTTATGATCAAGAAGAACTTTGGCTTGCAGCAGGGACGAAAGGGAGTCGGCGGTCAGATAAACCTTTCCGTTTTGGCGCAATGGAGCTTGAGGCAATGAGATTTTACTCCCGTAGGAAAGAGCGTGCCGCTGGCCCGGCGTAACTTCGAATATAACGTCGGAATATCCGATTTTTGCGGAACTTCCGTCATCTCTCATGCGAAGCCCCAATGAATCGGCGGCCTGATGAAGAGGAATCCATGCGGTTCCTTGGCGGTCTTGGATCCATTCCTTTTGAACCGGGATAGGCTTAACCGGGGTTGCGGATTGAGCGTTTGGTACATTGTTTCCCGTTGGCCGGACATTGCAGGAGACGCCGACGAGCAGCATTGAACCCGCAAGAAGAGTGAGGGCTATCTTTTTTAAATTTGAACTGCGCATCCTTGTTGCACTCCATTCTTCTAATTTAACTCGTTTAAAAATATTTTTGGTTTGGATAGAAACGAATCGCGACATTTGAAGTATGTATAAATTGAAGAGTTTTATGTACGGGGACAGCAAATTTTCCGGGATTCCCGGAAAACCTTCCCAATGAAAAAGCGGCATAATCGGGCATAGGCAAAAGGAGTTTTTTGGTCATCATGATAAGCATTTTTCAGCGGAGACGGCTGGTAAAGCGCAAAGCTTCTCAGCAGCGGAAAGATTTGGCGATCGCCACCTGGGAAGGGGTTCCTTCCACTATTTTTCAAACCCTGCTCGGCGGGCAGTTTCTGACGGGGTATCTGCTCTATTTGGGGGCGAGCTCGGGGCAGATCGGTTTTGTGCTGGCCGTTTCGACGTTCGTCAACATTTTCCAGATTCTCACTGCCTTTTTGATTCAGCGCCTGGAAAGCCGAAAATTCACGCTGGTGCTGACGATTGCCATAAACCGCATTCTGTGGGGAAGCACGGGCCTGATTCCGTTTATTTTTCCGCAGCGGATTTGGGTTGGAGCCTTTATCGGCGTTTATATCGTCGCCTTTATCTTTAACGCGATCAGCGGGATGCTGTGGAGCTCGATGATCAGCGACATCGTCCCTGCGAAGGTGAGGGGCAAATATTTCGGCATCCGCAATACCGTGCTGAATGCGCTGAACTCTTTAACCATGTTTTTGGGCGGCATGCTGCTTGACCATTTTCCCGGAGGACAGGGGTTCCTGTATCTTTACATTGTCGTTTGGCTCGGAATTACGGGAAATATCATCATCTTTATGATTTATCCTGACATGAAATTTGAACGGTCCGTGGAAAGCAAGTTCTGGCCGATGGTTAAAAAGCCGCTGGCTGACGGGGCTTTTATCAAATCGACTTTGTTTTTGGGAAGTTTTCTTTTTCTGCAAAACCTGGTCGTGCCGCTGTATTCGTACATTATGCTGCAGCTCCTGCACATCAACTACCAGACGATTTCGCTTCTTAGTGTAACGCAGACGGTGTTTATGATGCTGAGCTTTTATACATGGGGCACGCTTAATTCCCGGTACAGCAACCGGCGTCTGCTGCTTTGGACGCTGCCGATTATCGCGCTGTCGGTGTTGGCATGGGGCGGCATCGCATTTTTGCCGGTATTGCCGATTCTGTTTATCGTCAATATGTTTTTTGGCGTAGGAGTGGGCGGCTTCAACCAGCTCGCGTTTAACTTTATCATCGGCGACACACCGAAATCGGAACGGCCGATGTATATGGCGATGTATTCGGCGATTACGGGAGTTTCCGCGTTTTTCGGGCCGCTTTTGGGTGGGAAAATACTGGAGTGGATCGACCAGGCGCCGGAATGGATGCAGATTTACGGCATGCAGCTCGTTGTCAGCGTTGTTATGATTGTCATGGCGGCAACGTTGGGCCGGCGAATTCTGCGGGACAACTAACCGCTTGCGATGAAACATGTGAGCAGTCGGGATGACTTTTTGGCATGCATTTTGTATAATCCAATCGAGTTATATAAGTTGAACCAATGACAAGCGCTTTGGCAAGAGTGGGAAATGTGCCGGAAGAAACGGCAGTGGTCGCCTTTGCGAGCGGAGGGACATTTCCCACGGCTGCCTTTATACGCTAAGTATTAGTTCAAATTATATTGTCAGTTGAGCAGTGAAGGGAGAAGAAGTCATTATGTCACAAAATACGGCTTATGAAGGATCCTATCAAGGGGAAAAGGCGGTTTGGCTTAAAGCGGATCGTTACGAAGCGGTTATGCTGCCGGAAATCGGCGGGAATCTGATTGCTTTTCGCGATGTCGTAAGCGGTTACGATTTTTTGCGCAGTCCTGCCGAAGGAGAAATGGAAGCGTTTAAGAGCAATCCGGGCGTATATGGAATTCCGGTGCTGTTTCCGCCGAACCGTTATGAGGACGGCCTGTTCCCATGGAGAGGAAAAGTATATCATCTTCCGATTAATGAACCGGCAACCGGCAACCATCTGCACGGGTTCTTGCATACGACTCCCTGGACCGTGGAGGATTTCGGACAGACTCCGTTTGAGAGCTTCGTGACGGTTAAGGTCACCATTGATGAAAACCATGAAGCCTACCGTTATCTGCCTTTTAAATTTACCGTTAAACTGAAGTACACTCTGAGCAAAAACGGTTTGGCTCAGGAATTCTTCGTGCGCAACGAGGGAACGGAAGAGATGCCTTGCCTGTTTGCGTTCCACACGGCTATCAACGCGCCGTTTGCGCCGGGCAGTGCGGCCAAGGACTACCTTGCGAAGCTGACGATCGGACAACACTGGGAAATGAGCGAACGGATGCTTCCGACCGGTTCGTTCCTGCCTTTAACGAAGGAAGAGGAGCAGCTTAAAGGGGAAGGCGTGAATCCGTTTTTCACTTCGCTGGACAACCATTATACGGCGGTGCCGCAAAACGGCAGAAACCGGATGGAACTGACCGATACGAAGCTGGGCGTTACGCTGGTCTATGACGTAGGAACCTCCTACAAGCAATGGATGATCTGGAACAATGGAGGGCGGGAAGGCTTTTTCTGCCCGGAACCGCAAATCAACCTGGTCAATGCGCCGAATAGCCATTTGCCTGCAGAGGAGATCGGCCTGTTCAGCCTGAACCCAGGCGAAATTTGGCAAGCGATCGGACGGTTTTACATGAAATAAGAATGAAGAATTAGCACGAAAAAAGCAGCCTGTTCGGCGTCCCGAGACGCTTTAAGGCTGCTTTTTCTTCACCGCAAAGCTTCATGGCGCGAAGGTCAGTTGACTCCCGCCGTAACGTTGCGGCTGTCCGATTGCGGCATCAGACGTTTGATCTGTCCCAGATTTCTTCTGGAGACGTTGATCGTTTTGATTCCGTGTTTTTCGTCCCGGAACAACACGACGTTGTCCCGAATGTCGGAGACTTTGAACAGGTTGACGTAGCAGTTGGTGCTGACGCGGTAGAACGAAGAGTCTGAGATCAGTTTCGAGGTCTGTTCGGCGGATAATCTCTGTTTAATAGCGTAATTCCTGCCATGAAAGCAAACCAGTCCGTGATTCCCAATCTTGAAAAAGTACGTATCATGGGGATCGAGATCCGCATAGACGTCTTTTTCCTCAAATCCGACATTCATCATTCCAAATCCCCCTTTAGATGATGCTTACGGAAGCGCTTACAGTATATCATATTATGGAGGTTTTGGGTAGGTGCATAGTATTAAATTTTAAGGAAGCTTTAGATGCCGGGACTGGACTTTTGTCTAAAATTACGGAAAAATAAGGAGGTACGAAACATTCCTGATCAAGGTTAAATTGCGGAAGGAGGAATATGCTTTGGCAGATTCCAAGCAACGATTATTGCTGTTTATCGGTTCTTACGCCGAACCGGCCGATTCCGGAATATATATTTACGAGCTGGACCCGCAAAGCGGGGAAATGACTCGGCTTGACGGCGCGTCCGGCATGAAAAATCCGACGTTCCTGAATGTCGATGGCAAGAGCCGGAGGTTGTACGCGATTTCGGAAGCGAAAACAAGCGATGGGGAACGAGTAGGCGAGGTCGTTTCCTTTGAGATTGATCCGGAAGGCGGCAAATTGCGCCAGCTGGGCCGATTGACAACCATAAAGCCGTCCACCTCGCATATTCAAAGAGACGAGGAGAGCAGCTATCTCGCGGTTTCAGGATATCACGGCGGCAACGTAGGCCTTGTCAAACTGGGTCAAGGCGGAGAACTTGCCGGATTAACGGATGAACGTCAGCATGAAGGCCATGGCGCAGACCCGGTAAGACAGGATCGGCCTCATCCGCATTCGGCGCTCTTCAGTCCGGACAACCGTTTCGTGCTGATCGCCGACTTGGGACTTGACCGGATTTCCGTGTACAGCCTGGACAAAACGAATGGCAAGCTTGTTCATGCGGGCGATGTAAAGGCTCCGCCGGGATCCGGGCCGCGCCATATGGCCTTTCATCCCAACGGGCGGCTGCTTTTTTCGATCAATGAAGTGAATTCGTCAATCTCGGCCTATGCATATGACACGCAGTCGGGACGGTTGGAACTTTTGAACACGGTACCGACATTACCGGACGAGTATAACGGGGAGAATACAACGGCGGAAATCGCCGTTTCGGCGGACGGCCGCTATCTATACGGCTCGAACCGAGGCCATGACAGTCTTGTTCAATTTGCCGTCGATCCGGATAGCGGGGCATTAACTTATGTTGAGCATGTCTCAACCGAAGGCGGACATCCTCGTCATTTTGCCCTCACTCCGGATGGAGCCTACTTGATCGCGGCGAACCGGGACTCGGATTCGCTCGTTCTTTTCCGTGTAGATCCAGGCACAGGACGGCTGAAATTTACCGGCCATACGGTCAATGTATCAAAACCGGTTTGTGTAAAGCCGGTCGTGTTCGATCTGAAATGTTGAAATGAGTTCCAAAACGGCCCTGCCCGCCCATACAGTGGAGCAGGGCCGTTTTGGGACGATTGACGTTTCGATGATTATTCGTTGAACAAACCAGAGCCGCGGATACCGTCCCACAATTCCCGGAACTGCGGAATATCAAGCTGCTGCGCAGCGTCGGACAATGCGGTTTGCGGGTCGGGATGCACTTCGACCATCACGCCGTCGGCGCCGGCCGCAAGCGCGGCTTTGGCGCAAGGAAGCAAGATGTCCTTGCGTCCGGTGGAGTGGCTGACATCGACAAGCACCGGTAGATGAGTCTCCTGTTTCAATAAAGGAACGGCGGAAATGTCCAGTGTGTTTCGCGTCCATTTCTCGTAAGTGCGGATACCTCGTTCGATCAGCATGACTTGGGCATTTCCGTTTACGGCGATGTACTCGGCGGCATGCACGAATTCCTCCAGCGTGGCGGCGATGCCACGTTTCAGCAGCACAGGGATCGAGGCTTCGCCGGCGGCTTTCAGAAGCTCGAAATTTTGCATGTTTCTCGCGCCGATTTGAATGATATCGATGTAATCGGCCGCCAATTCGATATGATCGGGATGGACGATTTCGCTGATGGTGGAGAGTCCGAATTCCGACGCCACTTCCTTCAGCATTTTGAGACCTTCGATGCCAAGCCCTTGGAAATCGTAAGGGGAAGTTCTCGGTTTAAACGCTCCGCCCCGCATGACTTTGATTCCGGCGTCCTTTAATGCCGCGGCAACGGTGCGAAGCTGCTCATAAGATTCCACGGAGCAAGGGCCGGCGATCATAACCTGGGATGGTCCGCCAATGATCGTGCCGTGCACATCGATGAGCGTATCTTCAGGCTGATTTTTGCGGCTGACGAGCAGTTGTCTCTTATGATCTTCTTCCTGCAGGTTCAAGGAAGCCTTGAAAATCTCCTTGAAGATGTGTTTAACCGCGTCATTCTTGAAAGGTCCCGGATTCCGGCGGGTCAAATCCTCGAGCATCGCTCTTTCCCGGACCGGATCGAACTTTGGCACGCCCTGTTTTTCTTTGATTTCTCCGATGGCACGTACGACCGTAGCTCTTTCATTCAGCAGTTTCAGCAACTCTTCATTGATTCCGTCGAGCTGCTCCCGCAGCAGGGTCAATTGATCACTCATTTGTCTCTCTCCTTTTCATGATGGAAAATGGGTTTGAATGGATATGAACATGGCTCAAAAAACAAAAAAGGCGCCTCCCAAGGGACGGAAAAAATCCGCGGTACCACCCTCGTTAGACAACCTAATGTTTCTCAGCTTTCGGGCACGGATAACGGCGTGCGGCCGGACCTCCCTACTCATGTCCGCTAAAGCGGCAGTTCAGGGATCAACTCTGGAGCGAACTTCGGAAGGCGCGTTTCCCGCGGGGTGCTCTCAATCTCCGGCACCACCGTCCCTGTCAGGCCGCATCCTTCTTACTTTTCTCCGTCATCGTCATTGCAATTTATACGAGATTATATGCCTGTTGCATGAAAATGGCAATACTATGCATGACCGCGAAGCAACATTACAGCAAAAACGTTTCACAGTGATAAAGCATAAGTTTTTGAGTTTTTGATTTGCATTGATATGCCCGATTCGCGTAAGATAAATGCATAGCTTTGGCAGAGAAGAGAGTATAAACATGAGGGAGCAGATTAGAGATAATGACGTTTTTTAGAGAACTTTTTCAAATGGCAGGATTCCGCAGAGTGATGGCTCTGCTGTTTGTCGTTTTAGTGCTTTATTTCTCCAGAAGCATGCTGAATATGCTGCTAATTACCTTTATTCTCACTTACTTGATCAATCGTCTGCACAATTTTATCAGCCGGAATGTGGGGAAGGTTGTCAAAATCAATCGAAGAGTCACGGTTTTATTTATTTATGTCGTGATGATCACGCTGCTGGTTATGGCGATCTATTATTATTTACCGGTATTTATCACGGAGGTAACCGATCTCGTCAATCAGGTAATATCCTTTTATTCGAATCCGCCGGTCCTCCCGGATAATGTCATTCTGAATTTTCTGATGGAATCGCTAAAAGATATTGATCTGTCTTCCTATCTCGCCAACGGATTCGATTTTCTGGTGCAAACGCTGACCGACATCGGCAAATGGAGCCTCAACTTGTTCATTGCCATTGTGCTCAGTTTGTTCCTGCTGCTTGAGAAGGAAAAAGTTACAAACTTTACGGTCAAATTTAGGGCGAGCCGGATTGGCGGGCTGTTCAAAGAGCTCGAATATTTCGGCAAAAAATTCGTTCAATCTTTCGGTAAAGTCATTGAAGTTCAATTTCTGATCGCCTTCGTTAACGCCATTGTTTCAACGATTTTCTTGTGGATTTTCGGGTTTCCCAATTTGATCGCGCTGGGCATCATGATCTTTCTGCTTGGTCTCATTCCGGTTATGGGCGTGATCATCTCTTTGATTCCGCTATGCGCCATCGCCTTCAAAATCGGCGGTTTGATCAAAATCGTTTACATCCTGATCATGGTAGCCGTCGTTCACTCGCTGGAAACCTACTTTATGAATCCGAAATTCATGTCCGACAAAACGCATCTGCCGATTTTTTACACGTTTCTGATTTTGCTGATTTCCGAGCATTATTTGGGCGTTTGGGGATTGATCGTTGGGGTGCCGGTCTTCATGTTCCTGCTGGATATTCTGGAAGTACCTTTTGGGCACGATGGCCGAGGTTCTCAAGGCTCGGGAGCAGGTTCGCCGGATACGGGGGGAGATTAACCCTTTCATCGGTTCTCTTAATTAAAGCCCATAAGGATGAGGGTGTTCCTCTGTCATCTAGGATGATTTTGGGGACACCCTCATTCCATACGAAAACTTTGAGTACGCGTTTGGGACAGCCCCCTTCGGTTCTTCAGCTTAGGGGAGACGGGATAAAGCCGGGCTTCAGGCAACTTCAGGTCACTGGCAGCCCACGGTCGTTTGGAACTCGCTCTGCTTTTAACCGTTCCCGTTCCCCTCGCTAGTTTGCCGCTAAAATAGCGGTACTTTAAGGCTCTATCTCCGCTGGACGGCCCCTTTTTGCATAAATAGCGCCATTTTGGGCTTTATTTTTTCAGAAAGACTTCTTTTTCCCCGGTTTTAGCCGTTTCACCGAAAATAAGACCATTTTGCGCCGCTATTTTCAGAAAAACGCGGTTTCGGAGCGAAATAAGGCCATTTGATGCCTCTATTTGCAAAAAAGCCGTTTGCCGGTCGGTGTTTTCCGCTTCGAGGTTTGCCGAAAGCAAGCCTTAAAGTCGGATCGCTTTCACTTACCCGGCGCCGGCCCGTCATTGACTTAAGGAAGCGACCATAGACTTGAAAGTAGCATTTGAATCAAAAGAAAGAAACGATGATGCAGGGATAGCTCCCGGGCACCGCCGTTTCTTTCACTTTTGATTCCTTTTTCAGTTAAGCAAGCGGTTTGGCCAATGAGCCAGCTTGCTTGGGACAGCCTCTTTAATCTTGAATGGTTCTTGTTTGAGCGCATTGGTTTAATGCTGTGTATGGCTCCAGTTTACTTGATTGTTTTGATATTCAACCGTAGGTTGGCCCGGGCGTTCGTCCTTCCAGGAGCGGTTAATGGCTTTCTTCAGTTTTTCCGGCAGCCGGGATTTGATTTTGGCGGCTTTCTCCTGATCGATTTTGCCGTCCTTCACCGCTTGATCGATATTGCGGTTGGCGGATGCCGTCAGTTTCTGCAAATACTCTTCCTCGCTCCAGCCTTTGCTGGCCTGGGCGATTTGCAGCAGCGTTTTGCCTTGCTTCAATTGCTCCACCAGCGTTTTTGGCTCGACACCAAGCAGATCCGCGGTATCTTTGACGATATGTCCGCCCAGAAAATGGCGGTGTTGGTGATGCGTCTTCGACTCATCCTTTATCCCGCCTGGAGTTTCCTGCTGCGTTTTTTGCTCGGGAGCTGCGGTTTCGGCAAAGGCAGGCACCGCAGCGGCCAAGGAGCCGCCGGCGAGCATAAAGGCCAGCGTTCCTTTGAGAGCAAGGGATTTCAGCTCGTACATAGACTTTTTTCACCTCTTCGTTTAGAATGATTTGGGTCTTGCTTCAACAGTGTTGACCAAAAGTTTGCAGGATATCTGAAAAAATGCTTAATATTTCTTAAAATTACGCTTAAAATAAAGCAAATTCTTCAAATAGGATTTTAAGAGCAGGAGGAAAAACCGTGACGTTTGGCGCGAGAATGCTCAAAACGGGGCTTGCCGTCACCCTGGCGCTGTACATCGGCGTTTGGCTGAACCTGTCTTCTCCGGTTATTGCGGCGGTTGCCGCCATATTCGCCATGCAGCCTTCGATTTACCGCTCGTGGCGGTATCTGATTGAACAGCTTCAAACAAACACGCTTGGCGCCGTTTTGGCGATGCTGGGCGGGATGCTGCTCTCAAACGAGCCGATTGCCGTCGGACTTGTATGTATTCTTGTGATCATGATCTGTTTGAAACTGAAAATGAGCGACTCGATCGGAATTACGCTCGTCACCGTAGTCGCCGTAATGGAGGCGTCGGGGCAATGGGATTTCGCCCTCAACCGGTTTGCGCTCAGCCTCATCGGTATTTTGTCGGCATTCGTGATCAATATCGCCGTCTTTCCTCCCAAACCCAAGATTCAATTCGAGAAGCAAATCCGTACCACCTTCGATCAATTGTCGCTGCTGCTTCGGACGGCGATTTCGGACGAGATGAAGGAAACGGTATTCCGCAGCGAGAAACGGAGCCTGGAGGATACGATCAATACGCTCGCGGATAAATACAAGCTGATGGAGGAAGAGAGCAAAAAGCTGAAGACAGCCAAACTTAGCGACCAGCGACAGTTGGTCGTCTACAAGCAGATGCTGAGAACGCTGCGCAAAGGTTATGAGGTGCTGGATGCGGTGGAGCAGCATTTTTTTCAGGCGACCCGCCCTCCCGAGCTGAATTTGGAATTCGACCGGCATTTGGAAAAGCTGAGTAAATTTCATGAACACATCATGCTGAAGTTTGACGACAAGCTGAAGCCAAACGTGGATGAGGCGGAGCAATTCGAACAGGAAAACGACGAGTTCTTAAGGCGGATGATTGACTGGTATGCGACGGAACGTACGGGCGTACTGCGTCTGTCGATCGTTTCGGCGGAGATGTATGAATACGGCCATCAATTGGAAAGGCTGAACAGGCTGACGGATCATTCGCTGTCGCTGCCTGCGGAATAGCCAACTAGTCCTGCCGCTTCGGCAGGACTTTCCATTCACAACTATAGATTTCGTAGATCGTTAATCAAAGGGAGCGATAGGATGAACACTTCAGATCAGGCTTGGCAGGAAGAGCAGCGGCGTGTGGAATATGTGGAAGATCAAGTTGGTTCCCGAATTCGCAGTTTGGAGAGCGAGGTAGGTTCGGTCCGGGGCGATGTGGTTGAAATGCGAAAGGATTTCTGGGATGAGGTATCCGTCAACTTTAGTGAAGCGGACGACGTTGGCGAGACATCGACTAGTCTTCGGCAGCAGTCCCAGGTGCTTTCGGAGCGGGAAAAAAGCCATCAGCACGCTTTTGCCGCACTCGGAAAAATGAAACGGCTTAAGGAATCCCCGTATTTCGGCAGAATCGACTTCGCCGAAGAAGACGGGCCCGAAGAGGCGATCTATTTGGGTATTGCTTCGCTCTTGGAGGAAGGTGACGAATCTTTCCTCGTTTACGACTGGCGGGCGCCGATTTCGAACTTATATTATGACAGTGTGCCGGGTCCGGCTTCCTACGAGACCCCTTCGGGGAGCATATCGGGTTCCATGACGTTGAAACGCCAGTTTGTCATCCGGGGACGGGAGATCAAATTGATGTTCGACACCGGCGTCACGATCGGTGACGAGCTGCTGCAGCAGGTGCTCAGCCGAAGCTCGGACGCCCAGATGAAGAGCATCGTGGCTACGATCCAAAGCGAGCAAAACCGGATCATTCGGGATGACCGGAGCCGGATGCTGATTGTGCAGGGGGCGGCGGGCAGCGGCAAAACTTCCGCGGCTCTGCAGCGGGTAGCCTACTTGCTCTACAAGCACCGCGATATTTTGAAGGCGGATCAAATGATTCTGTTTTCCCCGAACCCGATGTTCAACAGCTACGTGTCCACCGTGCTGCCGGAGCTTGGCGAGGAAAACATGCAGCAAACGACATTCCAGGAATATTTGGAGCATCGGCTTGGCCGGGATTTTCAACTGGAAGATCCGTTCATTCAGATCGAATATGTGCTTTCTGCCGAAGAAGACGAGGAGTACCAAACCCGCATCGGCGGAATCCGTTATAAATCGTCCACCTCGTATCTGGAAGCCGTCGAGCATTATAAAGAGCTGTTGGAAAAACGCGGAATGATGTTCAAGCCGCTGCGCTTTCAGGGCAGAGAAGTCGTGAGTGCGGAAGCGATAGCCGAGAAGTTTTACGCTTTTGATCCGGCGATTCGGCTGGCCAACCGCTGCGAACTGCTTAAGGATTGGCTGCTGAAGGAACTGGCGCATTTCGGCAAGGGCGAACTGGAGCTGCCTTGGGTAGAGGAACAAATCCAGCTTCTCGATACGGAGGAATACCAACGCGCTTATCAGCGCATGCGGCGCAAACAAAAGGGGAGCGGCGATCCGTTCTCGTTTAGCGATTATGACGACGAGCGGACGATTTTGGCCAAAATGGTGGTCAGCGACCGGCTTAAACCGCTGCGCAAATGGGTGAAATCCCTGCGTTTCGTCCATGTGACGAAGATGTATTTGCAGCTGTTTGAAAATCAGGATTTAATGCGGGAAGTCAGCGGAGGGAAATTGCCCGAGCATTGGGAAGGAATCAGCCTGCAAACCCTGCGTAAAATTGGGGATGGGGAGCTGTTTTATGAGGATATCACTCCGTTTCTGTATTTAAAGGAATTGCTGCTGGGCTTCCATTCCAACACTTCGATCCGCCACGTCATCATTGACGAAGCTCAGGATTATTCTCCTTTCCAGCTCTTCTTTTTGAAAAGGCTGTTTCCCCGGGCGAGAATGACGGCGCTGGGAGATCTGAATCAGGCGATCTACGCTCACGCTTCGGTTCTTCAGCAATCGACAGTCCTCAGCGACCTCTATGGAGCGCAGGAGAGCGAGCTGATTACCTTGAAACAGAGCTATCGTTCTACCCGTGAAATCGTGGAATTTACCAAGGGGATGATCCCCGGGGGCGATGCAATTGTACCTTTCAACCGTTCGGGAGCCAAACCGGAGCTTAGAATCGCAAGCGATCGCATGGAGATCCATGACCGGCTGCAACCAGATGTCGAAGCGCTGCGATCGGAGGGCTTCGAGTCGATTGCGATCATTTGCAAGACGGCTGCGGAAAGTCTGGAGGCGTTTGAAGCGCTGCAAGCATTTTTCCCGGTCAAGCTGATCAAAAAAACGACCTTATCCTTCGAAAAAGGAATTCATATTATTCCGGCTTACTTGGCCAAAGGGGTCGAATTCGACGCCGTACTGATCTATGACGGTTCCAATGCGGCCTATACGCGGGAAGCGGAGCGCAAGCTGTTCTATACGGCATGCACAAGAGCGATGCACCTGCTGCGCATTTATGCGCTCGGAGAGCCCAGCCGTTTTATACAAGAGACCGATCCGTCAACCTATGTCTCCCTCTAACTAACGATGCTCCGGGGAATAATTTTGCCGATTTGGCCGACACTAACCGGGTTAATGCACATGTTAGGGAAAGGTGGCCATGATAGACATGGACAGCAAAAAAGGCGATCTGGCCGCGCTTGCGTCCATTCCGCTCATCATGACGCTCGGCAATTCCATGCTGATTCCGATCCTGCCCCAAATTGCCCGGGAACTGCGGATTTCATCCTTTAAAGTGAGTATGCTGATTACGGTATATGCACTCGTCGCCATTCTGCTGATTCCGATTGCCGGATATTTATCGGACAAATACGGAAGAAAGACGATTATCGTCCCCAGCCTTATTATCGCCGGGATCGGCGGGGCCTTGTCGGGAGTTGCGGATTGGCTGGCAAACGGAATGACGGTATATTGGATTATTCTTGGCGGACGCTTCCTGCAGGGGATCGGTGCGGCGGGAGCCTTCCCGATCGTGCTGCCGCTGGTCGGCGACATGTTCGAGAGCGAAGAGGAAGTGAGCCGGAACTTGGGAATCATCGAGACCTCGAATACGTTCGGCAAGGTGCTCAGCCCGATTTTGGGGGCGCTATTGGGTGCGTGGATCTGGTATATCCCGTTTTTGTCCATTCCCGTATTGTGCCTGGTTTCGCTGCTGCTTGTCTTGTTTTTGGTCAAAGAACCGGACCGCAAAAGCCAAGCGAAGCCGCTTCCGGAGTTTTGGCAGAGCACATGGAAGGTTTTTAAGGAGAAGAAGCGTTGGCTAAGCGCAATTTTTGCGATCGGCGGCATCTGTATGTTTTTGTTGTTTGGCGTTTTATTTTATTTATCGGATCAGCTTGAGGACAAGCATGGCCTGCACGGCATCGTCAAGGGGCTGGTGCTGGCCGTCCCGCTTGCCGCTCTATGTCTTTGTTCCTATTTCACCGGTAAAAAAATCGGCAAAAACAAAAAATTAATGAAATGGTGCGGCGTGGCCGGCCTGGTGCTGTCGACGGCGGCGTTGTTCGGGATCGGATTTTTCGATAACATCTACTTCGTCATTGCCTGTCTGATTGTATGCGGCGCGGGAATCGGGATCGTTCTGCCCAGTTCGGACGCGCTGATTACGGAAGGCATCGACAAAGAGATGCGCGGAACGATCACTTCCATCTACAGCAGTATGCGGTTTGTCGGCGTCTCGCTGGGACCGCCCGTGATATCCCTTCTGCTCAAAGCAGGGCATATGACTTTGTTTTTCGGAATTGCGGGCGTGTCGCTTGTAGCAGTCGTTTTGCTGCTGCTCATGGTCAAACCCGATTCCGATATAGAGGGGACCTCCCGGATTCCGAAGCCAATTCGGCAAGGTTAACATCACGATATAAGCGATTTCGCAAGAGAACAGCAGGTTTGCCTTTGAACCCGCTGTTCTCTTGTTTCGTCTTTTTTGATATGATAATGCTTGGATTTCCCATGTAAACATCGCAGCACTAATATCTGGAGGGGTCAAACATGAATGCAAAGCAGGCTGCAGGATATCGCGCCGCCGAATGGGTGAAGGACGGAATGACGGTTGGGCTCGGAACCGGTTCAACCGCCTATTACGCGATCGAAAAGATCGGAGAAATGGTAAAGGACGGGCTTCGCATCCGGGCGATTGCGACATCTAAGGCTTCGGAAGAGCTCGCGTTAAAATACAATATTCCCGTGGTTCCGGCATCCGAGATTGATCGTCTTGATGTAGCGATTGACGGAGCGGACGAAGTGGATCCGCAGCTATCCCTCATTAAAGGCGGGGGCGGAGCTTTGCTTCGCGAGAAACTGGTTGCCCTGCAGAGCGACAAGTTTATCGTGATCGCAGATAGCGGCAAAATGGTTTCCCAATTGGGAAAATTCAAGCTGCCGATCGAGATCGTTCCTTTTTGCTACGAATGGACGCTGAGACAGCTGCAAAGCCGCTATGATGTTCCTTTTGAGCTCCGCATGCGGGGCGAAGAATTGTACATGACGGACAACGGCAATTATATCGTCGATGCGGCCTTTGGCCAAATTGAATCGCCGTCCAAGCTGAGCGACGAATTGAAGGCTCTGGCAGGTGTCGTGGAACACGGTTTGTTTGTCGGGATCGCGAATATGGTCATTGTCGGTTACGAAGACGGCCGCACGGAAGTGACGGAGGTCCCATGTTCGAACAAATAAATGCACGGGCGGGCGAAACCGCCGTTAGCGAGCTGCTGGAATATGCGGTGTATTTTGAACCGGAAGCCTTGGATGAAGCCGTTCGGATGTATGCGTCGGAGGAAGGCTCCGAACTGCACGGATTCTTTGAGGAAGATGAAATCGTCGGATTGATCGGCTGCCGGATGGATGAAGGAGCGTCCCGGGTACTTGAGATTATTCATCTGGCCGTGGCCCCCGAACACCGTTTGAAGGATTACGGGCGAACTTTGGTGCTAAATGCCTTGGGACACGCGCATCCGGACCTGATCTTGGCCGTTACCGACGAAGAGGGGGCGCAGTTTTTCCGCAGTATCGGTTTTCGCATTACGGGATTTAGCGAAGTTCCCGGCGGCCCTGAAAAATTCCGCTGCGAGTATATTGTCGAAGAACCTTCGGAAGATTGAACGTTTGAGCATACCTTTGCAGATGCAGTCCCGAAAGTAAATTGGCTCATGCGGCGAACGAACCACTGACTTGACTGAAAAGGGAAAAGGTCGGGCGCCGCAAGGGGGTATTTTTCATCCTCGTCCCGGTCCGGAATGACCATAAACGGCGGTGACCGGCGCGATTTCTCGAATAGGGGCCTAAAAGGGCCTTATTTCCCTCCGAGATCGTGTTTTCCCGGAAATAGCGGCGCAAAAGGGCCCTATTTTCGGCCAAACGTTCAAAATCGGGGGGAAAAGGAACGCTTCTGAAGAAATAAGGCCATAAAATGATGCTATTTCTTCAGAATGAGGACTCTCTTTTGAAAATAAGGCCATAAATGATCGCTATTTCACGTGCGTGGGAATGCGGCGGGAGGCGATTTTTGAGGGACGCCGTAACTGGAACATCATCCCCTTTTTGCTCTGAATCGCGCTGAATCGCGCTGACTTATTCTGACTCCGACGCGAAACCTCGAAGTCGATCTAGCGCATTCGGCAGAGGGCCTCCGCCCTATTCCGCTTTGTTTTATTGTATTGTGGTCAGTTTTAGAGGGTGTCCCCAAGCCATCATAAATGACCTGGGGACACCCTCTTTGCCCGGCCAGAAGGCGGACGCGAACGCCTCAGCTTCTAAGCCCGATTTTGTTGCCCGAGGAATAACGCCGCAGTCCCCGATAAAACAGGAAAACGCCAATGATGCACAGCAGAGCCGTTACCCCCGCCGCCCCGGCCATAAAAGGGGCATCCACCTTCCGCAGCAGCCCGATTGGCAGGTAGCTGATAAAACCGGCGGGAATGACGGTGAACAGCACGATTTTCCCCAAGCCTTTGAAAATGCCGGTCGGATACGTGGAAAACGTCATCAGCGCGTTAAAGAGCTGGAAGCTGAGACCCTCCGTATTGCCGAACCAGAAAGCAAGGGAGCTTGCGATCACGGTAAAAAAGATGTGGATTAAGGTGACCATCAGCAGAGCCAAACCGAATTTGACCAAGCCAAGCAATGTTCTGTCGCCGAATATGGCGTACAGCATGAGAGCGAACAAAATATCGCCGATCGCGCTGACCGACATCCGGCTGACCAGGACGTTCAGCAAAACGGGCTTGGGCTGCGCCAGATAAATATCAAGCTGACCGGTGGCAATAAGATTGGCGATGCGGGTGGAATTGCCGAACAGCACCGCCATTAAGCCAAATCCCCCGGCGGCAACGGCCCACAGCATCATTACGTCCCGCAGCTCCCAACCATTGACGACCGGGAAGCGCTGAAAGTAAAGTCCCCAGAATACAATCCAAACGATATTGTTGATAATCATCGTCCCGACCGTCAGCAGGAAACTCATCCGAAATTCCATGGCCCCCGCGAAGTTCAACTTCCAGCTTTGCCAAACAAACCGCAAAAGGCGTCTGAGCTTGCCCGGCTCGTTATATTCACTAATCCCTTTATCAATAAAATTATCCGCCGTTGACATTCAGTTTGCTCACTCCTTTCCTGTAGATTACCCGGATCAGCAGGGACAGAACAGCAATCCATAGCCACTGCGTCGCAAGCATTCCCGGAATCCGCTCAGCATTGAAGGCTACGGCCGTTCTGGCGGGAAAATACAAAATCGTCTGAAAGGGGAGGAACCGTCCGATTTGCTGCAAAGTTTCGGGGAACAGCTCCAAAGGCATCAGCATCCCGCCGATCGTAAACAGAATCTTGTTGTACACGAATTCGAGACCCCGCGTTTCCTCTACCCAAAATGAGCTCAACGCAAGCCCCATATTGAGCAGAAAATCCACCGTAAATCCTCCCCAGGCGACGATCGGAAGCCACCAAACTCCGGGTCCGGCCGGAGGAGCGCCGATGAGCAGCAGCCCCAGAATCAAGCCAAGCGCAAGATTAACGATAAAACGGATCGCCGTTTCACTGAGATATTCGACATAATGGAATGCGATGAAATTCACCGGGCGAACGAGCTTGAAGGCGACGTCTCCGCTTTTGACCTCCTCCTCGATGCGGGTGCAGAGGCTGGGGGAAGCGAGCACCATCGATTCGGTAATGATGAGGTACCACATGATCTGCTTGAAGCTGTAGCCCGCGATGATGTCCGCTCCTTCCCCGTGAAACGTTGTAAGCCAGAGCTGGAGGAAGATATAAATGACCAGCAGCAAAAAGAGGGAGCGAACAAGAAAATCCGCGATGTAGGCGAGCTGGTTCCTCAGCGTGATTTTGCCGATAAAGACGTATTTGGCCGGCTTGCTTAAAGAGATCATACGGCATCAGGCTCCTTTCCAGAGGCAGCCAATTGATCGCCGCTCTCGTACATCCGGGTGATGATCTCCTCCATCGGCGGATCCTCTACGGTCACGTCCAGTACATGGTGTTTTGCCATAATGGCCGTTAATACCGATTCGATTGAAGTGAACTCCGTATCGACGGATAAGGTCAGCTTGGTTCCGCTTTGCTCAAGGAGGTTCACTCCGGGAAGAACAAAGCCGCCCGGCAGGTCTTCCAGCACAAGCCTAACGGTCTTGGCCGTCAGAAACTGCCGCTTCATCACGTCTACCCGATCATCAAAAATCATCCGGCCGTAATTGATGACAATAGCCCGGTCGCAGAGCTTTTCGATATCTCCGGCGTCGTGGGAGGTCAAGAAAATCGTTGTGCCTTCGCCGCGGTTCATCTCCAGAATCAGCTCACGAATTCGCTGTTTGACGACCATGTCAAGCCCGATCGTAGGTTCGTCGAGAAACAGCACCTGCGGCCGATGCAGCAATGAGGCGGCAATCTCGCAGCGCATGCGTTCGCCGAGAGATAGCTTGCGAACCGGTGTGTTCAAATACGGGCCAAGCTCAAATTGTTCGATCAGATCATCCCGCCTTCGAAGATAGTCGCCGCGGCGCAGCTCGTAAATCCGGCTCATCAGCTCGAAGGTGTCGATCGGCGGCAGATGGTACCAGAGCTGCGACTTTTGCCCGAATACCGAGCCGACATGATAGGATAATTTGGTGCGATCGGTCCAGGGACAACAACCAAGCACTTCGGCGCGTCCCGATGTAGGGTGCAGAATCCCCGTCAGCATTTTGATGGTGGTGGATTTTCCTGCGCCGTTGGGACCCAGGAAGGCGAGTGTTTCTCCCTGACTTACGGAGAAAGAGATGTCCTCGACCGCGGTTTTCTCCACGTACTCGGGCCGAAGCAGCGATCTGAAGCTGCCGGCCATACCCTCCCCTTTTTTCTTTAGTCGAAAATCCTTTCTCAACTGCTCAACATGAATTGATGGCATTGGGTGTTCCCCCCTTTTCTGTTTTATCCCGCTAAAGCAAAAAAGACCCCGGTCCGTTTCGCCTAAGCAGGCGGAACTTTCCGAAGGTCTTTTAATCCTTACGGTGTAGCGCGGCGGTAAAGCCGTACCGGCTTCGCTTGGTTCGCCATCCTTTCGGAGCCGGATCCCTAGAAGCCCTTCCGTTTATTTTCCACATATTAACACGGCGTGCCAGGTTTATTCAATCCCTTTTTGCAAATTTTCATAAGGTGATTATGCATTTTCAACACAAATTTGACTTTGGGCGGTTGATGACATATAGTTTCATTGTCGAACTGTTTTATTGTAGAACTATATGGACAAGGCAAAGGAGGGGGAGATACGTGGGGGATAATGAGCCCAAGCGATTGATAGAACGGTATATGGAAGCTTTCTTTGTTGTCTCGAAACGGCTGAGGGGCGAAATTCAAGAGATTATTACGGATGACATGACGATGGAGCAGTTTCAGATTTTGGATTATATCGCAGGTCAAGGGAAATGCACTTCAACGGAGCTCGCGGAGGCTTTTGTCGTGGGTAAAAGCTCCATCACCGCAATGATCACGAGGCTTGTGGACAAGGGAATTCTGCAGCGCGCCCGGGACGAAGGCGACCGGCGGGTCGTCTATTTGTCGTTTACGGAGCGCGGGGAAGCCGATTACCATAAAGCGCAGCAGCAGATCATGAAGGTCGTGTCGACCTATATGGTGCATTTTGAGGAAGATGAAATCGAGGGATTTATCAACGCTTTTGAGAAGCTGGCCAGATTAATTTCAGAGGGAGGCTCGGGGAAATGAGATTCATCCTGAAGGCAAGGTGGGGAATCTTGCTCTTATGGATCGCAATTGCGGCCATACTGTTGGTTACGGCACCACCCATGGGTAACTTGGTGCGGGAGAAAGGGGATCTTTCCGTCCCGGACGGCTATTCCTCTTCCGAGGCATCGAAAATTTTGGCGGAAGTCGCGGATATGAAAGGCGGAAAAAAAGAGACTCAAATCGCGCTCGTCTTTCATGACGACAAGGGAATTACCGAAGACAAGAAAAATGAAGTGGAACAGGCGGTCTCGGCACTGCGGGACAATATGTCCGCGATTGGCATCGCCTCGATTACCGATCCTTTCTCCACGCCGGAAGCGGCGGACAAAATGATCTCCAAGGACGGAAAAACGATTCTGACCTCACTGGCGGTTCAGGAGGGCGGCAAAGAGCTGAAGAGCATCGAAGCGGATATTCATCATCAGCTCGATTCGATTCAGGTCGGTCATTACTTGACCGGGCAGCAGCAAATTAATGAAGATATGGTCGTCAGCTCGGAGCAAGGGCTGGAGAAGTCGGAATACTTCACGGTCATTTTTATTCTCCTCATCTTGTTCGTCGTGTTCCGTTCGCTGGTGGCGCCCTTTATTCCGCTGCTGACCGTGGGGCTCAGTTATTTGGTATCGCAGTCGATCGTGGCTTTTCTGGTCGACTCAGTGAATTTCCCGATTTCGACGTATACACAGATTTTTATGGTGGCCGTCATGTTCGGGATCGGAACCGACTACTGTATCCTGCTTATCAGCCGATTTAAAGAGGAATTGCAGCAGACGGACGACACTTGGGAAGCGATTGTTCAGACCTACCGCAAAGCGGGCAAAACGGTGTTCTTCTCCGGCCTCGCCGTGCTGGTCGGCTTTTCGACAATTGGCTTGTCGCAGTTTATGCTGTACCGATCCGCGGTAGCGGTTGCCGTGGGAATCGCCGTCATGCTGGTGGCGCTGCTGACCGTCGTGCCGTTTTTTATGGCGGTTCTGGGCAAAAGATTGTTCTGGCCGACCCGCGGCTCACTGGAGCATAAGGAGAACCGGTTCTGGGGCGCGATCGGTTCATTCTCCCTGAAACGTCCTTGGGCGGCGCTGCTGATCGTAGCGGCCGTAACGGTGCCGTTCCTGGTTTCGTACAGCGGCAACGTATCGTTCAACAGCATGGAAGAAATCGGCGATCAATACGAATCCGTAAAAGCCTACAACATTATCGCGGACAGCTTTGATCCCGGGGAAGCTCTTCCATCTACCATCGTGATCAAAAACGACGAAAAAATGGACAGTGCGGACTATATGGCACTAGCCGAGGTGATCAGCCGGAAGGTGTCTGAGGTCGACGGTGTAGCCGGCGTCCGCAGCATGAGCCGGCCAACCGGCGAAGTGATCAAGGATTTCGAGCTCAGCAGCCAGGTGAAGACGGTTGGCGACGGTCTTGGCCAAGGCAATGAGGGACTCAGCAAAATTTCTAGCGGTTTGGCTCTGGCCAGCGGCTCTCTGACCGCCAACGAACCGAAGCTGAAAGAAGCGGCTGACAGCACGGGCAAGCTGGTTGAGGGCACCGGCAAACTGAAAGACGGAATCAGCGAGCTTTCCGGCGGCTTGTCGGCCATCGAAAAGGGAATCCGCGACGGTTCCATAGGCGCCGGACAGTTGAAAGCGGGACTTCAGCAGGCGAAGAAAAGCGCCGAGGATTTGGCCGGCGCGCATGATCAGCTGCTCAAATCGTATCAGCAGATCGGAGAGGGAGTTTCCTCGCTTGGCGGCGGGATCGCCCAAATCGGCGAGCAGCTGAGCGGGGCTTCGCAGGGGCTTACCGGGCTCCAGGCCCGGTTTAACAGCCTGGAAGGGAAATTCCCTGAACTGGCAGCGGATCAGGATTATTTAACCATCCGCGGCACTGTAGCGCAAACGGGCCAAGGCATGGCTCAAATGGCGGCCGGGCTTCAGCAGGTGGAAGAAAACCTGGGGAAAGCCGCCGCAGGTCTGAAGCAAGCGAATGATGGGTATGCCAAAGCGGCCGGCGGCAGCAAACAGCTGGCCGGCGGGCTTGAGCAAATCATCGCGGGCCTCGCGAAGCTTGAGGCAGGACTGGATCAAGCTGCCGACGGTCAAGGACAGATCGTGGGGAAAATTCCGGACGTCGTCACGGGGCTGGGACAAATTCAAAATGGCCAGGAGCAAATTCAGACGGGCTTCAGCGATTTCTCCGGACAAATCTCGCAGTTGACCGACGGGCTTAATCAAAGCGTAGACGGTCTGACCCAGGTATCCGGCGGTTTGGATAGCGCCAAGGATTATTTGACGGAGGTTGGCGCTTCGAACAACGGCCTTGACGGCTGGTACGTGCCGCGGGAAGCGATGGAAAATACGCAAATGGCACAGGTTTTTGATACTTATTTATCCCAAGACCGCAAAATCATGAAAATGGATGTCGTGTTCACCAGCAACCCGTACGGGCGCCAGGCGATCGACGACGTCGATCCCGTGCTGAACGCCGTCCACGCTGCGGTAAAAGGCACGAAGCTGGAAAACGCCGATATTGCCGTAGGGGGCGTTTCAAGTACGTTCAATGATCTCAAAACGATTTCTGGGGAGGACTACACCAAAACGGTAGTGCTGATGCTGGCCGGGATCTTCATCATCCTGGTCCTGCTGCTTCGCTCCCTTGTGATGCCGGTTTACATTATATTGTCTTTGGTGCTCACGTTCTACGCTTCCCTCGGGTTCACCGAGTGGGTGTTCGTGGATATTTTCCACTATTCCGGCGTAAGCTGGGCGACGCCGTTCTTCGGCTTTGTCCTTCTGGTTGCGCTTGGCGTCGACTACAGTATCTTCCTGATGGACCGGTTTAACGAAAATAAAGAATGGGATGTCGGAGACTCGATTTTGCATTCGATGCGCAATATGGGAACGGTGATTTTGTCGGCGGCAATCATACTAGGCGGAACCATGGCTTCCATGTATCCTTCCGGCGTCATGTCCATGCTGCAAATTGCCACGCTCGTATTGTCGGGCCTTGCGCTCTACGCTGTCGTGGTGCTTCCGTTCCTGATTCCGGTCATGGTCAAAATGTTCGGGCAAGGAAACTGGTGGCCGTTCCATCGTCGCAATATCGAATCGGATTAATATTTAATGATTTGGCTATATATAAGTTGAACTTATGATTGGACGTATGGGGGCAGCCGTGTGAAATGTTCTTTCGATCGCTGTTGTGCCCGGATTTCTTTGATTTACTCAATTCGAATGGAGCAGAAATCCGGTCACAAAGGCGAACGAAGCCTATGCTTTCGATGCAGCTTTCTTGCAGAAAGCTTTTAGCTTCTGCCAGAACATCTCACCCTTTTGCCAGGTTACTTTCTTTTCTTGAACTTATATAGACACATACAAAAAAACCGCCGGCCTTGCTCATTGCAACGTGAGCAGGCAGGCGGTTTTTTGACGTCCGGATGGGTACTGGCATTAAGCGCCTCTGCGGAACCAGCTTCGCAGCGCCCATCCCCGTTCATGCCGTTTCTTGTATTTAGGCAAGCTGCGGTAAACGGCTATAGATTCATTAAAAGCTTGTTTTGCTTCTTCTTTGCGCCCGAGGGAGAGATAGAGGCTGCCGAGCAAATAATAAGCTTCGCTGGAGGAAGACTGAATTTGGCCGAATTTGGCCGCATACTCCAGCGCTTTTTGCGGATCCCGTTCGCGTAGGGCGGAGGACAAATGCAAATAAGGCTGTCCGTATCTTACGCGTTCATTGAGCTCAAGCGCGTGAAGAATTTGCTCCACACCCTCTTCGGTCCGTCCAAGACCAAGGGAAGCGCGGCCCAGATCGTCCCAAAACTCGGCCGAGGATTCTGAAGAATCCTTGGCTTCTTGAAGCAGGTCATACGCTTCCTTATAGCGCTTTTTCTCCAAAAGCAGTCCCGCAAGTTCCCGCTTGGAGGAGGTGTCGAAGTGATTGACACTGAGCTGCTGACGAAGCCGCGAAATGCGGCGGGTACGGCGGAAGGGTTTGCCGATGCTGGGGAATATTCCGATAAATCGCCGATCGATAAAATAGAAGATGACAAGCAATACCAGGATGGCGATAAACGGGTTTCCGAGCAGCCAAGATAAAAAGAAAAATAGCATAAGCTTAGTCATGGACGTCCTCCACCTGATTATAATTATTCCCAATTATACCACAGCCCTTCAAAGGCGACATTAAAAGAAGCCGCCCGCATCAGGACAGCTTCGAAGAATGAGCGTTTTTGGATGGTCTGACCATACCGGCCGCAATAGCCCTCCCGATTTTACTGATAGCTTCTCAAATGGGTGCCCGGATTGTTTTGACTGTATCCGGAGGAACCCGACATTCCGGAAATCGGGGAGCCCATGCCGGAAGAGCTGGACATTGACGAACCCATGCCGCCGGAAGCGCTGATGCTGGAAGATCCCATGCCCGAAGAGCTCATGCCTGACGATCCGTAGCCGCTTTGACTGAAGCCGGATCCTGCGCCATAGTTTGGCATGGTGTAAGAGCCTTGACCGATTCCGGGCTGCATATATCCCTGAGCCGGAGTCATGGAATGAAGGATGCTTTCGATTTGTCCGGTCAATTGACAAACGCGTTGGTATTGCTGCATACACGTCTGATGCCCTTGGAGCGCGGACTGAATCGTTTGGGCGGCTCTGCGCTCGCGTTGGGCCAATTCCTCAAGCTGCATGGCGTTTTGCTGCTCCTGCTGCATCAGCTGTTGATAAGTCGTCGAAGCTTGACGGGTTTGTTGTTCCAACTGCTGCATCAATTGTTCGATTTCACGGATTTGCGGACTGACGTTCATGTGCATTTGAATTGTAATCCTCCTCTAAGATAGGTTGGTATTGGCAGCGCCAAAGGTTATATTGCCCTCGCGCTGGAACGGTATGCATGGATTCGCGAGGGGTGAAACGAATGTGAAAAGTTGATATTGAAGTCGTATAATGAAGATGAAATGTTGAGATTTTAGAAGGGAAAGGAGCAGAAATCATGTACAAATTGGTGTTGGTCAGACATGGGGAAAGCGATTGGAACAAATCCAACCTGTTTACGGGCTGGACGGACGTGGATTTGTCGGAAAAAGGGGTGCGCGAGGCGAAGGAAGCCGGGCAAATGCTCAAAGAGGAGAAATTCGAATTTGATATTGCCTTCACATCTTATCTTAAACGGGCGATCAAAACCTTGGACTACATCCTTGACGAAATGAATCTGCTCTGGATTCCGGTTCACAAAACCTGGCAGCTGAACGAGCGGCATTACGGCGCCCTTCAGGGATTGAGCAAAGAAACAACCGCCAAGCAATACGGCGATGATCAAGTCATGCTATGGCGCAGAAGCTATGATGTGCTTCCTCCCGCGCTGACACCGGACGACGAGAGATATCCGCGCAACGACATCAAGTACCGGGACTTGCCGGATCAATTTATTCCTTTGACCGAAAGCCTGAAGGAAACCATCGTGCGGGTTGAAGACTACTGGGAAAACGAAATCACTCCGCAGATCAAGGCCGGCAAAAAAGTCATCATCGCGGCGCACGGCAATAGTCTAAGAGCTTTGATCAAATATCTCGAAGGCCTGAGCAGAGAAGAAATCGTCGACGTCAATATTCCTACCGGAACTCCGCTCGTGTATACGCTTGACGACCATTTGAAGCCGATAGATAAAACTTATCTCGGAAGCGAAGGACGGACCACGAGCAAAATCGAAAAAGCCGCCAATCCCGAACAAATTCTGGAATAGAAATTTGGGACGTGTCGCACAAGCCGATGATATCGCCGCTTCATTAAATATAGTGGAGGTGGCGGGATGAACAGGAATGACTTTATCGCCAAAATAGCGCCTTCCGCCGTAAACGGCTGGCTGGAAAGCGGCGTTGCGGCATCCTTGACCATTGCGCAAGCAGCGCTCGAATCCGACTGGGGGAACAGCGGACTTACGCTTCAAGCCAACAATTTGTTCGGCATAAAAGGCTCGGGACCGGCGGGGAGCATCACGATGCCCACAACCGAATACCGGGGCGGAAAGCCAGTCAAAGTAAACGCGGCTTTTCGCAAATACAACTCCTGGGCCGAATCCGTCAGAGATCATACCGTACTTTTGCTCAGCTCCCGTTATGCCGGGGTTCTCCACCTGACGGGACAGGCAGCGGCCCGTGCCGCGGCGGCAGCCGGTTATGCCACCGATCCGAATTACGCGAACAAGCTGATCAGCCTGATGGACAGCTACGACCTATACCGATTTGACGAGTTGGGAGGGGATGAGCCGATGACAGCCGAAGAGAAGACGCAGTTCGACGCTTTGCTGGAAATGGTGCAGAAGCAAGCGGACCGAATCGCCAGGCTGGAGAAGATGGAGCAGACCGGTATTCCGGAATGGGCCAAAGAGGCGGTTGCGGCAGCGGTCAACTATGATCAGGCCGCTCCGCTGATCAACAACCCCGAACAGGGAAGCCTTGATTTTTACCGCTTGATTACGGTCATGCACCGGAGGGGACTTTTTACGAAGCAGGGGAAATGAAGGAATGATAACGATATGCTGCCGGAACCTGATAAGGGTTTGGGCAGCATTTTTGTTAATGGCTTCAGCCAGTTGAGCACGCGAAGCGTGGGGTTAATGACTAGCACCTCATCAACTCCAAATAGACTCTTCATGCCACTTTTCAACGACGAAACCACACTAACTGGAAATCCTCCTGTTAATTGGGCCCATATTGAATCTGAACGAACATTAACTGGAAATCCTCCAGCTAAATCATCGATTTTGGCCACAGACTCCCTCGTTTGCCGAAATTAGTAGGAGCTTTTCCAGTTAAATCGTCGTAATTCCTCATTTTGCTTAAATTAGTAGGAGCTTTTCCCGTTATTAGATCGTAAATAAGTTAACTTCGAGCTCCAGATGGGAATTTTCCGGTTAATCGAGAACCAATAAAAGTTGAGCGCGGCTTCTAACGAGAATTCTCACGTGAAATATGTTTAAAAGGATCATCTGCGCTCTAGAGGCCTTTAGGCGCGGGCCGGCCATATACCCTTAGTGCCTTAGAGCAAACCACCCGTTTGACGGGTGTTTATGATTGTATAAGGATAATTCCTTGGCGAATACGACATATTCCGATAAAATACTACATGAAGATGGTGTTTTCGACAAATTTGCCGAAAAAATAATAATTATTACCCATTCTTTTTTTGCAGATTAAAATAATCCAATTCCCAAGTACCATTTTGTCCAATTGAACGAATGCGGTTCTACCCTATAATGAAAGCGTAATCATTTCGATTCTTTGGGCCAATCCGAAACTACGTCTCGATATATATCGCGGGGCGTTTGTTTTTTATACGACTCATCCAATACAAAAAGATCGAGCGGGGGGCTTGAACAACAATGATTGCCAAATGGATGAAGAAGCTTACGGGGCCTTTCCGGCGCAGTATCCGCAATAAACTGATCCTTGCCATGATTATTTTGGCGGTTGTTCCGATTGTCACGATTACGGCTCTCGCTGCGGAGAACAGTCGCAGATCCATGGAGGCTGAGGTCATCCGGACGAATCTCTCCAATATGAAATGGACGTCGGTTTATGTGGGAGACGAATTCTCCCGGCTTAACAACCTGATCTACACGGTGCTGATCAATCCCAATTTGAGCGATTATCTGGCAAATGCGGGAGAGACCAGCCTGTCCAGTCAATTCTCCGCGCAAAAAAATATCATCGACATGCTGCTCAACCTGTTTTATTCCGCAGGCAACCAGGTCATCGGCGTAGAGCTGTATCTGAAGGAATCCAACAAGTTGTTTACGGTCAACGCTTCGCAGAATGATCTCAAATCCCCTGGAGATGTTCCGGCCCCGTATAAACAGCTGCTGGATCAAAACAAAGACTTCATGATCCTGGCTGACGGCAGTGACAAAAGCAAGTTTCAGCTCGTCCGCAGCATCAACCGCTTTGAGGATCGGGAGAAACTCGGCGGGGTCTCGCTGGAAATCCGCTGGGGTGTGCTGGATCAGACTTTGAAGCTGCTTGGACGCGGAAACGTACAAACGGTGTTTATCGCCGGACCCGACGGGGCGGTGCTGTATCAGCCTTGGGGGCAGGCGCCGTCTGCAGAGACGCTAAAGCGGGTTGCCGGCACAACCGATGCGGAAGGTTATTTTCGCTCCGATCATGAGTATGTGTTCTACAGCACGATAGATCCCGTTGGTCTAAAGCTGATCACGGTCGTCCCGAACAGTTTCATTAATCAAAGCGCGCTTGCCACCATGAACTTCGGGCTGATTGTGGGCTCGGTTTCGGTCATTGTTGCGATTCTTGTCGCGGCTATTTTGGCTTGGCGGCTGGCAGCGCCGATCGTGACGGTGGCCCGCTCCATCAAAGGGTTTGAGCTCATGAAGGAACGGGAGGTTCAGATCAGCAGCCGCATGGACGAAATCGGTTTTCTGGAAACGAAGCTCTATCAAATGTCCCACCGCATCAGGGAGCATATTAAAACGGAATATATTATCGGACTGGATAAGAAAAGCGCCGAGCTGAAAGCGCTGCAAGCGCAAATTAACCCGCATTTCCTGCAAAATACGCTGCAAATGATCGGGAGCATGCTGTTCAAGCGCAATCCCGAAGAAATCTACGAGGTGATCAGGTCGCTGAGCGATATGTTCCGCTACATTATCCGGGAGCCTGAAGATGTGGCGCCGCTGCATGCGGAGCTCAACCATATGAACAATTACATGCAAATTCAGAAGCAACGTTTTGCTTCCCGGCTTCATTTTAACACCGAGGTGGATGAAGAAGCTTTGAACAGCGCCATTCCGAAGTTAAGCCTTCAGCCGATCGTGGAAAACGCTTTTTCCCACGGGCTGGAGCCGAAGTCGGGTCCATGGGAGCTGACGGTTAAAATTACACGCGTGGATAACGATGTGGTCATCAGCATTCGCGACAACGGAATCGGGATGGACGAGAGCAGGCTGGAGGAGCTGCGCAGACAGCTGAACGACCCGGCCGAAGGTTTATGGACTCGCGGCGGCCGAATTGGCCTTCATAATGTGGCTTCCCGGATTCAAATGCATTTCGGTGAACGGTACGGGCTAAGCGTGGACAGCCGGTTCGGACAAGGCACGACGGTGACGCTCAGAATTCCGCTTGAAAGGGACGGTGATTACCTTGATTAAAGTACTGCTGGTGGACGATGAAAGCTGGAACCGCGATATTTTGCGGACCTTTGGCTTATGGGAAGAACAGGGGATGGAGATTGTCGGAGAGGCGGAAGATGGCGTGGAAGCATTGCGCCTTACGGAGTTGTTGTCTCCGGAAATCGTGATTACCGATATGAGGATGCCCGGGACGGACGGCGTCATGCTGATGGACCATTTGCATGCCCGTTTCCCCGGGATCAAAATTGTAGTCGTCAGCGGTTACGATGACTTCAAATACGCCCAGAATGCCATCCGTTACGGGGCGGTGGATTATTTGCTGAAGCCCGTGGGTCTGGAGGAACTGAACGCGGTTTTGAGCCGCTGCAAGAAAGAACTGCTGGAAACCTCGAGGGAAGCAGGATCGCTTTCTCTCGATATCGATGTCTCCTATTTTCTGTCCCCTTATAAGCAGCGGCTCCGGGTTCTTTTTAACGAATTGAATGTGGAGGGTGTGTTTGACGCTCTGCAGGAAATGGGAGAGGAATTGGAGCTGGGCGGCAGACTTTCGCAAAGCGTGTTATGGCAGGTTGCACAGGAAATGCTGCTGCTTCTGAAGGAGCTCCTGGCCGACAATGCGCTGGAGTCCGAAACGCTGAGTTTTGAGCTGAACCAGGAGAGTTTGACATCTTGCAGGAATGTGGCGGCCTTTCTGATCGGGCTGTATCTGGAACATTTGCACCAGTTGATCGAGCAGCGAAAATTCAAAAACAAACTGAATCTGGATGGAGTCAGACGGTATATAGACAGCCATTTCTCGGAGGTTGTGACGCTGGAGAACCTGGCCAGAATATTTTTCGTAAGCAAAGAGTATTTGAGCAAAGCGTTTAAGCAGGAATACGGATTTAACATTACGGATTACATTTTGCAGCTCCGTATGGAAAAAGCGAAGCAATGGCTCATGGAAGAGGAAATTCCCATCAAGACGGTGGCGGAGCTGACCGGCTACGAGGATGTGGCCTATTTTCACCGGGTATTCAAGAAGCATTACGGTATGGCTCCAGGCGAAATGAGAAGACAAGGGCAGGTTTAAAAATATCCAATGCAAGAGGGTAATTCCGTCCAATTAAACGCTTTCACGATCCGGTTAAAATGAAAACGTAAACATTACCTACACATTGGGAGGTCTTAACGAGATGAGAAAAACGACGAAAGGCGTGCTTTGTGCAGTTCTCGCCACGACGATGCTTCTGGGCGGCTGCGGCGGCGGAAATGGCGGCAACGGCAGTAACTCCGCAAACGGCAACGCGGCGGCAAATAGCGGAGCGAACAGCGAAAAGGCCACAAGCGCCAAGCTGAAAATCTTCATCGGGATTCCGCGTTTCAAGGAGCAATTCGACAAGTACATTGCCGCTTTTACAGCTAAAGAAAAGGCGGAGAAAAACATCGATGTTTCCGTTCAGCTTGAAATGCCAACCTCGGATACGGCAGCGCAAATTTTGAAGACTCGGCTGGCATCCAACGACGCGCCCGATATTTTCTCCATTCACGCGGTCAACGACATTCCTTCATTTTACAAAGCCGGTTATCTGGAAGATCTGACCAGCCAGCCGTTTACGGGCAAGCTGCTTGACAGCGTCAAGCCGATGGTGACAACCACCGACGGGAAAATCGTAGCACTGCCGCTCGAAACATTGTCTTGGGGGTATCTGTACAACAAAAAAATGTTCACGGACCTCGGAATCACCCCGCCAACGACCTTGACCGAAATGAAAGCCGTGATCGAGAAACTGAAGGCGAACAACATCACTCCTTTTGAACTCGCTTACAAAGAGTCTTGGATTCCTCAGCTCGTGCTTCCGCTGGCGGTCGGCGAAATGGTGCAGACCAAGACGCCGGACTTTATCGATCGCATGAACAAGGACGAGGGTTCCTTCAGCGAAATGAAATCGGCCATTTTCGATATCTTTGACTTGATCAATGAGAACGGTACGCCAAGAGCGACCGAAGTGGGCGGCGACGACGGCGCGGCAGCCTTTGCTTCCGGGAAAGCGGCCATGTGGCTGCAAGGGCCATGGTATGCGGATACGATTTTGAAATCCGATCCGAATTTCGAATTCGGCGTAGCTCCGCTTCCGATCAGCGAAGATCCGAGCCAAGCGTTGATCGACCTGAGCGCATCCACGTCCCTGGCCGTATCTCCGACCAGCAAAAACAAAGAAGTCGCGCTTGATTTCCTGAATTACGTGCTGGACGACAAAGATTCCAATGATTTCTTCCAAGCGCTGAAATTCAATCCGGTAGCTACGGTTCATACCTTCAAGAGCTATCCTTGGATCGACGACGCCACGGTTTACGTGAAAGAAGGCAAGTCCTTCCAAGATCCGGTCATTCCGCAAATCGTCAAAGACGAAATCGGGAAAGGGCTGCAGGCTTATTATGCGGGCCAAATGTCGCAGGACGACGTGATCAAAGCGCTCGACAAGGCGTGGAAATCGTTTAATAAAGTCAATCAGTAATAGCTTATATGGCGGGATGGAAGGAGAGGGAGCCCCTTCTTTTCCATCCCGCTTTACCTATATAAAAATATCGGAGAGGGGCGAATACTGTGCCTACCAAGAGCTACAAAAAATATATCTCCCTGTTTGCTTTCATTGCGCCCGCGTTTATCTTTTACGCCATCTTTTTGCTGATTCCTACATTTGGCGGGATGTTCTACAGCTTCACGGACTGGAACGGACTCAATCGGGACTATTCATTCATCGGATTGGGGAACTTCGTTGAAGCGCTGACGCAAGACCCGGATTTCATACATTCCTTGCTGTTTACGCTGAAATACGTGCTGTTCATGGTTGTGCTGCAAAATCTGTTTGCGCTCGTGCTGGCCGTTTTCATTGAAACCAGAACAAGAACCAAGGGATTTTTCCGCACGATCTTCTTCATGCCGAATATGATCAGTACGATCATCAGCGCCTTCATGTGGACGTTTGTGTTCTCCCAGGTGCTGCCGCAATTGGCCGAAAAGACGTCGCTTCATTTCCTTAATCAGCTGTGGATCGGCGATCCGCATGTTTCCTTTTTCTCGATCCTGACAGTGGCGCTGTGGAATGGCGTCGGGTATATGATGATCATTTATCTGGCCGCGCTGCAGGGCGTTCCCGAAAGCCTGAAGGAAGCGGCCGTAATCGACGGCGCGACGCCTTTTCAAACGTTCCGCAAAGTGACGCTTCCCATGATCACGCATGCCTTGACCATTTGTTTCTTTCTGACGCTGAACGGCGCTTTCAAAGTGTTCGAGGTCGTTTACGGCCTTACCGGCGGCGGACCGGGACGCAGCACCCAGGTCATTACGATGAACATTTACGAAGAGGCCTTTTCGAACAACTTCCGCTATGGCTATGCCAGCGCCAAATCGGTGATTTTGTTCGCATTTATTTTACTCTTCACCTTTATTGAGATCAGCATCATGAAGAAAAAAGAGGTGGAAGCATGAGACTCAAAAGACCGTCATCTCTGTTCATCACGCTGTTTCTGTGCGTCGGCGCCATCTTCTCTTTTTTTCCGATTTATCTGGCTCTGATCAATTCGGTGAAGACGCAGGGCGAAATGTTTGCCTCCTTTACGTCGCTGCCCACCAAGCTGCATTTTGAAAACTACACCCAGGCCTTTGACAAAATCAATCTGTTTCACAGCATGCTGAACTCCATCATTGTCTCGATCATCGGGATCGCGGGAATCGTCTTTTGCTCCGCGCTTGCGGGCTACAAACTATCGCGGACGGGCGGAAAGCTGAGCGGACTGATTTTCTTCCTGTTTATTTCTTCGATGCTGGTGCCTTTTCACTCCATCATGATCCCGCTGACCCGGATGGCCAACGCTCTGCACGTCAGCGGAAGCACCTACGGTCTGGCGGTTATTTATGTCGGCATCGGCGTCAACATGGCGATCTTTTTGTACCACGGTTTCGTTAAGTCCGTCCCGCGCGAACTGGAGGAGGCGGCCAAAATCGACGGCTGCGGGGAATTCCAAACGTTTTTCCGCATTATTTTCCCGCTGTTGCTGCCGATTACGGTGACGATCGCGATTTTGGACTTTTTGTGGATTTGGAACGACTTCCTGCTGCCGCTCTTGATGCTCGCCGACGCGACCAAATATACGTTGATTCTGTCCACGAACACGCTGTTCGGCGAATATAACAAGGAATGGTCGCTGATTCTGGCGGCTCTCGTCCTGACGGCGCTGCCGGTTATCGTGATTTACTCGTTTTTCCAGAAGTTCATTATGGAAGGCATTGCCGAAGGGGCCATCAAAGGCTAGTCCTTGAAAGGAGCTGTGCCCATGGCCAAGCTAAGATACGGAGTCGCTTATTACGACGAATATATGCCCTGCGAGCGGCTGTATGAAGACATCGCGATGATGCAAGAAGCGGGGATCAACGTCGTCCGCATTGCCGAGTCAACCTGGAGCACCCACGAGCCGCAAAACGGCGTCTTCGACTTCACTTCGGTGGACCGGGTGCTTGACGCGATGCATAACGCCGGAATCGAAGTGATCGTGGGAACACCAACTTACGCCGTTCCGACCTGGCTGGTGAAAGAGCATCCCGGGATTTTGGCCGTCACCGCCAAAGGGGCCGGGCATTATGGAGCCAGACAGATTATGGATATCACAAACCCGGTCTATCTGTTCCACGCGGAGCGGATCATTCGCAGACTGATCGGACATGTCTGCAAGCATCCTGCGGTTATCGGGTACCAGGCGGATAATGAAACAAAGCATTACGACACTGCCGGGGAAAACGTACAGCTCCGGTTCGTCAAGTATATGAGGGAGAAGTACCGCTCGCTGGACGTGATTAACGCCAGATTCGGGCTGGATTACTGGAGCAACCGGATCGACAGCTGGGAGGACTTCCCTTCGATGGTGGGCACCATCAACGGGAGCCTGGGGGCAGAATTCGCTAAGTTTCAGCGGGAGCTGGTCACGGATTTTCTGGCTTGGCAGGTGGAGCTGATCAATGAATACAAGCAGCCGGGACAATTCGTCACGCAAAATTTTGATTTGGATTTCCGCGGTTATTCGTATGGCGTGCAGCCGTCGGTGGACCATTTTGCCGCGGCTCGGGCTTTCGATATCGCCGGCGTCGATATTTATCACCCTGGCCAGCATGAGCTGACGGGGGCGGAGATCTCGTTCGGCGGGGATCTGGCTCGCTCTTTAAAGCGCGGCAATTATCTGGTTATGGAGACGCAGGCCCAAGGCTTTTCGCATTGGACGCCGTACCCGGGGCAGCTAAGACTGCAGGCTTTCAGCCACCTGGCTTCCGGCGCCAATATGGTCGCTTACTGGCATTGGCATTCGATCCACAATTCCATCGAAACGTATTGGAAAGGGCTGCTTAGCCATGATTTCAAACCCAATCCGGTCTTTCTTGAAGCCAAAACGATTGGAAGGGACTTTCATGTCTTAAGCGAACAGTTGGCGGGTCTGCGAAAAGAGAACAAAATCGCCGTCATGATCAGCAATGAGTCATTGACGGCGATGGAGTGGTTCAAGCTGCCGGATGGCCGGAAGTACAACGATGTAGTCCGATGGCTGTACGACGAACTGTACCGGATGAATCTCGAATGTGACTTTATCCCGCCTTCCTATGAGGATTTATCTCAATACAGCTTGATCGTTGTTCCGGCATTGTACGCGGCCCCGGATGTCGCTTTGGAGCGGCTGAACGCTTATGTCCGGCAAGGCGGACACGTCGTGTATTCCTTCAAAAGCGGCTTCGCCGATGAAATCGTAAAAGTGCGGCACATCACGCAGCCGGGAATCATCGGCGAAGCTTGCGGCATCGAGTACAGCATGTTCGTCTCGCCCCACGAGACCGGATTGAAGCGGGTGAGCGAGAGCGTCGGGGCGGAGGAAGGCCTCATAGAGTCCTGGATGGAGCTGATTACCCCGACTACGGCGGAAGTGCTGTACCGCTACGATCATCCTGCATGGGGCGAATACGCGGCGATTACCCGCAACCGCTTTGGCCTGGGAACGGCAACATATATCGGCTGCATGGCGGATTCATCCGTCGTGAAAAGCGTGCTTAAAGCGGCCGCTCAAGGGGCGGGGCTTTGGGGAAAAGACCAAGAGCTTGCTTTTCCGGTCGTCGTAAAATCGGGAATCAATCAGGATGGCAAAACCATCCGGTATTATTTCAATTACTCCGATGCCGCGGTGTCCTTAAACAATCCGCATGGGGATGCGGTGGAGCTTTTATCGGAGACAGAGTTAAAGAAGGATGCGCAGATAGAGATTGGAGCTTGGGGAGTACGGATTTATTTGATGAAAGATTAAAACTTGTTTGAACTAACAGCAAGAAACCGTTGCTTTCGTAAATGGTTGGTTGGCATCCATTTTACAAAAGAACGGTTTCTTTTTTCTGTATATTTTTAAGGTATGAATTGCGTTCGAACGATTAATCCAGCCGAAGCGGGGAAGGTTCCAAGCGGCCGTGTTTTTGGAATTCAACCATCCATCCCGGATATTCGGGCGGAAGAGTACTTACTTCATCGAGACGCTGAATTTCGTCAGCGGTCAGCTCCAGATCCGCGGCAGCCAAATTAGCCTCAAGCTGATCCATCCGCTTCGCTCCAATCAGCACGGAGGTGACTACGGGTCTGGTGAGCAGCCACGCCAATGCGACACTCGCCACATTTGTTCCATGCGCTTCAGCTATCGGTTTAAGGGTGTCGATAATGTTCCAGGCGCGCTCCTTGTCCACAATCGGAAAATCGGATGCCGTCCGGCGCGAATCTTCCGCTTTCTGATTGTGACGGTCGTAACGGCCTGACAGAAGACCGGCCGCAAGCGGACTCCAGATCAGCAGGCCCATTTTCTTCGCTTCCAGCAGCGGTCCCAGTTCACGTTCCAAATCCCGGCCTGCGAGAGAATAATAAGCCTGCAGCGTTTCAAAACGGGCCATATTTTTACGTTCCGAAATACCGAGGGCATCGGCGATCTTCCAGGCCTGCCAGTTGGATACGCCGATGTACCGAACCTTGCCTTGCGCAACCAGATCATCCAGTGCCCGCAAGGTTTCTTCGACCGGAGTCAGGAAATCGCTGCCGTGGATTTGATAAAGGTCGATATAGTCCGTATTCAGCCGCTTCAAGCTGGCGTCCACAGCGTCCATGATATGGCCTCTTGAAGCTCCCACATCGTTTCGGCCCTGTCCGACCCGCATGTATACTTTACTGGCTATTACAACATCCTTCCGCGCAATCCCCAGGTTGCGAAACGATTGTCCCAGCGTGATTTCGCTTTCGCCATCGCCGTAAACATCGGCAGTATCGAATAAATTAATGCCGATATCGACACTCTTTTTCACCATTTGATCGGCTTCCTGTTGCCCCACGGAACCAACTACTTTATGGATGCCCTCTCCCTTGCTAAAGGTCATTGTGCCCAAAGCAAGCTGGGAAACCAGTAATCCTGTATTGCCGAGCTGTTTGTACTTCATATGGCTTAGCCTCCTTGTTCTTGAACAGTAATGTAGTCTGCGGGTAATAAGCAATCGTTCAAACACTGTTTGTTTTCTCCCGGACAAATAGTATTATAATCTTGAGATTGTTCGGATCGAAAGTTCATTCCTATGGATTTTTTGCCTAATTATCCTGAATGTACGGATTATGAGCCATGGCAGGTCGGGGGGATATGGCAAAAGCGGACAGCATTGCTTTTCCGCCTATCCCGTGTTTAAATATTGCCTGAGATTTAAAATTAAACAGGAAAAGGACAAAGAAAATGAACAACATTCAGGCAGATGTCAAAGAAATCCTTAACCGGATGCTGGACCTAAGCTTGCAAACGCCTTTCTCGGAGAGGGTTCATCGGACGCCAATCCCTTTTCTGACGATTATAAAAGAAAGCCAACCTATATTGCTGACTCATGGAGTTCTCAGACCTTCCTTATGCATCGTTTTACAGGGAAAGAAGAAACTGCAGATTGGCACAAAAGTATTTGAATCCGGAGCGGGAGATCTTCTGGCTGCAAGCGTGGATATACCGGTAAACGGACAGGTGACGGAAGCTACCGCCGACTCTCCTTATATGGCAGTGCAGATTGACCTGACACCGGGAGAAGTGGCTGCCGTCGCCTTGGAAGCCGATCTGGTTCCCCGCAAGGAGCCGGGTTTGCAATCGTGCATCTTTGTCGGGGAACCCGATGTGAATGTGCTTGAAGGCGTTGAAAGGCTCCTGCGGTTGTCCTCCGACGTCCGGGCGGCCAACTATCTCGCTCCAGCCGTGAAACGGGAAATCATTTACCGCTTGTTGGACGGTGAAAGGGGGGCGATTTTTTATAAAAACATGCTGCTGCACCAGGAAGCTGCCGGAATCAGCAAAGTGATCGACTGGATTACGATTAACTTCGACAAATCTATTACCATCGAGGAATTGGCCGAACTGGGGAATATGAGCGTTTCGAATCTGCATTATAAATTCAAAGAAGTGACCGCCATGGCTCCCTTGCAGTACCAGAAGCGGCTTCGGCTTCAGGAAGCGCGCATCCTGCTGCTTGACGGCGTCCATGTAACGGAAACGGCGCTAAGGGTCGGTTACCAAAGCTTAACGCAGTTTAGCCGTGAATATAAACGGCTGTTTGGACTTTCGCCTTTGCGAGACATACGAGCTATCATCCATGAGGACCGGCGACACACTATACAGTGAACTGACGTTTGGCTCCCAAGCATCAAAAATTTAGACAACCATAGAGAGAGCCTGCATGTGCAATTGCAGGTTCTTTTTGCGTTGGCTATTTTGCTTATCCTGGTGCGCATCATTAATTGATCAGTTTCAGCCCCATCACTGATACAATAATCAGCAAGATAAAAAATAAACGGATTATATTCTTGGATTCTCCATAAAAAAGCATGCCCATTATGGCTCCGCCGGCAGTTCCGATCCCTGTCCAGGTGGCGTATGCAGTTCCCATGGGTATTTCCTTCATGGCTATCGACAGAAGTCCAAAGCTGGCGATAAATCCGCCTGCCATAATGATGGCGGAACGAAGCGAAAGGCGTCGATTAACCCAATTTATGCCCATAACGCCAACAACTTCGAAAAGGCCGGCAAAAATTAAAACGAACCAACTCACAACATCTCACCTCGCTCCTTAGGATCTTCAGAGCTTTTTGTAACGAGTTTAAGACCGAAGATCCCTATCAATAATGTGACGATTAACCCTATTTTCCCCCAGCTAAATGGAACATCGAACAAGATCATTTCCGTCATTGAAGTACCCGTTGTTCCCAATCCTACAAAGACCGCATAAGCAGTGCTGGTAGGCAAATGTCTCCCTGCATAAATCAATCCCCCGAAACTGATCAAAATAGCTATGATGGTTGCGACCCATTCGAACCAAATATCAGCATGTTTTAGTCCTGCTACCCACAGAACTTCAAATATCGCCGCAATCATTACCAATAGCCAGTGTTTGTTCATCTTGCACACTCTCCTTTGTCCGGTTAGTTTCTCTGTACAATGAAGCAAAGCCCGGGAAGAACATCTTTTTAGATGTTCCTCCCGGGCTTTTATCCCTCCGTGTACACGGTAATTACCGTGCGTTTTCTCTCGGACCTGACCAGTCAAATTCAACTGCGGAACCCTAGAAAACCTGCTATTCAATTGAACATAAACAATATAAGGATTATATAGCTAATTAAAATAAAAGTGAAGGGGGCGGAAGGATTTCAACTCCGGTGCATTAATCGTATGCAAGAGGATAATAGTGAGGCTGTACTTGCTAATCCCATGGTCTGGATTATTGCGGACATTGCAGAATTTCGGGTCCAGTTCCATTGTCCATAAGATATGGCCAAGCTGGTTAACTATATGGTAACAACAGCCCATTAAGGTGAATACTTTACATTTGGGCGAATCAAATATAGAAGAGGAGTGTACATTCTTCATGAACTTCTATCCTTATACGTATACCAGCTTTAATAACAGAAATTATTATTATCGAAATGATATGGTCATTAAACTTATCACGCAATCTATTGAAGGCGAACGTAATGATGAAATGTTTTATGATTTTTTGATTAAGGAAGCACCTTCCGAACAGGAAAAGGAAATAATCGGAAGGATTCGAGATGACGAGAGAAAACATCGTCGAATGTTTAGGAATCTATATGTGCAACTTACTGGCCAAGAACCAGTTGAATCGAAAGAGCAATTAGAAGCCTTGCCACCTACCTATCTTGCAGGTTTAGAGAAAGCAATATTAGGGGAACTTGGCGCATTTGAAAAGTACAGAACGATTTACCTGAACATACAGCCAGAGTACCGGGATTGGATTTTTGAAATAATGACAGATGAAATTAAGCATGCGGGTTATTATAACTGGCTCTATGCAAAGAATAAATTGTAGGGCAAGGGTTTCTGATTACTTGATGAGAAAGGAAAAAAGATTTGGTACCCAACACACAAAAAAAGGACAAAAGCCCTCGTAGAATTGCTGGCTACAAGAGCTTTTGTCCGGGCGCCCCTCGCGGGACGCCCATCATGGGAGAGGAGAAACCGGACGAAGAGCTTATGGGGAAACGTAAGTCTTCTCCGCGGTTGTCTACGACATTTGGTGATGTCGATATCTCAAGTTTGTCCGGGCGAGGCCGAAATATACATGGAGTGTTAAAAAATGTTATCGATATTTTTCAATCTTCCCGGGATTGTGGTACGATATCGACAGGAATTTTAGTAAGGCAATTTATAAGGGTGTGAAACAAATATGAGAGTCATATCGGGAAGCGCTCGGGGCAGGAGTCTGAAGGCGGTGCCCGGCATGGGGACAAGGCCGACGACCGACAAGGTCAAGGAAGCCATGTTCAGCATGATCGGCCCCTATTTCGACGGCGGGTCGGTCCTTGATTTGTTTGCCGGCACGGGGGGCCTTGGCATCGAGGCGCTCAGCCGCGGCATGGAAAAAGCGGTGTTTATCGACATGGAGTACAAGAGTATTGAAACGGTTCGGGCCAATCTTAAGGCCGCCAGTGTTGAGGGCCGAGCCGAAGTATACAAGAACGATGCGGAACGGGCGTTAAAAGCGCTGGCCAAACGCGAGGCTTCTTTTGATCTGGTGTTCCTGGATCCGCCTTACCGGTTGAAGCATGGGGATAAGCTGATGTCGCAAATGGACGAGCTTAAGCTGCTGGAGCCCGGGGCGACCATTGTTTTGGAATATGAGTCCTCCTACGAGTATCCTGACCGCTTCGGGAGTTTCACGCAAAAACGCAAAGCGGAATACGGCGAAACGGCCGTATCGATTTATGCGTATGAACCCGAGACCGCTTTGCTCCCAGGAAAGACGAAAGAGGAGGAACAAACAACATGAACGAACAGCTAAGAAGGCCGCGCATCGCGGTATATCCGGGCAGCTTCGATCCGGTAACCAAGGGACATATGGATATCATTCAGCGGGCTTCCCGCCAGTTTGACAAACTGATTGTGGCGGTGCTTAACAATTTGAGCAAAAGCCCGCTTTTTACGGTGGATGAACGAAAAGAGCTGCTGACTGAAGTTACTGCACATCTGCCCAATGTGGAAATTGACAGCTTCCGCGATTTGTTGGTCAATTATATGGATTACAAACAAGCGCATGTGATCGTCCGGGGAATTCGTTCGGTCACCGATTTTGAATATGAGCTGCAGCTCGCCTCGACGAATCACAAGCTGAACAGCGAGGTCGAAACCATTTTCATGATGACCAATCCCAAATATTCGTATTTGAGCTCCAGCGTCGTCAAGGAAATCGCCAGCTTTCACGGAGACGTCAGCGATTTGGTTCCCGCGGAAGTGGAAAGGGCGCTTAAGCACAAATACAGCCATCTTCCCGGGGGAAAAAAGCTTCAGCCATAATGCGTCATTAGTTTTCGCGACGTTGTCTCCAAATCAGCGCCAGCAACAGAAAACCAAGCGTCAACATTCCGAGCATCCAAAATTGCCATTCCAGCACGCCGATGGTTTGCCGCCAGTTCGGCATAATTGAGCCTGCCGATGGGTTCCAGGCAGCGACCCGTTCGTTCCCGGCGTAGGTAGGCAGGGCTTGGGGCAGCCATCTCAAGGCCGGTTTCCACACAAGCAGCGTGATTACATAAGCGTACACGCCATGAAGCAGACGGTAAACGAGAAAAAAACGCTCTTTGATCCCGGCAGGCCTCAAAATGGCCCGAACCTGCAAATAAGCGCAGAGACCGCTCCATCCCAAAGCGGCGCCAAGCAGCGCAGCGACAAAGGACGACGGCAGTGTGGACTGCGAAAGGGCGTACGTTCCGAGATGAACTTCAAAAAGACCGGCTAACGGAAGCTCCCTGACCGCTCCGGGCAGCAAAGAAAAAATGACATGAATCATGACGGCAAAAATAAGAATATAACCACCGGTTATCATAAGCGTCTGCACGCTTACGGCAACGGAGTCGCCAAGCAATTTGCCGAAACTCCGGCCGTCTTCCTCTCGGGCTTGCTCCATGCGGCGAAAAGCCGTACGCAGCCGGGAAGATTCTTGTTTGCCGGAAGATGCGGATTTGTTACCGCTAGAGGAGAAACCGAAGTGCATAGTGATTCCGGCGGCAAGGCCTGAAATCCAGTGAATCCCGAGCAGGAGAAGTCCGAAATCGGGATGGTTCAAAAAACCGGCTCCGATCACGACGACCAGCAGCATCGGGCTGGCAAAATGAGCGGCGGCAGCCATGCGCTCCGCTTCCGCAGCGGAGACTTTTCCTTGCTTGTACAAGGATGCCGCGGCGTTGGCGGCGGCCGGGAAGCCTGCGGTCATTCCGAGCGGCAGGACCCAGCCGAATGAACCGGGCAGTCCTAGCAGCCTGCGGCTAAACGGTTCGATGAGGGTTCCGATACCCTGCGCGAATCCGCTTGCTAGCAGGATCTCCGACAGCACAAGAAAGGGGAGCAGGGCCGGGAACACGATTTTCCACCAAATGGCCAGTCCCTGTCCGGAAGCCTTGAAGGCTTCCCCCGGCGCATATACGATGCAGACGACTAGCAAGAAGGCGGCTATGCCAAAGAGAACGGTGGCGGATAAGCTGCCTTTGGCTATATTTTTTTGATTCAAGCACATACACCTTCTTCTTGGATAGATGGAATACGAAATCGTAATACATGTAGTACATGCTTATGCGAAGTACGGAATTCACAGACCATGGTTACTTGGCCGCTCGAAGGAGGATGCAGGATGAAAAAGTCGAGATCAGCCGCCGTAAAAGCGGGATTATACGTTTTGACGCTTGCCATTGTTGTTTATGTGGTTGTGTTTATGTCCACGCCTTACATGATTAATCAGCCGGGCACGGCGGAGGAAATCAAGCCGATGGTCAGCATCAAGTCGGGAGATCCGGAGGAAAAAGGGACGTTTATGCTGACGACGGTCTCGGTGAGCTACGCCAACGTATGGCTGCTGTTTACGTCCAAATTCAATAAGCAGGCCGAGATCGTGAAAAAAGAGCCGGACCGCAACGAGGCGGAGTACGAGACCCAGCAGCAATATTACATGAGCACTTCACAATCGAGTGCGATCATGTCGGCGTACAAAAAAGCGGGGGTGCCCTATGACGTGGTGTCCCAATACGTGTTTATCGTAGGCTTATCCAAAACGAGCATGCCGAAAGGAAACTTTCAATCCGGAGATATCATTCGTCAGGTCACCGGGAAACCGGTAACCAAATTCGAGAATTTGTCTGCCCTATTAAAGGACAAAAAACCGGGGGATCAAGTTGAAGTCCAACTGGAACGCGGGGGGAAAACGATCGACGAGCAGGTCGAGCTTGTCGATATAGTCGATGCCGAAGGGGCGCATAAGGCGGGCATGGGAGTTACCGTAGGAGAAGTGCTTAAGGTTCAGCCGAAAGACAAAAACGTCGAGGTCAATTTTGCGAAAACCAATATCGGCGGTCCTTCGGCCGGACTGATGTTTACGCTGGAAATCTACAATCAATTGACCCCGGGAGATCTCAGCAAAGGCTATCGCATCGCCGGCACCGGCACGATGGCAGAGGACGGGACCGTTGGCCCGATCGGCGGCGTGCAGTTCAAAATCGTCGCTTCCAACCGGGAAAAGGCGGAAATATTTTTCGTGCCGGAGGAGAACTATAAGGACGCTAAAGCCAAAGCCGAGGAGATTGGCTCAAAGATGAAGCTGGTGCCTGTCAAAAAGGTGGACGACGCGCTGAAATACCTGGATACGCTGCAGCCTAAAGCCTGATAGGCGGCTGCCGGTAATCCCTGAACCACAACGAGGCGTCCTGGCTAGGCATGGCGTTGACGTATACTGAGGACGCCCGGATATCGAGCTCAAGCTGCGGATGCGATAGCTCGGCCGCTCTGGTTACAACCGGAAGAGAGGCTGTTTTCCTCATGGTTCTCAACAGCTCCCTTCCCGTTTCGCTGAAGCCGAGCACGCGCAAATATCCCGGTCCGGCGGACAACGCTTCCGGCGATAACTCGGCCGGGCCGTGCCCAAGCAAAACATGAAGCAGCAGCCGCTGGAGCTTGGTATGCGTGTAACGTTTTGTTTTTAAACGCTGCAGCAGTTCGGCGACGGAAGGACGGTCAAGCTCGGGAAGCATTTTTTTGATCCGGTATTCCAATCCTTCGGTCATTTCATGACTATCCGCCAGCTGCTGCGGCGAAGCGCTCAGCAGCCGGTGGAACAAGGGCATCGCGAAGCTCTCCCACGTGACCGGCCCGCGTCCCGCGGCATATTCGCGGGCGAGAATCTCCGCCGCGAACGGCGGCACGTACGGCTCCGCCGCCGCGAGCCCGCCGCCCGCGAGCAGCCCGCGCACCGCGGTCGCGCTGGCGATCCGCGCGTCCCGCGGCTGCGCGTCGCGGTACCCGGCGGCCCGCCGCCGCACCGTGAGCGGCCGGATGCCGCTGTGAAGCCGCCGCAGCGCGATGAGGTAATGCAGCCCCAAACTGTTGTTGGGCTGCTCCAGAATCGCGCGCGCTGCGGCGGCTTCTGCTTCGCCCGCGCCGCCATTGCGGGCGGCCAGCGTGCGTGCGGCCGCGGCGGCGTACGCGGCCGGGTAGCTCGCGCCGGTCGCAAGCTCCGCGGCGATCGCGGCTTTCAGCTCGCCGGACTCATCGGCGAGCCGCCCGGCCAGCGGCGCGAGCTCCGCGAGCGAGCCCGCTTCGCTGCCGAAGCACAGGTGCGTGACTACACCTGTCGCTTCGAGCAGAGCCACCGCGCCGCGCGCGAACCACTCGGCGGGCTGCACCGCATAGGCGACCGGCAGCTCCAGCACGAGGTCTACGCCGAGGCGCAGCGCCATTTCCGCACGGGCCCATTTGTCGACCAGCGCCGGCTCGCCGCGCTGCAGGAAATTGCCGCTCATGACGGCGACGGCCGCGTCCGCGCCAGATAGCCGCTTTGCCTCGGCGAAATGGTAGGCATGTCCGTTATGCAGCGGATTGTATTCGACGACGAGTCCAACAATGTTCAATTCCGATCATTCTCCTTTTTCAATGGGTGAAAACAGGGTTTAATAAAGAATATATCATGAAGCCTTGGAAGAAGCTAAATTTGCTTGAGAACTTTGAGTGTGAAGTCAAGGCTTTGATGTTGACAAAACTTACTTAAAATCGGTATAATAATTTTTGTTTGTTTGGAGTGATGTGGATGTTTTTTAATTTTCGTCAGATAGCCTCATCCGAAGGGCCGCTGGAGATTTCCCAAGCTCTGGATGTGAGTCATGTCGTTAAAGGACGGAAGGACATTACCGGAATCGGACCGCTTCAGGTCGACCTCCAGGCTGCTTCAGCCGAAGGCGGCGTTGTGGATGTAAGCGGGAAACTTACGGTAGAGCTGGACATGTCTTGCTCCAGATGTCTTAAGCCGCTGAAACACATGGTTTCGGCCGAATTTGCAGAAAGCTTCAAACAAAGCGACGATCCTGAGTCGGAGCTGTTAGCGCAGGATGAAGATGAGGAGTTGCATGTTGTTTCCGAAGACCGGGTGGATTTGATCCCTTATGTCGAAGAAACGCTGCTGCTGAATCTGCCTTTTGCCGTCGTGTGCCAGGATTCCTGCAAAGGGCTTTGCCCCGTGTGCGGAACCGATCTGAACGAACGGGAATGCGGCTGCAATACGGAAGCGATCGATCCGCGTCTCGCAGCGCTCGGTGATTTTTTCAAAAAGCAAGATTGATGAAGTAAACAAAAATACCGCTTGGTAGGGTTGACTCGAATAAGGAGGTGGGAACCATGGCAGTACCTCAACGGAGAACGTCCAAAACGCGCCGCGACAAACGCCGCACGCATTTCAAATTGGCTGTGCCGGGCATGGTAAAATGTGAACAATGCGGAGAATTGAAGCTTGCTCACCACGTATGCAAAGTTTGCGGAACATACAAATCAAGAGAAATCATCAACCAATAAGCTTGAATGGCTGAAACTCGAAACTCAAAGTAGTACTTCATTTCGGTGGGGTGCTATTTTTTTTGCCCGGATACAGGGAAGTGCTGCCTTCACGCTGGTTCCGAAGTCCTTAAATGTGAACAACATCTCCGTCTGCAGCGGGTTTTACGGACTTATGACAGCTTTTTTTCTTTCTTTTTAAGGCGCGATGCTTTATACTGTTTTAGTACCAGGTTCTAAAAAAGAGGCGTTGTTTGACAAACCAACCGGGTTCGAGAAGCTGAAGGGCCGATCGAATTACATAAATATATAAATTGAACCGTTGAAAAAGTAACTTGGCAAAAGTGTGAAATGTTCTGGCAGAAGCGAAGCGTTCGCCTTTGTGACCGGATTTCTACTCCGTTTGAATTTAATAAATCAAAGAAATCCGGGAACAACAGCGATCGAAAGAATATTTCACACGGCTGCCGTTATACGTATTCAGTCTTTGGTCCAATTTGTATAGCTTAAAGCTTATCAGACGATACATCGGACTATACCATTTGCTCTCCAGGGGGTGAGACCCATCGAACGATTGCCCAAACGGGCGAGGCAACAGCAGCTCGTCAAAATGATTGAAGAAAATCCGTTCGTTACCGACCAGGAATTGACCCGGCAGCTTAAGGTCAGCATTCAGACGATCCGTCTCGACCGGATGGAGCTGGGCATTCCCGAGCTTCGGGAACGGATGAAGCTGATGGCGGAACGTTCCTACGACCAGGTACGCTCTTTGCCGCTGCATGAGGTGATCGGTGAGGTCGTCGATCTGCAGCTCGACAAAAGCGGGATCTCGATTTTTGAAATCCGGGAAGAACATGTCTTCTCCCGTACCGGCATTGCCCGGGGGCATCATGTGTTTGCCCAGGCGAACTCTCTGGCCGTTGCCGTGATCAATGACGAAATCGCCTTGACCTTTTCCGCGGACATCCGTTTTATCCGGTCGGTTCACTTAGGTGAAAAATGCATCGCGAAAGCGTACGTCCGTCCGACTTCCGGCAAAGGCAAAGCGAAAGTGGAAGTTTTTACGTATGTCGGTGAGGAAATGGTGTTCCAAGGAAACTTTGTCATCTACCGGTCTACGGGGGATGAGAACCATGAAGGGGGAAGTCATCATGAGAATCGCCATTGATGCGATGGGCGGGGATTTTGCACCCAAGAGCACGGTGGAAGGCGCCCTGGCCGCGGCCAAGGAGTGGAGCGATACCGAGATCATTCTGGTCGGCAATCAGGATGTACTGAAGCCGATGCTGGAAGGCGCTCCGGCCAATCTGCAGATTCATCATGCCGGAGAAATCATTGATGCCGAGGACGAGCCGGTGAGGGCCGTACGCCGCAAGAAAGACGCCTCCATGGTGGTGGCGGGACGCCTTGTGCATGACGGGGAAGCTCAAGCGATGATTTCCGCGGGCAACACCGGGGCCTTGATGACAACCGGACTGCTGGTCGTCGGGCGGATGCCGGGCATCGAGCGGCCGGCGCTGGCGCCGATGATTCCGACCGTGGACGGCCGCGGGGTATTGGCGCTTGATCTTGGGGCGAACATGGACGCCAAACCCGAACATCTGGCCCAATATGCGCTGATGGGCAGCATATACCGGGAGAAAGTGCATGGCGTGGCCAAGCCTCGAGTTGGTCTTTTGAATGTCGGGACGGAAGCGATGAAGGGCAACGAATTGACGAAAGCCGCTTATCCTCTGCTGGAGCAGCTTCCGATTTCCTTTGTGGGCAACGTCGAAGCCCGCGATGTTTTAAGCGGAGCCTGCGACGTGCTGGTTTGCGACGGCTTTGCCGGCAATATTTTGCTGAAAGCGCTGGAAGGTACGGCCGGCACGATGTTTTCGATGCTGAAGCAAGAATTTACGAAATCATGGAAAAACAAGCTGGCAGCCGCTGTACTTATGCCTTCGCTGCGCAGCTTGAAAAATACGCTGGACTACAAGGAGCACGGCGGAGCTCCGCTGCTGGGGCTTGGCGGCCTTGTAGTCAAAGGACATGGCTCTTCCGACGGAGGAGCGATCAAAAATGCGGTGCGGCAAGCCCGAACCGCTCTGCAAAGCCGTTTGACGGAGAGCATATCACAGGAAATCAGCGGGAAGTGAGTGACTAGAGTGGAGAAATTTCGTTCGATAGGGATCATTGGTACAGGCAAATACGTTCCGGAGAAAGTGTTGACGAATGCCGATTTGGAAAAGATAGTGGAGACTAACGATGAATGGATCGTTTCGCGGACAGGCATTCGGGAGCGGCATATCGCGGCGCCTGAGCAAGCAACCTCCGATTTGGCGTATGAGGCCGCCGTGCGGGCGCTTGCATCCGCCGGAATCACCGTGGAGGAGCTTGAGCTGATTATCGTGGCCACAATTACGCCGGATACGGCTTTCCCGTCCACGGCCTGCATTTTACAGGATAAGCTTGGCGCCAAAAAAGCGGCTGCCTTCGATTTGTCCGCCGCCTGCTCGGGTTTTGTTTACAGCATGGCTGCGGCGAACGGCTTTTTGCAAACGGGGATGTACAAAAACGCTTTAGTCATCGGTGCGGATACCCTGTCCCGCATTACGGATTATACGGACCGCAACACCTGCGTGCTGTTTGGCGACGGCGCCGGAGCTGTTGTGCTCGGCGAAGTAGGCGAAGGCCGCGGCTTCCTGTCGTTCGATCTTGGCGCGGAGGGCTCGGGAGGCAGTCTGCTCAAGCTGGAAGCGGGCGGTTCTCGCCTGCCTGCTTCGGAAGAAACCGTCCAAGGCCGCAAACATTACATTTACATGAACGGCCGCGAAGTGTTTAAATTTGCCGTCCGGGTGATGGGCACGGCTACCGAAGAGGTACTGCGCAAAGCAGGCAAAGGCAAAGAAGATATCGATCTGTTCGTGCCGCATCAAGCCAATATCCGCATCATTCAATCCGCTATGCAGCGGCTGGATTTGCCGGAAGAGAAGTGCGTCATTAACGTAGACAAATACGCGAATACGTCCGCCGCATCCATTCCGCTTGCGCTCGTTGAAGCTGCGGAGGAAGGCCGAATCAAAGAAGGCGACACCGTCCTTTTGGTCGGCTTCGGCGGAGGGCTGACCTGGGGCGCGTCCGTGCTTGTCTGGTAAGCGATAGAGGCATACAGTTTCAAGGATAGGGAGTGCACACGATGGGTAAATTGGCGTTCGTTTTTCCGGGACAGGGTTCCCAAAGCGTGGGAATGGGTAAGGATATATATGATGCCCTGCCCGAATCGCGCAAGTTGTTCGATCTTGCCGACGAGAAGCTGGGCTTCTCGCTGACCCGGCTGATTTTCGAAGGGCCGGACACCGAACTTAAGCAAACCGCTAATACGCAGCCGGCGCTGCTGACGACAAGCATCGCGCTGTTTGAAGCTTTGGGCTCCAAAGGTTTCTATCCGGATTTCGTTGCCGGGCATAGTCTTGGGGAATACAGCGCTTTGACCGCGGCCGGTGTCCTTTCGTTTGAGGATGCGGTGGCTACGGTGCGGGCACGCGGCGAATTTATGGAGCAAGCCGTTCCCGGCGGGCAAGGCGCGATGGCGGCCGTGCTTGGCGGCGAACGCGAAGCGCTGGCGAAGTTGTGCGCGGACATTTCGTCCGGCGGAGCTCTCGTGGAATTGGCCAACGTGAATTGTCCGGGACAGATTGTTGTCTCCGGCAGCCGGGAAGGCGTAAGCCAGGTCGTTGACCGGGTGAAGGAAATCGGTGCCAAACGGGCGATTCCGCTCGAGGTCAGCGGTCCGTTTCACTCCTCGCTAATGAAATCGGCGGCGGAGCGCCTTGAGGGCAAATTGGCTGGTATTTCTTTTCGGGACGCGGCCGTTCCGGTTGTAGCCAACGTTACGGCGCGTCCGGTCCAAAACGCATCCGACATCGCCCGTCTGCTAGTGGAGCAGGTATATTCTCCCGTGCTTTGGGAAGACAGTGTATCCTGGCTGATTTCACAGGGCGTGGATACGTTTGTCGAGATCGGTCCCGGAAGCGTGCTGGCCGGGTTGATCAAGAAAATCGACAAATCCGTACGGATTTTTAATGTCAGCGGATTGGAAAGCTTGGAACAAACGGCCGCGGCCCTTCAATAAACCGCCGTTTCCGTTTATTCTAGGAAAGGAGATGAACCAATGGCAAAACCGCTTGAGGGTAAAACCGCTTTAGTAACCGGTGCTTCGCGCGGAATCGGCCGTGCCATCGCGATTACGTTCGCCGAAGCCGGCGCCGACGTCGCCGTGAATTATGCGGGCAACGAAGAAGCCGCGGCGCGCGTTGTGTCCGAAATTGAAGCGCTTGGCGTCAAGGCTTATGCCGTTAAGGCTCATGTCGGCAGCAGCGAACAATTTGACGGCATGGTTAAATCGGTGCTCGACGCTTGGGGTCGGATCGATATTCTGGTGAATAACGCAGGAATTACTAGAGATAATTTAATTATGCGCATGAAAGAAGAAGAGTTCGACGCTGTCATTGAGACGAACCTAAAAGGCGTATTTAACGGCATCAAGGCGGTCACCCGCCCGATGATGAAGCAGCGCTCGGGTTCGATTATCAATATCTCTTCGGTTGTCGGCGTCCTTGGCAATGCCGGCCAGGCTAATTATGTGGCGGCAAAAGCCGGCGTTATCGGTCTCACCAAAGCTTCGGCCCGCGAGCTCGCTTCCCGGAATATCACCGTGAATTGCATCGCGCCGGGTTTTATAGAGACCGACATGACCGATCAATTGCCTGAAGAACTGCGGCAGGGTCTGCTTGGCGATATTCCTTTGGCCCGTCTTGGACAGCCTGAAGAGATTGCCAAAGTCGCGGTATTCCTGGCATCGGATGGTGCGTCTTACATGACGGGACAAACGCTGCACGTGGACGGCGGCATGTATATGTGATTCATGCCTGCGGCTTCTATGGCATTTTGACTTTAATTCTCGTATAATACCAAAGAGGAGGTGAACCGGATGTCCGATGTATTGGATCGCGTAAAGCGCATTGTTGTGGATCGCCTCGGCGCTGATGAGGCCGAAGTGACACTTGAGGCTTCTTTCAAAGATGACCTTGGTGCTGATTCGCTCGATGTGGTTGAATTGGTCATGGAACTCGAAGATGAATTCGATCTGGAAATTTCTGATGAAGATGCAGAGAAGATTACGACCGTAGGTGAAGTTGTAAACTACATACAATCTCATACCTAAAGTCATCCCAAAGTCCCGTACCTCCTTATAGCAGGCGGGACTTCTCCTCATCTATCGCTTGTTTTTCAAATGAACACTAAATTTGTTTGCACCATTGCAACGCATGAAGTCCATACGAGGTGAGTGTGTTTGGAACATAGAGTAGTGATAACGGGCATGGGTGTCGTAACGTCGCTGGGTCAAGATTTGGATACGTTTTGGAACAACTTGGTTCAGGGAAAATCCGGCGTATCCGTTATCGAATCTTTTGACGTCAGCGAGTATCCGACCCGAATTGCTTCTTCGGTGAAGGATTTCAATCCCGAAGATTATATTGACCGCAAGGAAGCGCGTAAAATGGACAGGTTCGTTCAGTTCGCGGCCGCAGCCGCCAAAAACGCGCTGGCCGACAGCGGCTTGACCAATATCGCCGAACAGGCGGATCCGGAGCGCGTGGGCGTCATGATCGGCTCGGGGATCGGCGGTCTCGGAACCTGGGAAGATCAGCATAACATCCTGCTTGAAAAAGGTCCGAAACGCGTGAGCCCGTTTTTCATCCCGATGATGATTGCGAATATGGCTTCCGGACATGTTTCGATTTTGTTTGGCGCCAAAGGGCCAAACACGACTACGGTGACTGCGTGCGCGACCGGAACTCATTCCATCGGCGATTCGTTCAAGATGATTAAGCATGGCGATGCCGATGTGATGATTTGCGGAGGCGCGGAAGCAACGATCCGCCCGACCGGCCTGGCCGGGTTCTGTTCAATGCGGGCGATGTCGACCCGCAACGACGAACCGGAAAAGGCGAGCCGTCCTTTCGATAGCGAACGGGACGGGTTCGTCATGGGGGAAGGCGCGGGAATCATGATCTTGGAATCTTTGGAGCATGCTCAAAAACGCGGAGCTAAAATCTACGCCGAAGTGATCGGCTACGGACTTAGCGCCGACGCGCACCATATGACCGAGCCGGATCCGAACGGACCGGAGCGTTGTATGAAAATGGCGATCCGCAGCGCCGGAATCGATCCGGATCAAATCGATTACATTAATGCGCATGGCACTTCCACTCCGGTCGGCGACCGTTCGGAGACGATTGCCATCAAACGCGCGCTTGGAGATCACGCCTATAAGGTGGCCATCAGCTCGACGAAGTCGATGACGGGTCACCTGCTTGGCGCAGCCGGCGGCGTTGAAGGGGTTATCTGCGGGCTTACGATCCAAAACGGGCTCATTGCACCGACCATCAATCTGGAACACCCGGATCCGGAATGCGATCTGGACTATGTTCCAAATGAAGCGAGACATGCGAACGTAAACGTGGCGATGTCCAATTCCTTTGGTTTTGGCGGGCACAACGCTACGATCATTTTGAAGAAATTCGAGGCATAAGGGGTTAGTCTGTTGAGTGGAGATCTGAAACAGTTACAGCACAAGCTTCAGTTGGAATTTCAAAATAAGCAGCTTTTAAAGCAGGCCTTTACCCATGCGTCCTACGTGAACGAGCACCGGTTCAGTCAGCATGAGGATAATGAACGTTTGGAATTTCTTGGCGACGCGGTTCTTGAACTGACGGTTTCGGAGCATTTGTACCGATTGTTCCCCGACCGTCCCGAAGGAGAGTTGACCAAGCTGCGCGCCGCCATCGTCTGTGAGCCGTCACTGGTTAAATTCGCCGAAAGCCTGGAGTTTGGTCAGTATGTACTGTTGGGCAAAGGTGAAGAATTAACGGGAGGGCGAACTCGGCCGGCGCTGCTGGCTGACGTGTTTGAATCCTTTGTGGGGGCGTTATACCTGGATCAAGGCCTGGACGCCGTTATTTCATTCCTTCGCCAATATGTATTCTCCCAATTGACGTTAGACGGGAAAATGCAGACAACCGATTATAAAACCGAGCTCCAGGAGTTGACCCAGCATCACGGCATGGGAACTCTGGAGTACCGGATTGTCGAAGAGCGCGGGCCGGCCCATGAACGGGAATTCGTCTCGGAAGTGTGGATGGAAGGACGCTCTCTTGGGCAAGGCACCGGCCGTTCCAAGAAGGAAGCGGAGCAGCAAGCCGCTGCCGTCGCTCTAAACCTGCTGAAGGCATCGTATCATTCATAAGCGCGAAACGGCACTCGAACGAACAATCGTTGGAGTGCCGTTTTTTATTTCACGGATACGCCGGCCGGCTTTATTCCTGAGCCCCGGATGCCGATCAATAGATAGAGGAGGGAAACGCCTTGCTCCCGGCGAATTTGAAGAGAGGACGAACAGGGGCAGCGTGCCTGTCCTCCAAGGCTTTCCGTGTGTTACAATAGTCGTTAGAGGTGATTTTGAACGTATGTTTTTGAAACGGATAGAGCTGGCGGGATTTAAATCTTTCGCCGATAAGACGGAAATGGAATTCGTCCGTGGCATTACGGCTGTGGTAGGCCCTAACGGCAGCGGCAAGAGCAATATCTCCGACGGCATCCGCTGGGTGCTGGGGGAGCAGAGCGCCAAATCCCTGCGGGGCGGCAAAATGGAGGATATCATTTTTGCCGGCAGCGACGCGCGCAAAGCGGTCAATTACGGCGAAGTCTCACTGACGCTGGACAACAGCGATCAGGCGCTTCCGCTTGATTTCAGCGAGGTCACGGTAACCCGCCGGGTGCATCGCAGCGGGGACAGCGAATACCTGATCAACAAACAGTCCTGCCGCCTGAAGGATATTACCGAGTTGTTCATGGACACCGGCATCGGCAAAGAAGCTTACTCTATCATCGGGCAGGGCCGGATCGAGGAAATTTTGAGTACGCGTTCGGAAGATCGGCGCGGGATTTTCGAAGAAGCTTCAGGAATCGTAAAATACAAAAGCCGCAAACGCGACGCGCGACGCAAGCTGGACGAAACGGAACAAAACCTGCTGCGGATTCACGACCTTGTCAGCGAGCTGGAGGATCAAATCGAGCCGCTCAAGGAGCAGTCGGAAAAAGCACTCAAATACAAAGAGCTGCGCGAGCAGTTGAAAAATAAAGAGATTTCATTATACGTGCACCAAATCGAGCAAATTCACGAATCATGGAGCGAAGCGAACGCGAAGCTGCTGAAGCTGCAGGAAGAGCAGCTAGCTTTGTCGACCGTGGTGTCCGCGCATGATGCCAAGCTGGAAACCGATCGATTGGCGCTGCGCCAGGTCGAAGATCAAATCGAGCTGCTGCAAGGGCAACTGCTCGAATACAGCGAAAATTTCGAGAAAACCGAAGGCTTCGGCGAGGTTTTGAAGGAACGCGCCAAAAACCTTGCGCAAAACCGCGATCAGCTGCAGCAGTCGTTGACCGTAAACGAGGAACGCTATGACCAGCGCATGCGGGAGCAGAACGAGCTGGCGGAGAAATTCGCCATGGCCGAGAAGCAGCTGAGCGAGCTGCGCACCGAGCTGTCGGCGGAGGAAGCCAAGCTCGTCGGCGTGACCGGAGGCATCAGCCAGGAGCAGGAGGAGGGCCTTAAAGGCCAACTGCTCGACGTCATTAACCAGATGGCGCAGGCACGCAACGAAATCCACTATTCCGAGCAGCAGAAAGAAGGCGTGGAGCGCCGGATGTCCCGCGCCGAGGAAGAGGGCGTGAAGTGGAGCGAAGAGCTGGAGCGCCTAAAGGGGAAGAAGACCGAGCTCGAGGCCGTTTTGGAGAAGCTTGGGAAGGAAATCGCCGAGCTGCGCGGCAAATACATCTCGGAGAGCGAAAAGGTTCAGTCTTTGCAAAAGCTGGTCGAAGAGAGCCAAAGCGGCATCCGCAAGTGGGAGCAAAAACGCGAAGCCCTTGTTTCCCGGCGCGATACGATGAAGGAGATGGAAGACGACTTTGACGGTTTTGTGCTGGGCGTCAAGGAAGTGCTGAAAGCGGCCCGCAAATCCGTCCTCGCAGGCGTTCATGGCGCGGTCGCCGAGCTGATCCGGGTACCGGAGAAGCTGGAAGTCGCCGTCGAGACGGCGCTCGGCGCGGCTATGCAGCATATCGTCATGGAAAACGAGTCCGTGTCCCGTCAGGCCATCGCTTTTCTGAAGCAGCGGCAACTTGGCCGCGCCACCTTCCTGCCGCTCGACGTCATCCGCCCGCGCCAGATTTCGGCCTCCGACAAAAGATTGATGGAGGATGCCGAAGGTTTTGTGGGAATCGGCGCCGAGTTGGTGGGATACGAGCAACGGTACGCCGACATCGTAGGCAGCTTGCTCGGGAACGTCGTGTTTGCGAGCGACCTGGAACGGGCGAACAAAATGGCCGCCCGCTGTCAGTATCGTTTCCGGATCGTCACGCTGGAAGGCGACGTGGTGAATGCCGGCGGATCGATGACCGGGGGGAGCCAACACCGCAAGAACAGCAACCTGCTGGGCCGCAAGCGCCAACTGGATCAACTGGCGGCGGATATCAAGGACAGCGATGAAATGCTGGACAAGCTCCGCAAAGGGCTGGGCGATGTTCGTTCGCAGCTGTCCGCATCGGAGCAGGAGCTTTCCAAGCTCCGCGAATCCGGGGATGGCAAGCGAATCGAGGAACAGTCGTATGCCGGAGATATGAAGCAGGTCGAGCACGAATGGCGGCATGTTTCCGAGCAGTTTGAACTCTATGGACAGGAAAAAGGCCATTACGTCAAAGAACTGGAAGATCTGGCCAAGGCGAAAACGGAGGCGGAAGTCCGTCTGGTTCAGCTCGAACAAGACGAGCAAACCGTGCAGCAATCGATTCGCGCTGCCGAATTTGCGCGCAAGGCGAACGAATCGGCCAAGGAAGAACTTCAAGACTTGCTGACCGGGCTGAAGGTCCGAGAGGGCAAGCTGGATCAGGAATGCTTCTCTCTCCGCGAGCAGCTGCGCCGTTCGGAGGAGGAAAGCGGCGTTCAGCAGCGGGAGCTTGAGCAAAACCGCAAGATTTTGCAGTCGATCGAAGCCGATCTGCTCCAGAATGAGCAGCAAAGCGTCAAACAGCGGGAAGAGCTGAACGACTTCAAGCTGAAAAAGGAGCGGACCGGCGAGCAGTTGGAAATGGAACGCGCTTCGCGTGCGGTGCTTGTCAAAAAGCTCGAGGAAGGCGAGAGCGAAACCAAGGAGCAGCGGCTTGGACTCAAAGCCGTTGAAGAGCAGCTCCGGCAGACGGAAATTCAGGCCAATCGCCTGGACGTGGAGCTGGACAATATTTTGCGCAAGCTCTCGGACGACTACGAGCTGAGTTACGAGCTGGCCAAACAGCGCTACGCGGTGCCGGAGGATGTGCCTCAAACCCAGGCCGACGTCAGAGAGCTGAAGCGCCAGATCACGGTGCTCGGCGAGGTCAACCTCGGGGCGATCGAGGAATACAACCGCGTCTCGGAGCGCTATCAATTCCTCAGCGAGCAAAAGGACGATTTGGTCGAAGCCAAAACGACGTTGTATCAAGTTATCCGGGAAATGGACGAAGAGATGTCCAAACGCTTCAAAACGACCTTCGACGCGATCCGCCGGGAATTCGTCATCGTGTTTACGAAGCTGTTCGGCGGGGGCCGGGCCGATCTGGTTCTGATCGATCCGGAGAACCTCTTGGAGACCGGCATTGACGTGGTCGCCCAGCCTCCGGGCAAAAAGCTGCAAAACCTGCAGCTGCTCTCGGGCGGCGAGCGAGCGTTGACCGCTATGGCGCTGCTGTTTGCGATTTTGCAGGTGAAACCGGTGCCCTTCTGCGTGCTTGACGAAGTCGAAGCTGCCCTGGACGAAGCGAATGTATCCCGGTTTGCACAGTACTTGCGCGAGTTCTCGGAGCAAACGCAGTTTATCGTGGTGACGCACCGCAAGGGCACGATGGAAGAAGCCGACGTGCTGTACGGCGTAACCATGGAGGAAGGCGGCGTCTCCAAGCTGGTATCGGTCAAGCTGGAAGATGAGGATACCGTCGAAATCGCATAACGCTCCAGCCGGAGCATCTGCTGTTTCATTTGCAGCTTGTTATCGGGGATAACTCGGAACATTCCACTTCAGAGACAGGCGGACCCTCAGAAAATTGCTTGTCCCGGATTGTCATGCGATAATGAGAATAACAGCTTTAATATACGTAAATAACGATATTTAGGGGCGCTATTTTTAAAGATATGGCGTGATTTATTGAAAGATCAGCCATGTCCGGTTAATTAGCGCCTTAAATGTCCGCTATTTGTGCTTGAGATTGAATTATTTTATGCCAGCGTGCGGTAGGAGTATTTTAAGGAGGTTAATCCCCAAATGAGTTTCTTCAAGAAACTGAGAGAGAGCATTGCATCCAAAACGGAATCGGTGACCAAGCAGTTTAGGGATGGATTGGAGAAAAGCCGCAAAGGCTTTGTGGAAAAGGTTACGGAGCTGGTTACCCGGCGCAAGAAAATAGACGAGGAATTCTTCGAGGAACTGGAAGAGATCCTGATCGGAGCCGATGTTGGCGTTAACACGGTGCTGAACTTGATTGACGATCTGCGTTCGGAGGTCAAACAGCGCCGCATCGAAGACCCGGCGGATTTGCAGCCGATCCTCTCGGAGAAGTTGACCGGTCTGCTGCGCGGGGACGAGGACAACGACATGCACCTGAACCCGGACGGCATCAGCGTCATTTTGTTCGTGGGTGTTAATGGCGTCGGCAAAACGACGACGATCGGCAAGCTCGCCCACCATTACAAGCAGCAGGGCAAGAAGGTGCTGATGGCCGCGGGGGATACGTTCCGTGCGGGAGCGATCGAGCAGCTTGAGGTGTGGGGCAAACGCGTCGGCGTCGATGTGATCAAGCAGCAGGCCGGGTCCGATCCGGCGGCCGTGATGTTCGATGCGGTGCAAGCCGCCAAGCAGCGGGGCGCCGACATTTTGCTGTGCGATACGGCGGGACGCCTGCAGAACAAATCGAACCTCATGGAAGAGCTGAACAAAATTTACCGCGTGATTCAGCGGGAAATTCCCGGCGCGCCGCATGAGGTATTGATGGTGCTGGACGCCACGACCGGTCAGAACGCGCTCAGCCAGGCGAAGCTGTTCGAAGAGAAAAGCGGTGTTACCGGCCTTGTGCTGACGAAGCTTGACGGAACGGCCAAAGGCGGCATCGTCATCGCGATCCGTCAGGAGCTGAGCCTCCCGGTCAAATTTGTCGGGCTTGGCGAAAAAATGGACGATTTGCAGAAGTTCGACTCCGAGCAGTTCGTACACGGCTTATTTGCCGGATTGATTCGCGAGGACGAGGAAACGGCTGCCGAATAAAGATAGGCACATGTCTAGCGGCGTTTGCGTATTGATATAGGTAAGATCAACATTTCAGGAGGCGATGGCATGGCAAACACACATACTTATCCGCGCAGAGAGGAAATAGCCAATGCGGTTACTCATGGGATCGGCGCGCTGCTGAGCTTGGCCGGACTGGTTTTGCTGATTGTTTTTTCCAGCATCAAAGGCACAGCCTGGCATGTGGTCAGCTTCACCATTTACGGAGCCAGCATGCTGCTCCTGTATATGTGCTCGACTTTGGTTCACAGCTTCCGAGAGGGCAAAATCAAGGATTTGTTCGAGTTTTTCGACCATTCCTCCATCTACATTTACATCGCGGGAACCTATACGCCCTTTATGCTGGTGGCGATCCGCGGTCCGCTCGGCTGGAGCTTGTTCGGAACGGTGTGGGGCATCGCCCTTCTAGGTGTCGTGTTTAAGGCGTTTTTCGTCAAACGGTTCCTGTTTATGTCGACGTTTTTCTATCTGATCATGGGCTGGCTGATCGTGATCGCCTGGGGACCGCTGACGGCGGCCGTTCCTTTCCAGGGCATTGTGCTGCTCGTCGTCGGAGGCCTGTTGTATACACTGGGAACGGTATTTTATGTTTGGCGGGGGTTTCCGTTCCACCATGCGATTTGGCATCTGTTCGTGCTGGCCGGGAGCGTGACTCATTTCTTTGCGATTTTGCTGTACCTGCTTCCGAATTGGTGACTTGCTGCGGATAGAAAACCATGCTTTCCAAGCAAATTCAGACCTAAGGCCGCTGCCGGACGACTGTCCGTTCCAGCGGCTTTGTTTGCTCGCGAGGCTTGTCCGCCAAAGGCTCATGGATGTTAAGGAAAAGAACTTGACATCCTACTTCGCATTCGGTATGATAAGGAACGTTGATGCGCTGTAAAGTGTTTTTCCTTGACGGAGGGAGTGCCCAAATGAGTCAGGAGAATAGGCTTGAAAAAACGAATCGGATCAACCTTTTATTCGACTTCTACGAGACGTTGCTGACGGAAAAGCAGCAGACGTTTTTGAAATATTACTTTCTCGATGATTTTTCGCTCGGCGAGATCGCTGCGGAATTCGAGATCAGCCGCCAGGCGGTATATGAACATATCAAACGCGCCGAAAGCACGCTCGAGGCTTACGAAGAGAAGCTTGGACTGCTGCGCCGGTATGAAGAGCGGAGCGATGTGCTGGCCCGGCTGGGAGAACTCCTGGAGGACAGCGGACTGTCGCTTAAGCATAAAGAAACAGCTAAGGATTTGCTCCGGCAGGCGGAGCAATTATGATATTGCGAAAATGTGTGGTATAGATAGAGTAGGATCAAGAACGGAGGTGACCGGAATATGGCATTTGAAGGATTAACCAGCCGGCTGCAGGGCGTGTTCAGCAAGCTGCGCGGCAAAGGCAAGGTATCCGAGGACGACGTTAACGAAGCGATGCGCGAGGTACGGCTCGCTCTGCTGGAAGCGGACGTTAACTTCAAAGTCGTCAAGGAATTCATCGCCAAGGTGAAAGAAAAGGCCGTGGGCAAGGAAGTGATGGAAAGCTTCACGCCGGGCATGGTCATCATCGATATCGTGAACAAAGAGCTGACCGAGTTGATGGGAGGAAGCCAAGCCAAGCTGGCGAGAAGCAACCGGCCGCCGACCGTCGTCATGATGGCGGGTTTGCAAGGGGCCGGTAAGACGACGACTTCGGCCAAGCTGGCCAAGCTGCTGCTGAAGGGCAACCATCGTCCGCTGATGGTCGCGGCGGATATTTATCGTCCGGCAGCCATCAAGCAGCTGCAAGTGCTCGGAGAGCAGATCAAGGTGCCGGTATTTACGCTTCCGGAAGGCAACAGCCCGGTAGAGATCGCACGGCAGGCGCTGCAGCATGCCAAGGATAACGGCAACGACTATCTGCTGATCGATACCGCGGGCCGGCTGCATGTGGACGAGGAATTGATGGAGGAGCTCCGGCAAATCCATGAAGTGACCAGTCCGGATGAAGTTCTGCTTGTCGTCGACGCGATGACCGGTCAGGATGCCGTCAACGTAGCGGAGAGCTTCAATCAGCAGCTTACCCTGACAGGCGTGGTGCTGACCAAGCTTGACGGTGATACCCGCGGCGGCGCGGCTTTGTCGGTCAAGGCCGTAACGGGCTGCCCGATTAAGTTCGCGGCCCTCGGCGAGAAGATCGACGCGCTGGAGCCGTTTCATCCGGAACGGATGGCTTCGCGGATTCTCGGCATGGGCGACGTGTTGTCGCTGATCGAAAAAGCCCAGTCGAACATCGACGCGGAAAAAGCGAAGGAAATGGAACGGAAAATGCGCAACGCGGAATTTACGTTCGACGATTTCCTGGAGCAGATGGATCAAGTCAAGAAACTGGGTCCAATCGATCAGATCATGGACATGATCCCCGGTATGGGCAAGATGAAACAAATGAAGGATGTCAAGGTCGACGAGAAGCAGATGGGCCGGGTTGAGGCGATCGTGCATTCGATGACCAAACAGGAGAAGCAAAATCCGGACATGATCAACCATAACCGCCGCAAGCGGATCGCGGCCGGCAGCGGAACTACGCTTGCCGATGTGAACCGGCTGATCAAGCAGTTCGATGAAATGCGCCGGATGATGAAGCAGTTCTCCGATATGATGGGGCCTAAAGGCAAAGGCAATAAAATGCTTAAGCAAATGGGCAAAGCCGGAAAAGGCATGAGATTTCCATTCCGTTGATCGAGTTGTTTTCGTTTGGCGGAATGAAAAAATATTGAAAGGTTCATTCTTTGAAGGAGGTGAATTTCGTGGCAGTTCGTATTCGTTTGAAACGCATTGGTGCTCATAAAGCTCCTTTCTACCGCATCGTGGTATCGAATTCCCGTTCCCCGCGTGACGGTCGTTTTATCGAGGAAATCGGTTTTTACAACCCGGTTGCTCAGCCTGCTGTAGTCAACATCGATGAAGAAAAAGCATTGAAATGGCTTCAAGACGGCGCGCAAGCATCCGATACCGTTCGCAATTTGCTCAGCAAAGCAGGCGTTATGAAAAGATTCCATGAGCTTAAGCAGCAGAAATAATTGCTGATTCGGAGGGTCTTATATGGAACAATTAGTCGGCGTTATTGCGAAGGCTCTTGTTGATCATCCGGACGATGTCCGTGTGGAGGTCGTGGAGAAAGATCACCTGATTGTGTATGAACTGACCGTACATCCCGACGATGTCGGCAAAGTCATCGGCAAGCAGGGCAGAATCGCCAAGGCGCTCCGCACGGTTGTAACATCGGCAGCCGTTAAGATGGATAAGCGGGTAACCGTGGATATCGTATCTTAAAGATATACGAAAGCGGGTTAGGATGTTTGTCCTAACCCGCTTTCGTACATGCTGAAGCCAGAAGGAAGCGGTTTAACTCGAGTTGCTGGTTCGACCATAGCCCATAGCGGGAGTTTGATAGATTTGGCGAAACATAGTTTCTGCTGAATTTCTGTTGAGTTATTGTTTGTTGCATTTCCTACAACAATTTGCCCCGATTCCGTTTCGAAAGGCTGGAAATGTTGTATGAAATGCAGCATTTAGGACTGAAATGGGCCAGTCGAATGCTAAAAAGGTTAAAATGTTGTACTTTTTACAACTTTCTCGGATAAATTAACCTTCATAAGGTGAAATTGTTGTACATAATGCAAAATATCTACGTGTGTATATGAACGGGGAGTGCCCGTGATCAGGTGAGTGTCTTTGGCGATGAGTGCCCGTTGGCAGATGGGCCAAAGCGGATGCATTGCATCGATTATACGCGCAGCTTATTGATTTTAACGGCAATGCCAAATGTAACGTTTGATTGCACTGCCATGCACTGTTTTGATGCGCCTAATGACGTTGTATTAGCAAAGCCGTTCGAGCAGAACTAGGAGGTTGTTATGTCTGATTCTTTATTGTCCGTAGGAAAAATCGTGAACACGCACGGAATTCGCGGAGAACTGAAGGTGCTGTTGCAAACGGATTTCCCGGAGGTGCGGTTTGCCCCGGAAAGCCAGCTTTTAATCATCCATCCGGAGACCGGAGAGCAGCTCAAGGTAACCGTACAAGCGGCGCGGCCCTACAAGCAGATGTATATCGTGAAGTTTGCGGAATTCTCCAATATCAATGAAGTGGAGCAGTTTAAGGGCCGCGATTTGAAAGTGACCAAAGCCGATTCGGTGGAGTTGCCGGAAAACGAATACTATTTCCATGAAATCATCGGATGCCGGGTGATCAGCGACGAAGGCGAAGATCTTGGAGTTGTTGAAGAAATATTGCGACCGGGCGCCAACGATGTATGGGTGGTTAAGCTTCCCTCCGGCAAGGAGCTGCTGCTGCCCGTAATCGACGATGTCGTGCTGGATGTCGACGTAAAAGCTAAACTTATTAAAGTGCGTCTGATGGAAGGATTGTTGTAAGATGCGGGTGGATGTGCTGACGCTGTTTCCGGAAATGTTCGCTGGAGTGTTTGGCAGCAGCATTCTTGGAAAAGCGCAGGAAAAGGGGATTGTTTCCCTGAACGCGATTAATTTTCGGGAGTATGCGGGGAATAAACACGGCAGCGTCGATGATACCCCTTATGGCGGAGGCGGAGGGATGGTGCTTAAACCCGAGCCGATTTTTCGCGCGGTGGAGGATCTTCTTGGTTTTGAAGTTGGCGGAGCGGAGGGGCTAATCCCGCTGGAGCATCCCTCTGCAGAAAAAGACCATGCTCCGTCATCGAACCGCCCGCGTGTGATTCTGATGTGCCCGCAAGGGGAGACCTTCACTCAGCAAAAAGCCGAGGAATTAGCCAAAGAAGAACATCTGGTGTTCATTTGCGGTCATTACGAAGGTTACGACGAGCGGATTCGCGAGCATCTGGTGACCGATGAGATTTCCATCGGGGATTATGTGCTGACCGGCGGCGAACTGCCGGCGATGGTCGTGATTGATAGCGTTACGCGTCTGCTGCCGGGAGTGCTTGGCAACGAAACCAGCGCGGTGACGGACTCTTTTAGCACCGGGCTGTTGGAATACCCGCATTATACCCGGCCGGTAGATTTTCGCGGCTGGACCGTGCCCGATATTTTGCTGAGCGGCCACCATGCCAATGTTGCCGATTGGCGGCGCAAAGAAGCGCTCCGCCGCACCTGGCAGCGGCGTCCGGATCTGCTGGAAGGGCTTAAGCTTACTCCGCAGGACCAAAAGTGGCTGGAGCAGCTGAAAGACGAAGAGAAGAAGCCTTCCCGGGAATAAGATAAGTAGAATAGAATTCGAAAGAAGAACGAAGCTTTTTCGTTCTTTTTTTTGTAACTAACGCCCAGAGCAATGTAAAAACGACGATTCCGCAGTCTAATTCTAACGAAGCGGTTTACAGCAAAAGATTGCAGAGAAGCATGTCCATACTTTATAATTGTGCTATTACAATTAAGCGTCGTTGGTGATGTCGGGGTATGGCGCAGTCTGGTAGCGCGCACCCTTGGGGTGGGTGAGGCCGTGGGTTCGAATCCCGCTACTCCGATCAGAAAAGACATAACTCCCGCCATGGGAAAGGTATGTCTTTTTTTTTATGCTGAAAAGCGTGGTATCATGGACTAAAATTCAATCGTTCTTAAAAAGATAAATAGGAATTTGATGTGCGGATTATTTATTTTTGCGAGGAGGGAAGCTTGTGCAGAAAACATTTTCTGAAGTTAAACTTTTTCAAGTAAAGCCTGAGAAACTGGAGCAGTTTGAAGCCATTGCAGACACGATAGCGAAAGAACAAATGAAACAACAAGGATGCATGGCAATCAAGTATATGAAACGTTTCTATACTATTGATGGTATCGAACTCGGCGAAGCGCCAAGAGAATTAACTAAGATTATAAAATGCGTTAAGTATTATTCTTTCTGGGAGTTCGATAACAAAGAGAATTATGGCAAAGCAACAAAATGGTTTTTTGAAACCTATTTGAAAGATATTCAAAAACTGCTGATTGCCCCATTTGACATTAATTGCGGCATTTCACTACATAATAGGGAGACAGAAAATAGCTTATAAAAAATTCAGGCAATGAATTCCATAAAACACCCTACATTTAGACCGCTTTCCGATGGACCGATCCATTAGAAAGCGGTCTTTGATTTTTCTGAATAAATGGGTGTAAGATGTCTGCCTTATACTAACTATCGCCTACACCGCGTGTTTCCTACTCTCATAGAATGCAGTAGCACGCAAAGGAAGGGGAACAACGGTCATGCCGGAGGCTTATTATAATTGTATGCAATGCATGAACAGGAAAGTTCGCATTTTGACCAGAGACGGTCAGGTACATGAAGGCACAATCGTCAATGTAGACCGGAATAACGTGTATTTAAGAAGATCGGCGCGCGGAGAAGTGACAACATCGGCTTTTTATGGTCCGTATGGATACGGGAGCGATATCTTGACGCTCAGCCTGTTTACTCTGCTTGCCATCGCCTTGATTTAACAAAATGAAGGGTTTATTTCCCCGCGCCTGTGGCGATGGGGAATTTTTTTGCGGTGATGCGGGTACGGGTAGTCTATAATATAAACTATCAAGAAAAGATATAAGCAAAAAAATTTTGACCATTTGAGGTGAATGCTATTGCGGACGGAAGATCAAATCAAGCGCAAGCTGTACGAGCTTCAGAAATTACTGGAGCGCCGGAACGACGAGATTTTACTCAGCCAAATCGAAATGCTGGAGTGGGTGTTGGCGCAGCCGACCGGGAACTATCATGCGGAGAAATGAGCAACCGACTCATTGGCGTACATAGGTTAAAAGAGCCGCTAAATCATCATTAGTGGCTTTTTTATCTCTTCATTTGATCGTTAAAGCGGTAAGGACGTTTCCTTTGTTTTTTTCCGGGCTGGAAGAAGTAAGCCGTATGTTTCTCCGGATTGAAGTTCAGAAATTTGGACGGAAACCGAAGCCCGGTATGATTTGCAGCTATGACCGTTCCTCCCGACATATAAAGATTCCAGTCTTTCGTTGCGATGTCCTGAACGAATACATACTCGCCCATTTAACGCTTCGTTTTGGAAAAGGTTTCATTTTATCGGCTTGGGTTTAAAAATCAATATATACCTTGCTATGCCTAGGGAAATATGGTACAATTCAGTTTGTTGTGAATTCGGTGGTCCGCTGCGGATGATGAAGGAGAACAAATGGGATTTCTCCGGAAGAGGCATGAACACCTGAGTGGAAGGAGGGAGTCCTAGATGAATATCGTACAAGCGATTACGCAAGAACAACTTCGCAAAGATATTCCGAGCTTTCGTCCTGGTGACACTTTAAAAGTGTTCGTTAAGGTTATCGAGGGATCTCGTGAACGTGTCCAATTGTTCGAAGGTGTTGTAATTAAGCGTCGTGGCGGCGGAATCAGCGAAACTTTTACGGTTCGTAAAATTTCCAACGGTGTAGGCGTGGAAAGAACTTTCCCGCTTCATTCCCCGAAAATCGATAAAGTCGAAGTGGCTCGCCGTGGTAAAGTGCGTCGTGCGAAGCTGTATTATCTTCGTGAACTTCGCGGTAAAGCAGCGAGAATTAAAGAAGTGCGTCGTTAATTTCATTAACGATCAGGGGCTTGTATTCATTCAAGCCCCTTTACTATTTTTGCATACTAATATATGGTAACGTTTGTTACATATTAAAACCATAAAGAGAGGTCACGACCATGGAGAATCATTTGCAACCGGAACAACCGGGCCATTCGGGAACTGAGCAGAATTCGACATCCGGCAAGAAGGAAAAAAACGAGGCGCTCGAATGGTTAAAGGCCATTGCGATTGCCGTCGTACTGGTTCTCCTGATTCGCTGGCTTTTCTTCGCTCCGTTTATCGTGGATGGACCTTCGATGCAGCCTAATTTCCATACCGGGGAACGAATCATAGTCAATAAGATCTTGTTCGACATCCGCCCGCCTCAGCATGGGGAAGTCATCGTGTTCCATGTTCCTTCCGAAGGCCGAGACTTTATTAAACGGGTGATCGGCGTTCCGGGGGAAACCGTAAACGTAAAAGGGGATACGGTAACCGTAAACGGAAAAGTCGTGGACGAACCTTACATCAAAGACGCCGTGGATGTGAAGCATAACAGTAATCAGCTCTATAACACGGAAGCCGATTTTCCAAATGAAGAAGTTACCGAAGATAAGGTTCCGGAAGGTTATGTCTTCGTCCTGGGCGACAACCGCTCGAACAGTACGGACAGCCGCCGTATTGGGTTTGTGCCTTATAAAGATATTGTGGGCCGGGCTGATCTGGTCTTTTGGCCGCTGCCGGATTTGGAGCTCATTAAGCATTAATGATGAAACACAACGATGTCGGGAACTTGAGGTGAAAAGAATATGACAATACAATGGTTTCCTGGACATATGACCAAAGCGCGTCGTCAAATTCAGGAGAAGCTGAAACTAATTGACGTGGTGATAGAGCTGCTCGATGCCCGCCTTCCGTTATCAAGCAGAAATCCGATGATTGACGAGATTTTGCAAGGAAAACCCCGTTTAATCGTCCTTAATAAGTCGGATCTCGCGGATCCTTCAGCAACCAGACAGTGGATCGCTTATTTTAAGGAAGAGGGGCACATCGCCGTGGAGGCGGATGCTTCCAGCGGCCAGGGGATAAAGGAAATTCCGCTTTTGGCCAAGGAGCTGCTCAAAGAAAAAATCGATAAGCAGATTGCAAAAGGCATCAATCCGCGCGCAGTTCGGGCATTGATCGTAGGCATTCCAAACGTGGGCAAATCCACGCTGATCAATCGTCTTGCCGGACGGAACATCGCCGCAACGGGCGACCGCCCCGGCGTAACCAAGGGACAGCAATGGATCAAAGTGGGTACGGATATGGAACTGCTGGACACTCCGGGGATTTTGTGGCCTAAGTTTGAAGATCAGAATGTCGGGTATCGTCTGGCCGTAACCGGAGCGATAAAGGAAGAGATCTTGAATGTCGAGGACATTGCCTTTTTTGCGGTAAAATATCTAACCCGATATTACTGGGATTCGTTCCGGGAGCGTTTTGATTTGAATGAATCTCCAATTGACTTCGAAAACACCGATGAGATCGTCGCCGTGATGGAAGCGGTTGGCCGTAAGCGGGGATGCCTGATGAGCGGAGGGCGCGTCGATCTGGAGAAAGCTTCCGGCATTTTGCTTCGCGAGCTTCGGGCCGGAAAGCTGGGAAGGTATTCCATGGAAGCCCCATATTGAAATGACCGTCGGCAAAGGGGCCGGCGGTTTTTTTTGTTAAGTTTTGGGACTGAAGAAAACAGGCATAAAAACCGATAATAGATAAAGAGATGCTTAAAAAAGCGTCCCGAACGTAGTATAGTAAGTTCTGAAACGGTTAGGCTCTTGTTTGGAAAAGGAGAAGTTATGGTTGATTTACTGAAATACGAAAGAGAATATTGGCAGCTGGCCTATCAAAATATTGCTGGAATCGACGAGGTTGGCCGAGGTTGCCTGTTTGGAGACGTTGTGGCCGCAGCGGTAATTTTGCCGCAAGGGTTAATTTTGGAGGAAGTGGATGATTCCAAGAAGCTCAGTCCCAAGAAACGTGAACGGCTGTTCGATATTATTATGGAGCAAGCTGTTGCTGTGGGCATCGGCAGGATTGATGCGGACACGATAGATCGGATAAATATCAAGCAGGCAACCCGCCTCGCCATGAAACAGGCTGTTGAGGGACTGCGGGATAGCCCGGATTTTCTGCTCATCGATGCGGAGAAGGTGGATATACCGATTCCTCAGTTGTCCGTGATCAAGGGGGATGCGACAAGCCAATCGATCGCCGCGGCGTCGATTATTGCCAAGGTCACGCGGGATCGTCTCTGTCAGGGAGAATGGGATGCGCTATATCCTGAATATGGAATCGCGGTACATAAAGGATATGCAACGAAGCTGCATCGCGAGCAGATTCAGGCATTGGGGCCGACGCCCATGCACCGCAAAAGTTTTATGCGTAATTTGTTTGTAGAGGAGCAGACCTTGTTTTGATCAACCCGCCGCCGACGGCCGGCGGGTTTTCCATATCATACCCAAAAGAAGAAAGGAGGGAGATTCATGAATATCGGGCCTCTGCTGCGCACCATGATGGGAAACTCCCGCCCTGGAGAGCCCAAATCGTTGGAATTAAAAACGGGACAGGTGGTAAGGGGAACGGTGCTATCGGTCTCAGACGACGGACAAGAGGCCGTAATTCAGGTTCAGGGGGTCAAGCTGCATGCAGCTTTGGAAACCCCGCTTCGTGCGGGTGAAACAACGCTGCTCCAGGTGCAGCCGGATTCCAAAGAAGGGTTGACGGTTCTGAAGCCGATGAATTCAGCCCCCGCGGATCCGCTGACAGCAGGCACTTTAGCCAAAGCTTTGGAGACGTTGGGACTTGACAATACGCCGACGAATCGGCAAATGGTTCAGTTGATGCAGAGTAACGGCATTCCATTGACCAAGGAAAACGTCAATTTGATTTTACAGGCTTCGGCGTTAAAGTCCCCTGAGGTTCCGTTGTCGGAATGGATTCAATCGGCGGGAATTGCTTTTAGCCGGGGGCTTCCGATCACGGCTGAGGTCGTAGGCGGAATTCACCAGGCGGTATTTGGTCCTCCGCTGCATCAACTGTTGTCTTCATTGGAGGTGCAGATCGGTGAGTGGTTGCAGTCAGCAGGCGGAACGTTTGATGAAGGAGGCTTTCCCGTTTCCGTTCAGGGGAACGGAGGAAATCCGGCTGCCTCGGCTCAAGCCGCGAAGATGGCCGGGATGATTGCCGAAACTATGGAGAACGGGGAAGCGGCAGGTCAACCAACTGCCGGCCCGGGAGCGTCTTCCGCATCAAACGGGGGGCCGACCGCTCCCGTACAACCTGATCTTTCCCGCTCGCAGGCCGAAGGTTTGATTAAACAAGCAGCCGATCATCTGCCTCAGGCAAATATTGCGTCCGGGAAATTGGAAGCAAACGGATTGGTGTCCAAGCTGCAAACGCTGCTAGGAGAGCTGAGAGCGGTTTTGCAGCAGGACGATGCGAGCTTGTTCACGGTGAATTCGGGAACAGCGGTTGGGGCAAAGGAGCAGGCGCAGGCGGCGGCCATGCGGACGGGGCAAAGCTCGCCCTCACCAAGTCCGGCCGGCGCCGCCGGCAGCGGTACGCTGGCGGGCGAACCTGCCGCCGCAGCTGCGGCGCAGGGCGAAGGGCCCGTCGGGCCTTCGCTGGGCACGCGTCCCGCCCCTACGGCAGAGCCGTGGGTGGGGC
>NZ_JBKFGG010000019.1:0-6783 GCF_056171975.1 Paenibacillus terrisolis | reverse complement strand
GAATAAATAGCGCCGTATTATGGCCTTATTTCTTCTGAAGAGTTCCTTTTTCACTCGGTTTTAGGCGTTTTACCGAAAATAGGGCCGTTTTGGACCGCTATTTTCTGGAAAATGCGGATTTCGAGCGAAATAAGGCCATTTTATGCCGCTATTCGAGAAATCGTTCGAGAAGTCGTTCGTGCTCGAGCAATCGTTTGAGTATGAGCAATCGCCGTTCGCCGTTGATTGTTGATCCCAGGCCAGGATGGCCAGTACGCGGACCTGCGCGCCATGCATCAAGGACTGCCGAAGATTAAGGCGTTTTCGACCTTGAAACTTGCCGAAATTCGGTCCGGAGATCGGATGGCTTTCACTTGCCCGGCATTTACCGGCGATTTGCTTGAAAAGCGACAATAGCCCCAATAGAAAAATGATGGTGCAAAGATAGCCCCCGGGTGCCCCTTTTCTTTCACTTTCGATTCCTTTTTCAACTGGGTGAGCCGTTCGTCAAATGAGCCCATTTGCTTTGGAACACTTTCTTTTTCTTCTGTCAAAGAATTTCCTATTTTCGAATAAAAACGTTTGACAATAAATCACGGCCCATATAAAATAGCACCATAGCATACTAAACAGGTAGGAATAATTAAAAATGTTCTAGCCGTACGGACGGAGGGACGCTCTAATTTCCTTGGCAGACACGGGTATCGGCTCGGTTTGACTTTAGGAGCGGGCGTTTCTCCGTTTTCCTATAATAATGTATGGGAAAACGTACGGAATCCTTCCTGTGTACCGAAAGAAGAGGAGATCAATATAAGAGCATGGGGGAGTGAGCGATACGTGAACAAAGTATTGAGGCAAGGGATTCTGGTAAGTCTGGTGTTGGCCATGAGCCTGACAATGGCGGCATGCTCGGCGGACAACAAGAAGAACAATGCAGCAAGCGCGGAGGCCGATTCGGCGGGGGACGGAGAAAAACCCAAAGATGTCGAGCTCCTGAATGTATCCTACGACCCTACCCGTGAACTTTACGAAAAATATAACGCAGCATTCGCAGCCTATTGGGAAAAGGAAAAAGGACAGAAGGTGACGATCAAGCAGTCGCATGGCGGCTCAGGCAAGCAAAGCCGGGCGGTAATCGACGGCCTGGAAGCCGATGTCGTTACGCTGGCGCTAGGGTACGACATCGACGCGATTCGGGAAAGCGGCTTGATTAACGACGGATGGCAGCAAAAATACGATTACAACAGTTCACCATACACGTCAACAATCGTATTTTTGGTACGCAAAGGTAACCCGAAAGGAATCAAGGATTGGAACGACCTTGTTAAGGACGGAGTGGAGGTCATTACGCCTAACCCGCAAACTTCCGGAGGGGCGCGTTGGAATTATCTGGCCGCCTGGGGTTATGCTCTGCATCATAACAATAACGATGAAACCAAAGCCAAGGAATTCGTGAAGGAGCTGTACGGTCATGTTCCGGTATTGGACAGCGGTGCTCGCGGAGCGACGACAACTTTCGTAGAACGCGGACTCGGAGACGTCCTGCTGGCTTGGGAGAATGAAGCGTGGCTGTCGGTCAAAGAATTGGGGCCGGATAAATTCGATATCGTGTATCCGTCGGAAAGCATTTTGGCGGAGCCTCCGGTGGCGGTCGTCGACAAAGTCGCCGACAAACGCGGTACCCGCGAGGTTTCCGAAGCCTATCTGAACTACCTGTATTCTGAAGAAGGCCAAACGATTGCGGCTGAAAACTATTACCGCCCGACCCTCGAAAGCGTTAAGGAGAAATTCAAGGATCAGTTCCCCGACATCAAGTTGTTTACCATCGACGAGTTTGGGGGCTGGGGGGAAGCTCAGCCGAAGCATTTTAACGATGGCGGCATCTTTACCCAAATTTATGCGCCGAAATAACCGTCCGTAGCCAAACGGAGGAGCCGGAGAGGATGAAACATCATGCACAGTAGCGTTTCCAAACGCGGAGTGTTGCCCGGATTCGGGCTGACGATGGGGTATAGCATTTTGTATCTCAGTTTGATCGTACTCATCCCTCTGTCCGCGCTGCTGCTGAATTCCACAGGACTAACCTGGGAGAAGTTTTGGAATATCGCGGGAGATTCGCGAGTGCTGGCTTCTTATAAGGTGAGCTTTTTGACTGCGGCAGCGGCGGGGCTTATCGATGCCTTACTTGGGCTTTTGCTCGCCTGGGTGCTGGTCAGATACGATTTTCCGGGAAAAGGCCTCTTTGATGCCATGATTGATCTTCCGTTTGCCCTGCCCACCGCGGTGGCCGGGGTGTCGCTGACGGCGATTTATTCGGCGAACGGATGGATCGGCTCGCTCTTTGAACCGCTGGGAATCCGGATTGCGTTTACGCCGGTCGGCATTACGCTGGCGCTGATGTTCATCGGCATTCCCTTTGTGGTGCGGACGGTTCAACCGGTGCTTCAGGAACTGGAGATCGAGGTGGAGGAAGCGGCGGCTACACTTGGAGCCGGGCGCTTCCGCACTTTCCGCTCCGTCGTGCTGCCTGAGCTTCTGCCACCGCTGCTTACCGGTTTTGCGCTCGCATTTGCGCGCGGCATCGGAGAGTACGGATCGGTGGTTTTCATATCCGGCAATATGCCGATGAAAACGGAAATCGCGCCGCTCCTCATTATGTCCAAGCTGGAGCAGTTCGACTATGCCGGGGCGACTGCGGTGGCGCTCATGCTGCTGTTGATATCTTTTGTTTTGCTGCTGCTGATCAACTCGCTGCAGCGTCGGATTCGCAAGACGGCGCGATAAAGACTCTATTGGTTGAATAGATTGAGATCAATATGGTGCGGGGAGGGAAGGACATGGCCGGTTCAGTACCTTTAACGGCCGGGAAACCTACGGAAGTCAGGAACCGGACCAGGAAGGAAACAAACGCCGTCAAATGGGTTCTGATTGGCGCCGCGGCGGTCGTGCTGCTTTGGCTGATCGTTCTGCCGCTAGTTGTTGTTTTGACGGAGGCCCTGAAGAAGGGAATTCACGTATACCTGGAAGCCATCCGCGATCCCGACGCGTTGTCCGCCTTGCGGCTGACGCTTCTGGTCGCCGCTATCACCGTACCGTTAAACACCATTTTCGGCGTGGCGGCCGCTTGGCTGATCACAAAGTTTAAATTCCGCGGCAAACAGGTGCTTGTAACTTTGATCGATCTTCCGTTTGCGGTATCTCCGGTCATCGGCGGGCTTATTTATGTGCTGGTATACGGGGTTCATGGTTGGTTTGGCCCCTGGCTGCAGGACCATGACCTGAAAGTGATTTTTGCCCTTCCGGGAATTGTGCTGGCAACGATGTTCGTGACGTTTCCCTTCGTGGCCAGAGAATTGATTCCGTTGATGGAAGATCAGGGACAGCAGGAGGAAGAAGCGGCGGTAACGTTGGGAGCGCGGGGGTTCCGGGTTTTTTGGAAGGTGACGCTGCCCAATATCAAGTGGGGTCTTTTGTACGGGATTATTTTGTGCAACGCGAGGGCTATGGGGGAATTCGGCGCGGTATCGGTCGTGTCGGGACATATCCGGGGAGAAACCAATACCTTGCCGCTGCATGTGGAGATTTTGTATAACGAATACCAATTCTCCGCTTCTTTCGCCGTCGCATCGCTGCTATTGATGTTGGCGCTGGTAACCCTGCTGCTGAAAAGCTGGTTTACCCGGAAAAGCGGCCGTTAGTATTTTGGGGCGGGAAACGAAATGTGTATTCGTTCACGGCTGCCGTTATACGTATTCAATCTTTGATTCAATTTAACAGATACGCGGGGAACAGGAGGCTGCAAGAGATGGCTAGACCATTAAAGGTAGACGCCGTATGGTTAGAGCGGATCGCCGACTTATTGGATAACATGGAATTCGGATCGCTCAATATTGTTGTTCATGAAGGACAAATCGTTCAAATGGAACGAACCGAGCGGAAAAGATACGAGCTGGGCGCAGCGAGTACGGGGACCGGCAAGGTGCCTGGCGCGGCTCGCCATGGAGCGCGGCCGCTTCGCGAGTCCGGTTCCAGGTAGAGAGAAAAAGTTTCGGAGATATAAAAAGGAAAAAGTGAATAAACCCCAATTTCGAAGGGGCGGCAGCAGTCGCCGGGTCCCTTGCGGAATTGGGGTTTATTCGTTGTCTGCACCTTCAAGCAGGAGATCAAGACTTGTTGGACGGCGGAAGAACAGTCGATTCGGCGGAGAGTTTGTGGGCGGCAATCTCTTGCTGTGCTGCCTGCTCTTCGTCGGCGCCGCTTTGATCGTCCATCATGCGGTCATGGCCGGCAAAAGGCCGCGATTTCCGTGGTTTGTCGCTTACGGCAAGCGGGAAACCGCCAAGGAATAACAGCAGCTGTGCTCCAAATATGTATGGGGCCATGATCGGTGTGATGAGATGAAGCAGTGCGAGCAACGCGATGATGACAGCCAAAGCCCGCAGCAGCAGGGCTCCCGGATTGGAGCGTCGCCCCATTAAGAGTGCCGGGTATAACAGAAGCAGCGAAAACAAAGTGGAGACAAATTGAAGCCATTTTTCCACAAGCGGAAGTCGTTCAGATCCGGTTACGGTTTGGGACTCGTCCAATAACTGAAAAAGCCACAGGAAGCAAAAAAATAAAGCGGCCGCAAATAAAAACGGCAAGACCGGGCGAACCTGCTGCCAAAGCAGCTGTCCCCAACCCGGTTGTTCAATTCGGCGAAGCAGCTTCGTTCGCTCTTCGATCAGGCGTTCGCTTTCCCGTTCGAGCGTCTTCAGCAGCAGCGGAAGACGAGAGCGGTCTCCGTCCGAGGCATAAGCGCCGATCTGGCCAAGCAAATCCGCCGTAGCGTATGGAGCAGCCTGGCAGGCTAGCAGTTTATTCAATAATTGAAGCTCTTCGGATGAGGAGAAATCCTGCTCTTTTACCCCTCTGATTAACGGCCCGGCAGCGGCTGCGTACAATTCCAGACTGGACTTCAGATGTTCAAGCCGGGCGTGTGCTTCCCTGGCCACACCTCGCCGCGATACCGCGTAAATGCCAAGAAACAAGGCGAGCGCAAGAAACGAAGTTAAAGCAGTCGTTTCGTGCAACTGAAGCCAGGCAATCCATTCCGACAGTGACACCGCTATCACCCTTTCCATATTCCTCTTTTCACTATTGCACATGAGTCCGGCGGATTCAAGTTTTATTGTCGAAAACTGGGAATCGTGAATGATCTCATCCTGTGCCGGCAGACAATATGCTATAATGGCAGGCGGACAAGAAAAGTTGAGCCAATTGGAAAGCAAATGGGCAAGAGAGTGGAATTTTCAATTTATACATATAGACCAAACGGAGAGGAAAAGGGGATGCAGCTTTGGCAACTACAGTCATTGAAATTTTTTTGATCGCGATACTGGCGGGTGTAGTGGGATCGATCCTGGGCTTAGGCGGAGGGATTATCGTTACGCCGGCGCTTACGCTGCTGTTCGGAGTCGATATCAACCATGCTATCGGAGCCAGCATCATATCCGTCATCGCCACGTCCAGCGGCTCGGCGGTGGCGTATATCCGCGACCGGATCACGAATTTGCGCGTGGGCATGTTTCTCGAAATCGCCACAACGGTCGGGGCGATCACGGGAGCTTTTATAGGGGCGCTGGTGGCTCCAAGAATTCTGTTTTTCGTGTTTGCGCTGTTAATGCTCTACTCGGCTTATGCCATGATCAAAAAGGCCAGGGAGAAGTCGCCGGCGGAGGTGCCGCTTCATCCGGTAGCCCAAAAGTTGCGGCTTCAGGGCGAGTATTACGATAAAGCGATCGGCGAAACAGTGGCTTATAATGTGGACCGGGTCTACGCGGGATTTGGAGTTATGTATGGGGCCGGCGTGATTTCGGGTCTGCTCGGCATCGGCAGCGGCAGCTTTAAGGTGATGGCGCTGGACGTATTTATGAAGATGCCGATGAAGGTGTCCACGGCGACCAGCAATTTCATGATGGGGGTTACGGCGGCGGCCAGCGCCGGGATATATTTGCTGCGCGGCGACATCATTCCGGTCATTTCGGCGCCGGTGGCGCTTGGCGTACTGATCGGAGCGACCGTGGGCTCGCGCATCATGCAGCGGCTGAAGAGCAAAACGATCCGGATGCTTTTCATTCCGGTCATGGTTTATATCGCCATTCAAATGATCTACCAGGGATGGAGGGGTTAATTTGAACGAAAATACGAAAAGCCGCATCGTCGAGGTGGAGACGGTAATCAGCAAGCTGCTGCGAATCGGCGTGCTTGTGGCCGGCATCGTGATCGTTTCGGGTCTGCTCCTGTATTTGATCACGGGCAAAAGCGGCTATCCCGGCGATACATATCCGACAAACCTTGGCTCCATTTTTGCCGGACTTGCGGCGCTGAAATCCTTTGCCGTTATCCAGACGGGTCTACTGCTGCTGATCTTGACCCCGGTGTTTCGCGTATTTGTGTCGCTGTTCGTTTTTCTTGAGGAGAAGGATTACAGGTTTGTCCTGATTACCGGACTTGTGTTCGTGATCCTGATTATCAGCTTTTTGCTGGGAAAAGCGGGCTGACCGTCTGAACGCGGTGGAATTGATGTATTGAGGGTATCCCAAAAGTATATGGGTCATTTGACGAACTGTTCACTTGGGTCTATTGCCGCTTTCTTAAGCAAATCGTCGTTAAGTGTCGGGCAAGCGAAAGCCTCTGATCTCCGGGCTTTATTTCGGCAAGTTTCGAAGTGAATGATTTCTCGAACGACTCTCGAATAGCGGCATAAAATGGCCTTATTTCGCTCGAAATCCGCATTTTCCAGAAATAGCGGTCCAAAACGGT
>NZ_JBKFGG010000018.1:0-2745 GCF_056171975.1 Paenibacillus terrisolis | reverse complement strand
GTGAATGATTTCTCGAACGACTCTCGAATAGCGGCATAAAATGGCCTTATTTCGCTCGAAATCCGCATTTTCCAGAAATAGCGGTCCAAAACGGTCCTATTTTCGGTAAAACGCCTAAAACCGAGTGAAAAAGGAACTCTTCAGAAGAAATAAGGCCATAATACGGCGCTATTTATTCAGAATGAGGCCTCTCCAGAGGAATAAGGCCAAAAAAGGCCGCTATTTTGAGTGTCGGAGGAATGCGCTGTTCGGGGACGGCGTTGACCAGAGTATCGCAGAGTAGACCGACCAATTTGTTCAAACGCAAATCTTCGAAGCCGATCCGGTATCAGCCAGCGGTCTGGCAGGTTTTCCCGCTCTGTTGTTATGATAAGTTTTAGAAGGTGTCCCAAAGTCATTGATGATGGCTTTTGGGATACCTTCTTTTTAGGGTACCCGGTGAAAACAGGGCCTGTATGCCGAAAAAGGGTTTTGGACTTGCCGATTGGGGATCATTATAATAAAGGCTGAAAAGCAAATGCCAAAATTGACCACGATTCCATAAGAGAGGGCGTACATAGATGAAGATCGTTTTGTTTGGCGGAACCGGAACCATCGGCAGAGCCATCCTGGAAGAGGCACTGCGGCGCGGACATGAGGTGACTGCGGTCGTACGGGACCCTTCTCGGCTTGCGGAAAGACGGCAGCGGGAACGGCTGGATATCGTGACGGGAGACATCCTGATGCCGGAGTCGATTGCCGGGGCGTCGGAGGGGAAGGATGCCATCATCAGTGCATACGGGCCCAGATTCGGTGAAGAAGACGAGATGCAGGAAGCCGCCCGCAGTCTGATCGAGGGCGCAAAGTGCGGAGGCGTAAGCCGTCTGCTCGTCGTAGGCGGCGCCGGTGGTCTGGAGGTAGCACCGGGCGTTAAATTGATGAATACCGCAGAGTTCCCGGAGGAGGTTCGTCCGCTCGCCAGAGCGCATGAAGAAGCGTATGAGGTGTTCCGGTCTTCCGATCTGGAATGGACGGTGCTTAGTCCGGCGGCCGTGATTGAGCCGGGGCTTCGAACCGGTCAATTTCGAATCGGAATGGACCGGCTTGTCATCGACGAACGGGACGTTAGCCACATTACCGTGGAGGATTATGCGGTCGCGATGCTGGACGAACTCGAAGACCCGCAGTTTGTTCGGACGCGGTTTACGGTAGCTTATTAATTTCTGTAAATATATAAGTTAAACTAATGAAAAAGTAACTTGGCAAAAGTGAGAAATCTTCCGGCAGAAGCCAAAAGTTTCTGATAGAAAGCTGCATCGGAAGCATAGGCTTCGTTCCCCTTTGTGACCGGATTTCTGCACCGTTTAAATTTAATCATTCAAAGAAATCCGGGAACAACAGCGATCGAAAGAACATTTCTCGCGGCTGCCATTTTACGTATTCAATCTTTGGTTCAACTTATATATCGCTGAGGCAAGGGGGAGCGGGAATGAAATTCGTGACAGCGGAGCAAATGAGGGAAATCGACCATTATGCGATTCGGCAAAAGGGAATTCCTGCGGTCGCGCTTATGGAGAATGCCGGCCGGGCAATCGCCGAGGAGGTACTGCGGTTTTGCCGCCTGAAGCGGAAAGGGGAACTTCACGTGGTTCCGGCCGAGCGGATCGTCGCGGTACGTCCGGACGGATCGGGAGTGGACGAGAGCGTTGAAAGCGTTCTTGACCCGCAGGAGCATTGGCTAATCCTTGCCGGCAAAGGCAATAACGGGGGAGACGGGCTTGTCTGTGCCCGCCATCTTGCGGATGCGGGCTTGAAAGTCACCCTGCTGTATGCGGAGCCGCCGGAGACGTTTGGCGGTGAAGCGGCGGTGCAGTTTGGCATCGCGGAAGCGCTTGGGTTAAAAGCGGCGGTCTACGCCCCGGGAAGCCTTGCGCTTGGGGCGGAGAACGGGCGTAACGGCTACACCGGGATTGTGGACGCGCTGCTGGGCACGGGAGCGAAAGGAGCGCCGCGAGGGAGCTACGCTTCGCTGATCCGCGAAGCGAACGACAGCGGGCTGCCGATCATCGCGGCGGATATCCCGAGCGGGCTGGACGCCGATACGGGCGCCGTGCACGACCCGTGCATCCAGGCCCGGATTACCGTCTGTCTCGCCTTCCTGAAGGCGGGCCTGACGCAGTATCCAGGGGCCAAAGCGGCTGGGGAAGTGATCGTGCGCTATATCGGCATCCCCCGGGCACTCCCGCCGGGGATGACAGCGGCGGGGGCCGTGCTTACCGAGGAGGCGCTGCGAGGTGAACTCGGGGTAGATCCCGGCCGGCGGCGCGAGGCCGACGGCCATAAAGGCACGTACGGGCACGTACTGCTGGCTGCGGGCAGCCTGACGATGAGCGGCGCCGGCCTGCTTGCCGCCAAAGCCGCGCTCCGCGCCGGCAGCGGGCTCGCCACCTGGGCGCTGCCGGCGGCGCTGCTGCCGCATGTGCTCGGGGCCGTGCCCGAGCTGATGCTGGCGCCGGTCCAAGACGGCGGGACCGGCGCCTGGAACGAAGCCGCAGCGCACGAAGTGCTGCGGCTGCTCGCGGCGCGCGATGTGTTCGCCGTAGGCCCGGGGCTGGGCCGCTTCCCGGGCGAGGACGGCTTCCTGCGCGCCTTGTGGCAGGGCGCCCGCAGTCCACTGGTGGTGGACGCGGACGCCCTGAACATCCTTGCCGCGGCCGGCGGCCTCGCGGCATGGCCCCGCCGGGATGCGGCGACGATTCTGACGCC
>NZ_JBKFGG010000017.1:0-179602 GCF_056171975.1 Paenibacillus terrisolis | reverse complement strand
CCCGGCGAGATGGCCCGGCTGTCGGGCTTGCCGACAGCCGAGGTGCAGCGCGACCGCCTCGGGGTCGCGCGCCGGTTTGCCGCGCAGCACGGCGTGACGCTCGTGCTGAAGGGCGCGCGGACCGTCGTGGCTGCGCCGGACGGCCGCGTGTTCGTCAACGTCACCGGCCATCCGGGGATGGCGACGGGCGGGTCCGGCGACGTGCTGACCGGACTGATTGCCGGTCTGCTGGCGCAGGGGCTTGACGCCGTGCCGGCGGCGACGCTGGGCGTCTACCTGCACGGCATGGCCGGCGAACAGGCCGCTGCCCGGCGCGGGAATCCGGCGTCACTGCTCGCCGGAGACATCGTCGAGGCGCTTTAGGCCCTCGGCCTTGGCGGACAGGGGACCGGGATGGATAGGTATGCCCGTTCTCACTCAGCGACTCGTCGAAACATCATACCAACTTTAGGCTCTCGCTGAAGAAGCGGGAGCTTACTTTATCAATAGCTCTTATATTTCTCATTTTTTGGGCCGTTTTATTTCTTAGAAGCGATTCCAAATGAACGGCAGGCCGTTTCTTTGCCGGGAGAGTCTTCTGATTATATATTGAAATTTATCTAAAATATTGATAACATCATTTCAAAGTACACTGCGATTGTCGGAATTATTTCATAGATAAAAGGAGAGGTAACCGTCATGGGAAAGATAGCATTGATTAACGGCATGCCAACGCCGGGCTCCCGGTTGACCGCGCTTATTGCGCTGGCAACGGATCTGCTGGTTAAGGAAGGATTTGAAGTTCGGCATATTAATGTAGGCGAGCTTCCACCGGAGGATCTGATCCATACCAAATTCGACAGCGAAGCGATCGTAAACGCAAATGCGATCGTCGCCGAGGCGGACGCCGTCGTTGTGGCAAGCCCGGTCTACAAGGCGTCCTATACGGGCGTACTGAAGACGTTCCTGGATTTGATCCCGCAAAAAGGTCTGGCCGGCAAAATCGTTCTGCCGCTGTTCATGGGCGGTACGATGGCCCATCTGCTGGCGATCGACTACTCGCTGAAGCCGGTGCTGTCCGCGCTTGGCGCTCGCCATATGCTTGGCGGGGTATACGCCGTGGATTCCCAGGTGCTCAAGACCGGGGAGGGCGGCTTCGAGATCACCGATGAGCTGAAAACGAGACTGGAGGAAAATGTCGGAGAATTCGCCCGGGAAATCCGGCTGCGCATGAGTCAAAACGCGTTGTCCGAGTACTGAACCGATTTGAATAATGAATCGTCGTCAAGGGAGGGAAGCGGATCGCCAAGGCGCCCGTTTCCCTCGACAATCCGAAAGGCTTCCGGGATCTGGTTCTCCCCGGAAGCCTTTATTTGTGGCCAACGCCGAAGCGACTGCCGAAGACAAGCCGATACTTAGCTAATTAACACAATAGCCGGACCGAATTAACTGGAAAAATGCCGGTTAATTTCAGGGAAGCAGGCTTATGTTATTTTGCCGGAAGGAAGAAAAGACGAGCCTGCTTGAGCATTATGCAAAAGGCCTGCCGTGTTCTGATCCGATCGGCTGCGCCCCCTTTTCCGGGCATCCGGTTTTACGTTCTTCGGTTGGAATCCGCGAAAACGGATAGTACAATGGTAGAAGCTTTAGGTTGAACAACCAAGGGGGATTACGAACGATGTTGAAGCTGGTGTTTTTTGTGGGGGTTGCCGGGACGGGCAAAACGACGGTGGCCAAAAAATTGGCGAAGCTTATGCCGGTGGCGTTTTTGGACCGGGATACCGTGGGCGGCCGCTTTGTGGAAAAGATGCTGGAAATGAACGGGCTGGACGTCAACGATAGAGATTCCGACTTCTACAAACAGCACCTCCGCGATTTGGAGTATGACACCACCAAGGACATTTGCATTGAAAATTTGGCCGTGGGGCAAAACGTGTTCATGATCTCCCCGTTTACGGCGGAGCTAAAAAACACGGCTTGGATTGAGGAAGTCATTGGAGCGGCAGGACTTGCGAAACGGGATGTGGACGTCAAGGTGGTTGTCGTCACTTTGAAGGATATGGACGTTCAAAAGGACCGCATCGTCGGCAGACGGACGGAACGCGACACATGGAAGCTTGAGCATTGGGACGAGTTCAAAGACTGCGTGCAATTTATGCCGAAGATCGCTTGGGATATCCCGGCAGGTTCGATCCTCGTGTTCGACAATAGCGGGGATTTGACGGAGGAGAAGATCGAAAGCGTATACCGGTTCATTCAGTCGGAGGACGTCGTAAGCCCATAAGCGTCTTTTCAAAAATAGTATGGGGGAATCTCTTAAAGCCGGAGGAATTGGAATGGCGACCGTTTTTACATATCTGAAAAGATACCGGGTGGCGGCGATTTCGGCATTATGCATGATGCTGATCGAGCTGGCGGTAGAATTGATTCAGCCGCTGCTCATGTCGCGGATCATCGACGAGGGCATCCGGCCGCATAATCTGTCGGTCGCCTGGCTGTGGGGCGGAGTGCTCGTGGGAAGCGCGATTCTCGCTTTTCTGGGGGGGATCGCCAGCTCTTTTTTCGCTTCATACGCCAGCCAGGGGTTTGCGCATGACCTGCGCGACAAGCTGTACGAGAAGGTGCAGTCGTTCTCGTACGCGGTGTTCGGGCGGTTTGCCGCCTCGTCGTTAATCACCCGGCTGACGGGAGATATCACGCAGCTCCAGGATATGATCTTCATGAGCTTGCGGTTTGCGACCCGCGTGCCTTTGGTTTTCGCAGGCAGCGTCATTATGGCGCTGATCGTCGATTTCCGGCTTGGGCTGCTGCTCACCTTGACCTTGCCGGTGCTGCTCGTGTTTATTCTCCGGATGATGAAAAAAGCCTCCGCTTTGTTCCGCACCGTCCAGCGCCGGACGGACAACGTGAACGGACTGATCCAGGAAAACCTGACCGGGATGAGGCTGATCCGCGTTTTCGTGCGCATGCCGCATGAAATCGGACGGTTTGAAAAGCGCAATCAGGAACTTCGGAAAGGCACGGTATCGGCTCTTCGGTTAACCGAGACAACGATGCCGTTTATTTTGTTTATGATGAATCTGGGCATCCTGGCCGTGTTGTGGTTCGGGCGGGTGGAAATTTCTGCGGGCAGCGCTTCGGTGGGCCAAGTCGTGGCTGTCATGAACTACTCGCTGCGTTCGATTGGCGCCCTGTCGCAGCTGTCCTGGATCATGAGCGCGTTTTCCCGGGCCATGGCTTCCGCCGGCCGCGTTCAGGAGGTGCTGGAGACGGAAGCGGAAGAGACGGCGCGGGAGAAGGGATTAGAGGTTGGAGATGTTCCTCGGAACAGAGGCTGTGCATCGTCTCTAACGCCTTGCTCCGGCGAGAGCGGAAATTTTCCGGTTCGCGGCCAAGTAGAATTTGATCGCGTCGGCTTCCGTTATCCGGGGCGGGAGCAGCCAGTGCTGGAAGATATTTCGTTTACCGCTCGTCCGGGGCAGCGAATCGCAATTCTGGGGGCGACGGGTTCCGGGAAAACTTCGCTGGTTCAACTGATTCCCAGCCTGTATGACCGGACGGAGGGGAGCATCCGGATCGACGGCGTCGATATCCGGGAGATGAATCCCGAGCATTTGCGCAAGGCGATCGGTTATGTGCCTCAGGAAGCGCTGCTGTTTACCGGTTCGATCCGCGACAACATCGCCTGGGGGCGGGAAGAAGCCGGCCGCGAGGAGATTCGGGAGGCTGCGCTCAAAGCGCAGATTCACGAGACGATCGAGCATTTGCCGCAGGGCTACGATACGATGCTGGGACAACGCGGCGTGAATTTATCCGGCGGGCAGAAACAGCGGCTGTCGATCGCCAGAGCGCTGGTACGCCATCCGGCGATCCTGATCCTGGACGACAGCACAAGCGCGCTTGATATGCGAACGGAGGCGGCTTTGCTGGAAGAAATCGGCCGATTGTCCTGCACGACGTTTCTGATTACTCAAAAGATAAGTTCGACCGTTTCGGCCGATTTGATCCTGCTGCTCGACGAAGGCCGCCTGATCGCAAGCGGCACGCATGAGGAACTGCTGCGGACATCGGGGCTGTACCGGCGCATCTTTGATTCCCAGTACGGGAAGGAGGCGGAGCCAAGCTATGCTGAAGACCTTCACTGAGTCCTTTCGGCAGCCATATCCCCAGCCGGAAGCGTATGGGCGCGAGTCCAAAGGAGCCGGGTCCGGCAAGCGGAAGGGCGGTTCCGTAGGCAAAAACGATCCGCGGACCAAAGCCGGGGCTAAAAACTGGTCCGGTACGCTCGTCCGGATTTGGAAATATCTCGCCCGGCATAAAACCAGACTGGCGTTGGTACTGCTCATGGTGATTCTCAGTTCGGCGTTTGGGCTGCTGGGGCCTTATCTGGTGGGGATGGCCGTGGATGATTTTCTCGAGGGCGGCGGCGGCCGAGCTTGGGCGCTTTTTTTGACCGGACTGGGTTTGGTGTATGCTCTGTCTTCGCTCACCTCCTGGCTGCAGAATATCTGGATGATCGAAATCGCCCAGGAGACCGTGTACCGCTTGCGTTCCGAGCTGTTTGCCCAGCTTCACCGTCTGCCGATTCCTTTTTACGGCAAAAGACAGCAGGGGGAGATCATGAGCCGGCTTACCAATGACATGGACAACGTCAGCACTACGCTGAACAGCTCGGCGATCCAGATTTTCTCCAGTGTTCTGACGCTCGTCGGAACCGTGGCGGTCATGCTGTATCTTAGCCCACTGCTGACGCTTTTGACCTTTCTGGTCGTGCCGCTTATGACGCTTGGCATGCGTTGGATCACCCGGCGGACAGGCCCGCTTTACAAGCAGCGCCAGCAAGACATGGGCCATTTGAACGGCTTTATTGAAGAAACCCTCTCCGGACAGCGGATCATCAAGGCGTTTTCTCAGGAGCAGAGGGTCATCCGCGAATTCCGGGAGCGCAATAGCGCCATCCGGTATCCGGTTTTTGGGCCCAGACGATTTCCGGGTTCATTCCGAAGCTGATGAACGGCCTCAACAACCTGAGCTTTGCCCTTGTAGCCGGGATCGGCGGGGTTCTGGCCATCCACGGGCAGATCACGGTCGGCGTCATTATCGTATTCGTGGAATATGCGAGACAGTTCACCCGGCCGCTGAACGATCTGGCGAACCAATGGAACACGTTGCTGTCCGCCATTGCCGGAGCGGAACGGGTATTTGAAATTATGGACGAGGAAGCAGAATTTAAGGATGAAGGCGGTGCGGTGTCACTCGGCGGAATAAATGGGGAGGTCGTTTTTGACCGGGTGTTTTTTTCCTATGAGGAGCATGGAGAAGAGAACGGGGATACGCTGGAGGATATCAGCTTTACGGCCAAGCCCGGCGAGACGATTGCCCTGGTCGGGCCGACGGGCGCCGGCAAAACGACGCTGATCCAGCTGCTGTCCCGGTTTTACGATCCGGCAAAGGGGAAGATCACGGTCGACGGACGAGATATTAGTTCGATTCGCCGCGAAAGTCTGCGCTCCCATATGGCGTTTGTGCTGCAGGATTCGTTCCTGTTCCAGGGAACGATTCGGGAAAATATTCGATTCGGGCGTTTGGACGCCACGGACGAAGAGGTGGAGGAGGCCGCGAGGCTGGCGAATGCCCACTCTTTTATCGTCCGCATGGCGGGCGGCTACGACAAAATGCTGGATGCCGGCGGCAGCGGCATCAGCCAGGGACAGAAGCAGTTGCTGGCCATTGCACGGGCGATCCTTGCCAACCCGTCGATTCTTGTGCTGGATGAAGCGACAAGCAGCATCGACACCGTTACGGAGATCAAAATCCAGGAGGGGCTGCAGCGGCTCATGTCGGGCCGTACCAGCTTCGTGATCGCCCACCGGCTGAACACGATCCGGCAGGCCGACCAGATTCTCGTCCTGAAGGAAGGCCGGTTGATCGAGCGTGGCTCTCATGAAGCGCTTTTGCGTCTGCGGGGCTTTTACTACAACCTGCAACTCGGCGGACTAAGCGTGGAAGAACTGTAGGTTCGAACCTAAGAGTAATGTGAGTCGAGATTCTGAAAATGTTCTGGAGGGAAGGCCCATGTTTTTTGCGGATAACATGAACGCATACTTGCGGAGCGTCATTTTGCAGCGGGAGCAAGTCCCGTCTTTTAAGGAATATCCATTTACGCTGGCTGCCGTCGCCACGTTGGAGAAGCTGGATTTTCACCCGAAGGTGACCTATATCGTCGGCGAGAACGGTATGGGCAAGTCCACGCTGCTGGAAGCGTTGGCCGTCGCGCTGGGTTTTAATCCCGAAGGCGGGACGCTGAACTTTACGTTCTCGACGGCCGCGACTCACTCGGAGCTTCATCGGTATTTTCGGCCGGTGCGAGGCGTAAACAAACCTCGGGACGGGTTCTTCTTCCGTGCGGAGAGCTACTATAATCTGGCGACGGAAATCGACGCTTTGGATGCGCAGCCCAGTTTCGGTCCTCCCATCATCGCTTCCTACGGCGGCAAATCGCTGCATTTGATGTCCCACGGGGAGTCCTTTTTCGCCGCTTTCATGAACCGTTTCGGCGGGCGCGGGTTGTACATCATGGACGAGCCGGAGGCGGCGCTGTCGCCGTATCGCCAGATGGCGATGCTGTCCCGGATGCATGAACTGATCGGAAAGCATTCGCAATTCATCATTTCGACCCACTCGCCGATCCTCATGGCATACCCCGATAGCCTGATTTACCAGCTTACGCCGGATGGCATTCGGGAAACCACGCTGGAGGAGACCGACCACTTCGTCATTATGAAAGAGTTCGTCAACAACCGCAAGGCGATGCTGAAGGAACTGATGGACGAAGAGTGAGGGGCCTCCATTCGGCGGTGTTACTTTTTACGGAATAAAGCGGTCCACAGGAACGACTCGCCGAATACCGGTCCGGGTTGTTCCTTTTGGTGCATCCGCCGGAACCCTACAGCTTCAAAGTCTTTGAAGAGCGTTTTGATTTTTTCCTCCGTGAATCCAAGCCCGCCCTTCATGCTTCGTTCCCGGCACACCTCCCAGTCGGACATCTCGCTGCCCCTGCTTCCCTGCGCGAAGCAGACCAGGCCGAAGTATCCGTTCAAAACGTCCTTCACTTCATGGATTTGTTCCGATTCGGGTACCGATATTTTTCTCAAACGGATGTAATAAAATCAGTCTTTATGCGACTCATTTATGAAAGGGGGATCAGAGTGAAGCGGATCGAAAAACTGTACTTCGAATATCGGCAGGATATTTACGTTTATTTGCTGAGCCTGACCAGAGATCCGACCCTTTCGGAAGATCTGCTGTCGGAAACTTTTGTAAAGGCGATATACTCCATCGGGAATTTTCAGGGGAGGTCCTCGATAAAAACCTGGCTGCTTGGCATCGCCCGTCACCAATGGCTGCAGTCCTTGCGGAAAGAGAAGAGGAACGTGGAATACAGCGATCTTATCGGGCTCTATGTGGTAGAGCATCCACTGGACGCTCTGATCTCGAAGGAAACCGCCGATCGCGTCAGCGAGCTGTTGCATACAAAAGACGAGCGTACGCAAACCATTGTCGATATGCGCATTAACGGAATCAGTTATTACGAAATTTCCGCGCAGCTTGGACTATCGGAGAATTCCGCGCGGGTCATCGATTGCAGAACGAAAAAATGGCTAAAATCGACTTTAGAAAAGGAGGGTCTGATGTGAAAGCGTCTTGCGAAGTGATTTTGGATTTAATCCCTCTTGTAAAGGATGGGGTGGCCAGCGGGGAGAGCCAAAGTCTGGTCGAGGAGCACTTGAAAAGCTGCGAAAGCTGCAGGTCGGAGTTTGAGAGAGAGTTCAGGCCCCCGAAGCATGAAGTAGATGACCGGAAAGTGCTTTATTCCATTAAGAAAAAGCTGTTTATCCTGATGTCGGCATTATTGATGATAGGCGCTGCCTTGGGTCTTGTCGTCAAACAAGGGATATCGCCAAGCATTGTGCCGATGTTTATCTCCATAGTCATGATAGCCATCGTTTGGGTTTTGCTGTTTCGTTCGAAGAATCGAGGTGAAAAGAACATGAGCCGATTTTTTATCGGAAGGGCGATCGGGACTTTAATCGTATTCGGCGGGCTGGGCATTTATTTGCTGCTGAAATACGGATTTGGCTTATTCTGATCACGGAAACGGGCGCCGGAAAACTTTGCAATGACCCGGACTTGCTCCAGCTTGACTGAATATAGAAAATGCAGCCGCTCCCCCAAGGAACGGCTGCAAATCAGCAAGATTGTCCGTATGATGCAAAAAGTTTAATTGTTCTTGTTCGGGGCTATTACCGGGCCCCCAATCGGCAGAATCTTCCTCCCGGCGGTATCGTTGATCACGACGGCGGCAGAGGTATAGAGGGCGATTAAACCGGTCAATTCGCCAACCCAGCCTCCGATTTTCGTAAATCCGTCCACCCCGAAGTCACCGATCGCAAGCAGAAAGAAGGTGATCGTTAAGGTCAAGAAGACCAGGAAAAGCGCGCGATTCGTGAAAAAGCTGCCGATCCACAGCAAGAAGGTCAAAATGCCGAAGAATAGAAGGTACCAGGAAACCCCTTCGGTAGGCGCGGCTTTGATGATAAAGTAAAACGAAATCCAAAAAGCGCCATAGGACGTGAAAGCTGTTGCCCCAAAAGTATTGCCCTTGCGGAATTCCCACATTCCGGCAAGCAGCTGCGCCAAGCCGCCATAAGCGATGGCCAGCCCGAGCACCACTCCCATAGCTCCCGAAGTAAGAACTCCTGCGTTAATCAAGCTGAGCAGGCATGTTGTAATGCCAAACCCTGCAAGTCCGAGTGGTCCCGGATCTGCAATCTTTACGTTGTTTCCCACGAATAGCACCTCGTTATTATGTGTGTTATTTTTTATCGCCTGCAAGGCCGACATTTCTAAATAATGCTTGATAAAGAAGTGCATGTCAACAGGAATCGATCATTTTTTACATATGAAAGCCCGCAAAAAAGAAAGCGCTAGGAAGAGACGCCGCTAATGACTTTTTCTTTTTCCTCAACGCGGTTCCGTCCCCGCGATTTGGCTGAATATAACGCGTCATCGGCTTTTTTCATCAGACATTCAATATCCTTCTGCTTTTCTGCCATCCCGGTTGTTATTCCGAGACTTATCGTTACGCAACTCCCGGCAGAGGAGCGAATATGCGGGATTTTTAGCGATTCGACACCGCTGCGGATGGACTCGGCCAATGTCCTGGCTTCATTAAGGCCGGCCCCAAATGCGATATATACAAATTCCTCACCGCCGATTCTGGCGACCAATTCCGTTTTGCTCCCCACCGTTTCGTGCAAAAACCGTCCGATTTTACGAATAATACGGTCTCCGGCGGCATGTCCGTACTCGTCGTTAAACTCCTTGAAAAAGTCAATATCGATCATCAACAGGGCAGTCTCCGTGCTCCGGGGCATCTCTTCGACCATTTGGGCGGCATATTGGTAGAATGCCCGTCGGTTGGGAATGCCGGTAAGCTCATCGATTTGGGCGAGACGCTTCAATTCCTTGTTCGCCTGCTCCAACTGAAAGTGGGTTACTCTGTTTTCCAATATCTCCTGTTCCAGCAGCTCATTGGATTGTTTGAGCAGAACTTTACCGTGGAAATTGCTTAAATAGGTCTTATAGAGAATTCTTGAAGCAATCCACAGAAAAAAGAGGAAAATGGAAAGATTGAGATAATCGCCAATCAGCACGTTGGTTGAGGGCTGAAAAAAAGGCAAGGCAATCAGAAGAGTAATCGAAGAGATGCCGTAGGGGATCAGCAGCTGTCTGCCGGAAAAGTAGAACATCACGGAGGCGCTTGTAATATTGATGACGAAGGCCATCAGCTCGCCGTAAAGGTGCTGGTCGGCCAGAGCGATGACCGTTCCCCATAGCATAAACAAAACCATATAACCTATAAATATCGCTTCGTATTTTTTGATTTGCGGGGCGGCCTTTTCTTTCCTGCTTTCATAAAATTTCACGAAACCCAGAAATCCCGCATTCAAAAAAACCATCGCAATATACATAACGAAATAGAAACCGAAATGGAACTGATTGTTTACATTCGTTTGCGAGGTGGTTATACTTGCCGCCGCCAATAATAGCTCCAATCCGATCACCACTATGGAAAACAGCTTGCCTCTGCGGATATTTTCTTTGAACATGCTGACGCGAAGCAAGGCCTGTTCTTCAGGTGTTGCCCGGAACGGCACTCCCCATAATTTCATATGCGTATGACTCCTATCTGTTGAGCCTTGGTCTCTATGGCGGAAAGGCTTTATTCCTAATTTATCACAAAAAAGAGCTGCGACTAGGTCTAATTGAAAATTTAGTCTTTGAAACCCGCATGGCCTAGCGGCGTATTAAAGATAAAACCGTTCGAGGTGACCTTGTGATGAGAATCGTCAATTGGGAAGAGGAGAGCAAGCGTTTCAACGAGGCTGCGGATTATTACGATATTTACCGGCCCGGTTATCCTGTGGAATTAGTGGACTTGATCGAGCGGGCGGCCGGACTCACACCGGAGTCGAAAATTCTTGAGATCGGCGCCGGCAGCGGAAAGGCATCGGAGTTTTTTTTGCGACGAGGATACGATTTGGTATGCATTGAACCCGGTCCCAAGCTGGCTGAACTCGGCATGAAAAAATACGGGGATCGAAAGGTAGAGTTCGTGGTTGCGCGGTTTGAGGATTGGAAAGAGCCCCTTGCCTGTTTTGACTTGGCGTTTTCGGCACAAGCCTTTCACTGGGTACCGAAGCCCATCGGCTATGAAAAAAGCGCAAACGCGCTGAAGTCCGGCCGCCGCCTCGCCTTGTTCTGGAATATGTACTCGAACGAAAGCGATGCGGCGGATCAGCGGTACATAACGGTATGCAGCGAGCACCAAGTGGTCCCTTTTCAAAGCAAAGACGAAATCGAACGACGAATTCAAGGCATTGCCGCCGAAATCGCAGGCAGCGGTTATTTCGACGAACCCGCCGTCCACCGTTTCCCGTGGAAGCAGATGTACAGCATGGAGCAGTTTATCGGCTTCCTGAAGACGGGAAACGGCTTTCTCGCTTTATCGGAGCGGGAGCAAAGTCAGTTGATCGAAGAATTGGAGCCAATTTTCTCTAATAATGGCGGAACGATCACGCTGAGCTTCCTATGCACTTTATTTTTGGCGCGGAAAAAAGAAAAATAATTCATTAAGAACACAACAAAGGATCGGTTCCCGGAAATGGGCCGATCCTTTGTTGTTTCGCGGATTACAAATCATCAAAACCGTTGTCGTCGCCAACCTTGCCGTAGTTGCGGGATTTGGCTTCGAAGAAATCGGTTTTTGTCGCGTTGAGCGCTTCGTCGGAAAACGGCTTGATCCAAGGCATGCAGTTAATGTCGACGCCTTCGTAGGCTTTTTCCAGACCCATCAGGGTCAGGCGTTTGTTGGCGATGTATTTGATGTAGTCGGACAACTCGCCGAGATCGATGCCCCGGACTTCTTTTAACGTATAATGCGCCCAGTTCGTTTCCAGCTCCACGGCACGGTTGATCGTGCGGTAGGCGTAGTCGATGTTTTCCTCCGTGTTTAGCTCCGGATAATCAACCAGCAGCTGCTTGAACACTTCGGCGAAGAAATAGCAGTGCTGGTTCTCGTCCCGTTGAATATAAGAGATCATTTGGCTCGTGCCCATCATTTTCTGATCGCGCGCCAAGTTGTAGAAGAAGGCGAACGTGCTGTAGAAGAAAATCCCCTCGAGAATCAGGTCCGCGACCAACGCCTCGAAAAACGATTGCGGCGTCGCTTCGTTGCGGAAGCTTTGATAAATGTCCGAGATGAACGTGTTGCGGTCAAGCAGTACCGGATCATGCTTCCAGTACTCGAAAATGTCCTTTTGCTCCTGCTCCGAAACGATCGAGGAAAGCACGTACGAATACGACTGGTTGTGCACCACTTCCTGCTGCCCGATGATCGCCGAAATCGCCTCCAGCGACGAGTCGGTGAAGTAACGCTTCACGTCGCCGACGAACATCGTCTGCATCGAGTCCAGCACCGCAAGCAGCGAGATGTTGATCTTGAACGTGCGCTGCTCTTCCGCATCCAGCAGCCGGAACTGCTGCGCATCCTTCGCCATCGGGATCTCGTCAGCGATCCAGTGGTTAAGCAGCAGCACTTTGTAGAGCTTGTACATATGCGGCATGCGGATGTCGTTCCAGTTGAGGATGCCGGAATTTTCACCGCCGATAATCCGAGTCGATTTGTTCGGCGCTTCCGTGTTGAAAATCGTTTGTAGCTTCATGGATATCACAGCTCCTTAGATGGGTGGGGATAGAATGCGTTTTTGAGGGCAGCCGTGTGAAATGTTTCCTACGATCGCTGTTGTTCGCGGATTTCTCTGATTAACCAGGTTCAGAAGTTGTAGAAATCCGCGAACAAAGGCGAACGCTTCACTTCTTCGGAATCATTTCACCCTTTTGCCCGACCCGCATTCTTTTTAGTATTAGCAAGTACTGAGCGCATCCCCGAAGGGGACAGCGCCTCCTGGCACGTAAATACACTGAAACGCAGTTACTGCTCATTCGCTTTTTAACTAACTAATCTTTGCACCAACAGTAAGCGATTCCCGAAGGGACAGCGCCTAGTTGATTGTAAGTAACTCTGATATCCCAGCATAGTGGCAGCTTTCGCCCTCGCAGGAGCGCTGAAGCAGAGCGTGCCCGTCAGGGCGACAAGCGGCTTGATCCGCCTATCTGACCCGGGTGCGCCGTAAGCAGTAGTGATGAGCAGCACGGTTTACCAGGTCACCCGGGTGCTCCAAAGTAAGACGTACCCGAAGGGGGAAAAGCGTTCTCAGCACACAGCCCAAGCGCATCCCCGCAGGGGACAGCGGCAGGAGCGCTTCTGTCACTCCAACGTTCCCGCAGTTTGCGGGAGTCCAGAGGGCAGCAGGCCCTTGGAGCCCTCCCTTACGGTAAGGGAGGGTTTGGGAGGGTTGAGAAAATCATGATGCGCACGACTCGCACTCCTCAATCGTCAATGCCCGGCTGCGGACGTAATACGTCGATTTCAAACCGGCTTTCCAGGCATGCAGGTGCAGGGACAGGAATTCCGTGGCCTTGATGTCCGGCCGCACGTACAGGTTGAAGCTTTGTCCCTGGTCCACGTGGCGCTGGCGGGCGCCCGCCATGTCGATCGACCAGTGCTGATCGATCAGGAAGGCCGTCTTATAGTACCAGATCGTTTTTTCGGACAGATCCGGCGCCGGGTTGGCGATTTTGTACGTTGTTTTCTCTTCATAGGAGAGAAGCTCATACAGCGGATCGATGCTGGCGGTGGAGCCGGCGATAATCGAGGTCGAACCGTTTGGCGCGATCGCGAACATCCAAGCGTTGCGGACGCCGTTTTTGGCGACTTCCTTTTGCAGTTCTCGCCACTGTTCCGCGGTTACGAACTTGCCTTCGCGGGAGCCGTCGGTATAGCCGCGAAGCTCAAAGTAATGACCGGTTTCCCAATCGGAGCCGGCAAACTTCGGATAGCGGCCTTTTTCCTTGGCCAGCTCCATGCTGGAACGGACAAGCAGGTAATTGATTTTTTCATACAAAGCATCGTTATAAGCGACGGCTTCTTCCGATTCCCAGCGGATGCCTTCCAGCGCCAGCAGATGGTGCAGCCCAAAGGTGCCCAGCCCGATGGCCCGGTATTGGCTGTTGGTGTACTGCGCTTGCAGCACTTCGATATTATTGATGTCGATCACGTTGTCGAGCATCCGAGTCTGGATCGGCACCAGCCGCTCCAGGACGCCGGCCGGCACAGCGCGGGCCAGGTGGATCGAGTTCAAATTGCAGACGACGAAGTCGCCGGGGATTTTGGAAACGACGATCCGGGTCTGTCCGTCCTTAGTCACCAGTTCTTCTTGTTCAACAACGGTCGGGGACTGGTTTTGCATGATTTCGGTGCACAGGTTGGACGAGTAAACCATGCCATTCGCCCGGTTTGGGTTGGCCCGGTTAACTGTGTCGCGGTAAAACATATAAGGCGTACCCGTCTCTAGCTGCGATTTCATGATCCGTTTCATGATGTCAATTGCCGGCATCGTGATGCGGGACAGAGTTGGGTGGTTCACCGCCTCCTGATATTTCTCGCGGAAGTTGCCCTTGCCGAATTCTTCGTCGTAAAAATCCTCCAGCCCCAGCGCGCGGCCGTTTTCGTCTTTCCAGCCCATCGTTTTCTTCACTTCGTGCGGACAGAACAGGTTCCATTCGCCGCGTGTGTCGACCGCCTCCATGAACAAGTCCGGAAGACATACGCCGTGGAACACGTCATGGGCGCGCATCCGTTCGTCGCCGTTGTTCAGCTTCAGGTCGAGGAAGGCGAGAATATCTTTATGAAAAACGTCCAGGTAAACGGCGATTGCGCCTTTGCGCGTGCCGAGCTGATCGACGCTGACGGCGGTATTGTTCAGTTGGCGAATCCAGGGGATGACGCCGGAACTGGTGTTTTTGTGGCCGCGGATATCCGAACCGCGGGCGCGGACTTTGCCGAGGTAGACGCCGATGCCGCCGCCCATTTTGCTCAATCGCGCCACATCGGTGTTGGAATCGAAGATTCCCTCAAGCGAATCGTCCACCGTGTCGATGAAGCAGCTGGAGAGCTGTCCGGCGACCTTTTTACCGGCATTGGACATCGTTGGCGTCGCGGCGGTCATGTAGATGTTGCTCATCGCCCAGTACGCTTCCTTAACGAGCTCTAGCCGTCTGTCTTCCGGTTCCTTGTGCATCAGGTACATGGCGATAACCATGTAACGCTCCTGCGGCAGCTCCATCGTCCGGCCGTCAAAATCGGTCGCGAGATAACGCTCGGCCAAAGTCAAAAGCCCGATGTAATCGAACAGCAAGTCGCAGGAAGGATCTAACGTCCGGCCCAGCTCTTCGATTTGCTCTTTCGTGTAGGCTTCAAGCAGCTCTTCCCGGTAAATGCCCAGCTTCACCAGATCGGAGATCAGATGGTAAAACGAACCGTAGGGTTCTTCGGGGTAAGCTTTGTAACGGCGGTTTACGGCCGCTTTTTTGTATAAGGAGGTGAGCAGGGAGCGGGCGGCGGCGAATTTCCAATCCGGTTCTTCCTTCGTTACAAGCTCCAGAGCGGACATTGTGAAGGCGCTGCTGATTTCGTCGCCCGTCACTGCGTCGCGCCGCAGCTTGCCGCTTACGCCGCGCAGAAGGCGCTCTTTATCAAGCTTATTTAAACCCTCCAGAATGCGGTCGGCGTAAACGCCGAGGCGCTCAAGATCGAAGGCTAGTTGGCGGTTGTTTGGTTTGGTCACAAGTGTTGGCATGATAATTCCTCGCTTTCCTGGAGTGGGGTTGTGCGAAATGTCACAACATTGTCACAAAAATTTAATTCTCAAATTGTAGATAAGGGGTGAAAAAAAGGGGTGCTTAAATAAGCACACGCCTCGCTGAATAAATTAGTGTGATAAATATTACAGGATATTAATTATACTAGAATCCGGCAGAATTGAAACCGGAAATCTAGAATGAAAAAGCCGGCTCCCACAGAATCGATGTATCTGCTCTAAGGCTGGATTGTATGTCTATCAGCCGCTGGTTGGAGCTGCCGCGATAGCGCAGGGAGGGGTCGCGTTTCTCTAGTATGAAACGACCGTCCACAAGCACTTCGCAGCGGCGGAGCAGCTCGTATTCCGGGGAGTCCGGACGGGCAACCAGTTCTTCATAGGTATATCCGCTGTAGATCCAAATGGATATCGGCCCCGTCTCGGCTACCAGCCGGTCGATGAACGTGCAGACCTCGGCAGCCGAGAAGAAGGGGTCCCCGCCGAGAATCGTAAGTCCGCTCAGCAGGGGATTATTTTTAATATCACGAATGATTTCGGCTTCCCGCTCCGGGGTAAATAGGTCGCCGTGATTGAAATTCCATGTCTCCGGGCTGAAGCAGCCCTTGCAGTAATGCCGGCAGCCGCTGATGAAAATAGCGGCCCTGAGGCCTTCGCCTTCATTGATCGTTTCGGGATAATAGCCGCAAATATTCATGCGTCATGTTTAACCCGGTCGCGGACTTCCGCTTGCTTGGCCGCGTTGAAGCGGGTTTGGAAATCCCCGGTCAGATACCCGGTTACCCGGCGGAGACGGCGGATATGAACCTCGTTTTCGCTTTTGCCGCAAGAAGGGCAATTCGCCCCGATGATGCCTTCATATCCGCAAGCGGAGCAGCGGTCAATCGGGTGGTTGATGCTGAAATAGCTGACTTGCTGTTTAAGAGCGTATTGAACGATTTTCAGGAATGCCGCAGGGTTGCTCCGGGCATTGCCGTTGAGTTCAATATACGAGATCGCCCCGGCGTTGCACAGATCGTGGAACTTCGCTTCCAGCTCGATTTTTCTCGCCGCGCTGATGTCGTAATACACCGGAACGTGAAAAGAATTGGTATAGTATTCGCGGTCGACCACTTCCGGTACGGTACCGTAGGTGACCTTGTCGCGTTTGGTAAATTTCCCGGACAAGCCTTCCGCCGGTGTGGCGAAAAGCGTAATGTTCAAATTGCAGCGTTCGCTTTGGCGATCGCAATAAGCGCGCATGAAAGAGATCAGCTCCAAGGCTTTTTCGTATACCGTTTCGTCTTCGGCATGATGTTTGCCGTACATCGCCTTCATGCATTCCGCCAGCCCGATGAATCCGATGGACAAGCTGCCATGTTTCAGAAGATCCCGAACCGGCTCGTCAGGAGCGAGATATTCGCCGCCTTCCCATACGCCCTCGCGCATCATGAAATCGGAGGCTTTGGCTTTTTGGGAAGATTGGATTTCAAAGCGGTGGAGCAGTCCTTCGAGAGCAATATCCATATAATGCTCAAGCTCGTGGTAGAAGCCGCGTTCATCGGCTTTCTTTCGGCGTCCCAGCGCAATGCCGTGTTCCAGTCCTAGTTTGACCAGATTCAACGTGTTGAACGACAGATTGCCTTTGCCGGATAAATGATTGCGGCCAAACCGGTCGGCCAGCACCCGGGTGCGGCAGCCCATTGTGGCGAACTCCGTATCCGGATCGGCCGGATCGTAATACTGCAGATTCAGCGGCGCGTCCAGATTGGCGAAGTTCGGATACAGCCGTTTGGCCGAACATTCCGCCGCTTTCAGGAATAGCGGATAGTTGGGTTCGCCCGGATTTTGGTTGGTACCCTGTTTGCATTTAAAGATTTGAATCGGGAAAATCGGCGTTTCTCCGCTGCCAAGTCCGCGCATCGTCGCGTTCAGCAGGGAGCTGATGACTAATTGTCCTTCCGGCGAAGTGCAGGTTCCGTAGTTGATGCTGGTGAACGGAATTTGCCCGCCGGCCCGGCTCGACATCGTGTTCAGATTGTGAATGAGGCTTTCCGAGGCCTGCATGGTTTCGCTTTCGGTTTCTTTTAAAGCGTATTTGAACGTTTTCGGGAAACGCTCCCGGAGGTCGCCGCGGCTCATCGCAATGTCTCCGTAATCTCCAGCGGATTCTCCTTCCTCAAAATACTCCAGACCTTTCAGGAAATACTTGCGGAACGACTTGCCCACATAAGGAGCCAGGTCGAAATCCAGCTTGTTGGCGGATACTCCTCCGTATTGGGAGTTCTGCTGGGATTGAAAAATAATTGCGACGAGCGCCATCGCCGTCATGATCGAGGTGGGCGGACGCACGCTGCCGTTGCCAGTGTTAAAGCCTTCCCGCAGCAATTTCTCGAAAGGGATAAAAATGCAGTTGGTCGTGCCGATCGCATATTGATCAAGATCATGGACATAGAGAATGTTGTCGCGGATCGCCTGAACCACCCGTTTCGGCATGACAAAATGATTCGCATACCATTTGGCATATTCGCTGCCGAATTTGCTCATTTTGCCGGAGAAGCTCTCACCGTTCAAATTGGCGTTTTCCCGCAAAACCTCGAGATTACGGCTGTGAACGATCTCCTCGCCTAATTGAATGACTTCATCCAGCATTTCATCTTGGTCAGTATATACTTGGTTCAACAATGCCATAACAAAGTTCTCCTCCCCAAAAACTAAGCATTGACTGCATATAAAAAGCATCTCCAACCCGACAAGGCTGAAAATGCCCGAATGCGCTACAATGGAACTTAAAACATTCACGTTATATCGTGAAACTTATGTATAAGCAGCAAGCGGACACCTCTCCTGTTCCTCGCAGGATCATATACAGCGGTGTCGTCAAATAGGCAGGTCTCCTGGCTTACGGTATATCCGCCGGCGCCTTCCCGTATTTGCCCTATCACAATATACAGTGGCATGAATGTCGGCGAACCGCTATTGGCTTCTCCCAGTTGAGAGCGTCACCAAAGCTACCGTTTACAGTGGCGGGACCGCAGCGGAATTGCACCGCACTTCCCTTTTAAGGTCCGGAGGACTAGGTCTTCCGAATCACCTATTTATACTATATTTGGTTGTCATGTTCTAAGATTAACTCAATATGTTGTGTTTGTAAACGGTGGATTTATAGAATCGATTGCTGATAAAAGAGGGCTGATCCCCCAATCGCTAGTCCCGTGAGGGACACGGGAGTTTGTGAACTTTTTATGGGCGATGATGGGATTTTTTCCAGTGGAGATTAAATGGTTTATAATAAAGGGATGAAGGGTTTGACCCAATATCTAGTAATCTTAGAAGTGACAAACCATGAAAAGAGGGGATTAAGATGGCCATTGCAGAAGTGACGGTGATTCCGATCGGAACGGGGAGCACCAGCCTTAGCGCTTATGTTGCGGATTTGCAGCGGGTTTTGGAGCAGCAGGAGGGAGTAGTTTGCACGCTGACCTCGATGGGCACCATCATCGAAGGGGCACTGGACGACGTGTTTGCCGCCATACGGGCGATTCACGAAGCGCCGTTCCAGTCCGGCGCCCAGCGGGTGTCCACGTCGATCAAAATCGACGACCGCCGCGACAAAGCCGGCTCTTCGGAGCAGAAGCTGCGCTCGGTGCGGGAGAAGCTTTAGGCTCCCCCGCCGCCGAAGCGGCGTGAAAAAGGGATGGAGAGCGTCCGCATTCCGGAAATTTACGCTTGCTTTATTTTTCAAAAGCGGTATAATAAATTTTGTTTCACGCTAAAAACAGATGTGCTGGTGTAGCTCAGCTGGTAGAGCAACGCATTCGTAATGCGTAGGTCGGGGGTTCGAATCCCTTCACCAGCATCCTAAAAGCAAGCAAAACGCGCCTTCCGAGGTTTTCGGAAGGCGCGTTTTTTTGTGCAGTAAGTTTAAACTTCTAACATCCTTCTAACCCTGGTTCATTTGACGAAAATTACTCTTCCCATTTGGAATGAAGGACATGATGGCAAAAGTTAGGTCGCTTATATCCCGGAAGAAGCATTTCGCACACGTCGGCGTTAATCGTGCCGTATGTCGTTTCCGGTTTATGCTTGAAGCCTTCCAAGAAGGCATGTAAGATGTCGTGTTTGAACCGGTTGCGAGGAAAAGCCTCGACGATTTGCTGCCGCGCTTCTGCTGAGATGAGATCAAAGTTCTTTCCAACGACATCATAACCGACGCCAAAATTCATAAGCGCCACTTCGGTTTCCTTATATTCGACGATTCCGATGGTTGTATGCAGGGCAACCGCATCCCATACAAGCCGAATGGAATCTTCCGGAATACCGCGACTTTTAAGAAAATCGCGGGCAGCATTAGCCCCGTCGACCTCAAAGCGTTTGTCCGTGCTTCGGAATGCGGGAGTAAGGCCGATGTCGTGGAACAGCGAACTGATATACAGCAATTCGGAATCGTATTTCATTTGATTCAGCTTACCCCTTAAAGCTGCGAACAGAAATACACGGTTCGAGTGGTTCCACAGAAGGTCGTCACCATGCTCACGCAATAATTCAGCTGCTTCAAGAGCTAGTTTACTATCCGGAATCTTTATATCAACGATTAAATTCGTCATCGACAACTTTCCCCTTTGTCATTTTATTGCAAAATTTGAGGCTGCTTCTTCGGCTTCTTTATATGCTTTCTGCAAGACTTCATTTTTATCTAATATAGAGGTTCCTTGAACCCGAAGTATTTCATAATCTTCAATACCAAGAAAATGAAACATCGACTTCAAGTACTTATGGGAGTATTCGACTTCGGTATACCAGTCATTATTGGTATAAATTGCCCCGCTTCCTTGGATTACAATCATACTGCGTCCATCCTTAAGAAGACCAACCGATCCGGTTTCGGTGTACTTGAATGTTTCCCTTGCAATCATAATATTATCCATATAATCTTTTAATTTCGACGAGATGTTAAAGTTATGCAATGGGTATGCAATTACATATTTGCGCGCGCTTTTGAACTGTTGCAATATCTTGTTCATATGCCCGGTTATTTTTAGCTCTTCGCTCGTTAATTCTTCTCCATTTTTTTGTTTTTCCCAGGCGGTTAAAACCGTTTGGTCCACCATGGGTATAACGTCATTGTATAAGTTAATGTGTTCAATGACCTCGTCATTAGAATGACGCTCTTTATAGATTTTCAAAAAGTAATTTAAAACATTTAGACTGAATGAAGAAGTAGAATCCACTTCCGGGTGTGCATTAATGACTAGCAGTTTGCTCATTGGATGATTCCTCCACTTTGTTTTTAGTTTGTACATCAAAGAAGACAACTGAAGGAACATATTTGTGACAAAGATCAATAAAAATTTAGGATTGCCCTTCGAACAAACGGACAGCGCCTTGAAGTTTGTCCGGATTCATCATGACATATACACGAGAAATAGCTGAACCGTCAGGATTAAAAGCAAGGGAGTAAACGGCGAAAGGCTTGCCGTCAAACATCACCATAAAACTGTCATGGCCGTTAACGACCACCTTCTTAAAAGTCCCCTCCCGGAGATAGTTAGAAATGGAATAGGTCAGCAAAGCCTGTACGCGATCCCGGCCAAAAATCGGGTTAATGGCAGCTCTTACTTTGCCGCCGCCGTCTGTAAGCAAGATGGCGTCTTCACTCAGTAATTCAACAATGGCTGTGATATCTCCAGCGCGAAAAGCCGCGCTGAACGATGCGCTAAGTGCCTGCAATTCAGGTTTTAATGGCGAAATCGGTACCCCCGCGTCGCTTATCTTAGTGCCCAGCTTGCGCTTTCCTCGACTAAACAACTGTCGACAGTTAACCTCAGTTTTACCGATCCATTCTCCAATTTCCTCGAAAGTAAAGTCGAGTGTTTCCCTCAGTACAAAGACGGCTCTTTCCATCGGCGTCAGTCGCTGCATCACGACCAGATAGGCGTAGGCGATGTCATCCTTTAGGCCAAACGCCTCCTCGGGATTACCTTCTGCCGCAGTTACGATCGGCTCAGGCAGCCACGGGCCGATATAAGTGGTTTTTGCCTTGCGCGATGATTTGAGCTCGTTCAGGCAGCGATTGGTGACAAGTTTACAAAGATAAGCTTTTATATTAGTGACTTCACCAGTATTCTGCTGTTGTAATGCTACAAACACGTCCTGAACGATATCTTCGGCGTCCTGAGACGATCCGAGCATCCTGTAGGCGATAGAGAAAAGCAACGTGCGATATTGGTCATAAAGGGCTTGATAATCAAACATTTCGTCTAGCTCCAATCGTTCAAGGTTTAGAAGCTCTTGTTTAAAGCGATTAGTATCGCACGACTGAGAATAACATGATTCAATATAAGATTCCCAATTTTACCATGATTATTTGATTCCATGAATCCTGTCGCTTTCTAGGTGTTGCGGGATTTGAAGCTCAAGAAAAACTTTCAACGGATCAACACATAATTTATCATATCGCCGGCGAAATCCGTAAAATTCTGGTTCTTGCTTTTTTGATGAGCTTTAAACCCAATACTTTCGTACATCCGTTGAGCAGGAATTAAGGCATCGTTCGTAGATACCATGATTTTTCTTACGTCATTTTGCATGATTCTATCGACCGCTTCTTGAAGTTGTATTTTGCCATAACGATGGCCTTTATGTTTTGAAGCAATACAATTATGACCAATTTCCGCATACTCTGGCATATTTCTTGGATCCCATGAGACAAACCCGATGGCTTCGTCATGTAGAGTCGTGACAAACCCATATTTATCTGCTATTTCCAAATTGTCAAAGAAAAAGTTATCAAAAGCTCGCCAATCAGAATTACAGCTCTTTACGAATCTATAATCAAATGAATAAGCATCTATCAATAATTCATAGAGCTTCCCGCGATTAAAGTCACTCACTTTATTGAATTTTATGCTCATATCCTATTAACCTCCATAGAATCAGGATCTATCGGTAGATTCATCAGCTTTGTTTAGCTCTCCCCATTGAGACATAAGATTAAGGATTGGAATTAGTGTTTTGCCTTTTTCGGTCAAGGAATACTCCACTTTCGGGGGAATTTGATTATATTGTTCCCTATGAATGATATTACTTTCTTCCAGCTCTTTCAGCAAAAAGTTAAATGGCTTATATAAACTGCAGTGAAAAGTTCCCCTAACCAAAAGCAATCTAAATATCTTAAACAAAACGCGGCTTCCAAGGTTTTCGGAAGCCGCGTTTTTGTGTGTAGAATGTACAAACTATTTTTCCGCTTTAGAGGTGATTTAGACAGCATTTTCCCTGGAAGCTAAGTGGTTCATGTTTTGGGTGGCTCTAAAATTAGTGTTTAATTTCATAGTCTCGATGAATTCAGCTACTGCACTGGTCAACAAGGAATCCTTACGTCTAATAAAGTAGGTTCTTGCTATACAATATTTCTCTGGTACCGGAAATGATTTTATGAGACCGCTTTTTTCATGTTCTTTAATGTAAGACTCAGGAACACAAGACGCACCAAGACCCGCTTTGACTCCCTCTACGATTGAACCTAGAGTATTGAATTCCATATATCGTATATTGCCAACGCCCTCTGATTTAAGCCAGCTTTCAAGCTGGTTTCTGTAAAGGCATCCTTCGCTGTTTAATAAAAAAGGTTTAGAATACAGTTCCTTGATACTGTCAAACTCTGGGCTGGAAATAATCGCTAACTTTTCATCGTTAGCAAGTTCTATGGCAATATTCTCATCGATCAATGTTCCTGAATTTACAAATGCGCCATCTAATTGAAAATGCTTTACCTTGTAGATCAGCTCATCTGATTGACTTGTTAGGAGAGACAAATCAACCTTTGGATAAGACTTATGATATTGAGCTAATACCTTAGGAAGTTTTCCGGAAGACATGGTATGGATAGCTCCGATGGCGAGGCTCCCGGTTGGTTCTACAGAATCATCGAGTGCCTTTGTCGCTTCCTCCATTAGATGAATCACTTTTTCAGCATAAGAAAGCAATTTTTCGCCTGTTGGAGTTAATACCATCCCGCGTTGTCTATAGAATAACTGAGTTTTAAGCTCTGTTTCTAACTGTTGAATTCTCGCCGTTACATTAGATTGGACATACCCCAGGTCTTGAGCCGCCTTTGTAATACTGCCTGTTCGAGCAACGGTTCTAAAAATTCTCAATTCATTCATTTCCATAAGTCTTCCCCCCTTACAACATAATATCATTATATATGAATTAACGATTCACATACAATCATTTTACATGATATATATTTTCCTGTAAATTAAACTCCGTAGAAGGAATTAATTTGAGCCGGGCAAATTAATGAATATACGCTTCGAGGCCTACATCATTCTGCGAAAAGGAGAATTTACATGGAGAGTTCACATTCACACCCACACAAATGGAGCATTCTGCTTGTGGCTACATTAGCTACATTTATCAGTAACCTTGATGCTTCTATTGTAATTATTGGGTTACCTCAGATCATGCGGGGTCTTAGCCTTACAATGACTTCTGGGCTGCTAGTTATCACAGCCTATATAATTGCAAACACCGTATTAATATTACCTGCCGGAAAATGGGCAGATACAATAGGCACAAAGCCTATTTTCATTTTAGGTATTACCATTTTCACGATTAGCACAATTTTATGCGGAATATCAAACTCTGGAATCTCGTTGATCATTTACAGGGTAATCCAAGGAGCAGGTGCAGCACTAGCTTCCGCATCTGGAACCCCTTCTATTATAAGGGCATTTCCAAGTAAGCAGCTCGGTCTGGCTTTAGGTATTAATGCTACCTCGTTTATCATTGGAGCCGTCGCCGGACCTGTAGTTGGTGGAGTTTTGATCAGTCAATTTGGCTGGAGATCGCTTTTCTTTGTCACTTTGCCATTTTTGATATTATGTGCAATTGGCGCTTTTATAGTGATGGAAAAAAACTCGAATCATATCAAAGCAAGCACAGACTGGGCGGGAATAGTGACCTTTGCTCTTGGACTGGTAGGAGTAATGGTTTTACTCTCGGAAGGTCAAACATGGGGATGGACATCTATATCAACAATCGCCTTATTTATAGCCTCAATTGTAATGTGGATCATATTTATAGCGATTGAGCTACACGCAAAAGAGCCCTTATTGAACTTTAGCCTACTCACAAATAAAAACTTTATCGTGGGTTTATTCATTAATTTAGGATATTGCGTTGCTTATTTTTCATTGCCGCTATTGTTAAGTGTATATTTGCAGAGTGCCCTTCAACTAACACCTATAAAAGCTGCTCTCATCATGATTTCTCTGTCAGTACCTCATCTTATTTTGGGAGCGTTAGGGGGTAAGCTTGCAGATCATTTTGGAGCCTTACGTACATTCGTGTTTAGTGTTTCACTCGCTATTATTGGTCTATTTATACTTGGAGCGAATATCAAAACATCTCTCTCTCTGCCTGGAGTAGTAATACCGTTACTCATAATTTCGGTAGCAGCTAGTGCAGCTTATCCATCATTGTCTAAAATTGCGCTATCGGCAGCGCCAAAATCACAAGCCGGTTCTGCGTCAGGTATGTTCTTTACTGTTCAAAATATTTCAAAAGCAGTAAGTCAAACCTTGGTCATTTTGTTTTTGGAAGCCAGCATACCGGCTGCAGTTATCACTAAAGCCATAGTAGGAATTGGAGATTCGACCAACCTGCAAATCAAAGACAGATTGATTGAATCGTTAGGCTTTACATTTAGAATTTTTAATATTTCCTTTGGGATTGCTTTAATACTTGGATTATTTCTTATTTTACATGCAAAATCGAAATCGAAATCAGAAGAACGTATTGATGTGCCTAGTTTAGAAGTAGAGTAATTATTCAACTAAAAATTTGAACATTAGGAGAGATTAATCATGGCAGTAAAAGTAGCAATTAATGGTTTTGGACGTATCGGCCGGCTTGCATTCAGACAGATGTTCGGAGCAGAAGGTTATGAGATCGTAGCAATCAACGACTTAACAGATGCTAAAATGTTAGCTTACTTATTAAAATACGATTCCACACAGGGTAGATATGCAAAAGCTGATACGGTAGAAGCAAAGGAGGATTCAATCGTAGTTGATGGTCATGAAATCCAGATTTATGCAGAGAAGAATCCTGCTGCTTTGCCTTGGGGTAAGCTTGGCGTTGACGTAGTACTTGAGTGCACAGGCTTCTTTGCATCCAAAGCGAAATCACAGGCACATATTGATGCAGGAGCAAAGAAAGTTGTTATCTCTGCTCCGGCTGGTAACGATCTTCCTACCATTGTATTCAGCGTAAACGAGAAAACATTAAAAGCCAGTGATACAATTATTTCCGCAGCTTCTTGTACAACAAACTGCTTAGCTCCTATGGCATATACATTAAATAATTTAGTTCCGATCGAAAAAGGTTTCATGACTACCATTCATGCTTACACTACCGCTCAGATGACATTAGACGGTCCTCACAGCAAAGGTGACTTAAGAAGATCACGTGCTGCAGCTGTTAATATTGTTCCTAACTCCACAGGGGCTGCTAAAGCCATCGGTCTTGTTATTCCTGAGTTAAGCGGCAAGCTGGATGGCGCTGCACAGAGAGTTCCTGTTCCTACAGGTTCTTTAACTGAATTAGCAGCAGTCGTTAACGGTAAGGTCACCAAGGATGAAGTGAATGCAGCTATGAAAGCAGCAGGTTCTGCTTCCTTCGGTTATACAGAGGATGAGATCGTATCTTCCGATATCATCGGTATTACTTACGGCTCCTTATTCGATGCAACTCAGACAAAGATCTTGGACATGGAAAACGGCAAGTCCTTAGTTAAGGTTGTTTCCTGGTATGACAATGAGAATTCATTTACCAGCCAGATGGTTAGAACAATCAAATACTTTGCTGAATTGGTTTAATTGAATTGAATAATCCATCGTGGATCCGGTCCCAGACGACCGGATCTTTTTCTACTCAATAGGAAGAAGAGCAGACCCAAATCAAATAAACCACCTTCTTTCAAGAAGGTGGTTTATCGACCTAGCGTCTACGTTCATTTTAATCTAAATCTTAGGGTTGTCCTTACAATCTTATTCCTGCCACGTCACTGGTTTATCGACTAGGACGGCATCCGTTCTCCACCATTGGCGGAGACTACCTGCCTGTACTTGAACTACAACGAAATACAAATCGCCAGTACCGTTATTGCGAATGGTGCGTTCGCCTTCAGGGGCAACGCGAACCGTCGTACCTTCCTTGACATCAAAAATTTGTCCATCCACCTGGAACTGTCCTTGGCCGCCAATGAAGACGTATAACTCCTCATTTTCTCGATGTGCGTGAAACGGGAAAGTTCCTCCCTCCGGAATATGGTTCAGTGAAGCCTCCATACCGGTTAGTCCGAGCTTGTCCTTCAGAAAAAACTTACCGTTATGGTCATTCGACAGACTGCTAAAAGAACCTGCTTCCACAACGCTGAAATTACTTCCGTTCATTTGTATACATCCTTTCAAATGTAGTTTATCACTAATTACTGACCAACAATCTTAGTATAACGCCTGTACTTGCGAAATGCAAGTACAGGCGTTATCTATAATCGCCACTTTGATCGCCACTTGCAAGTTGCACGTACGGAGAGTATAATCATGCTCATGAAAAAGCGAACTTCCTCTGATTGTCCTGTCGTATATTCACTTGATATTTTCGGTGATCCATGGAGCCTAGTCATACTTCGCGACGTTTTAATCCATAACAAGCGGCATTATCGTGAGTTTCTTGCTTCAGATGAGCGGATCGCAACCAATATTTTGAGTGCACGGCTCCAATCCCTCGTTGAAGCAGGCCTGCTCATCAAGATAGAAGGCGAAACAAACCGCGCACAAACGATGTACAAACCAACACAAAAGGCCCTTGAACTGCTTCCGACCCTCATTGACATTATTCGCTGGGGCCATAAATACAACCCCAATAGCGATACGAGCAACTCGACCATTCAGAAACTTAATGAGCTGGAGCAGCGCCTTCAGCAAAATTTTGACGATATTACACCTTGATTCAATGGCATGACGCTTAAAGACAGATAAAGCGCGACTTCCGAGGGGGTCGGGAGTCGCGTTTTTCTCCGTTCCTGAAATCAAAAACAGCCTCGACCGGGATCTTTTCCCGAACCGAGACTGTTTTTTTGTTGTTTTATTCATCGCGAATTAGACGGTTTGTTTGTATAGCTTCAATAGGAATTTGAAACATGGGTATCCTTTCGTTGGTGTTCTTCACGCTTAAAAAAAGTTTTCAGCTTAAATGAACAAAAGCGTCTGCCTTGAAGTCTTTTCTTTATATGGACCAGGAGGGGGCGGAAGCAGGTTTACGCCCTGTAATGGAAGCAGAGTAGTTGTGTAATTATAAGCAAAGACTACATGGAAGAGGAGAGATTTCATGGATACATTAACTGCGTGGCTTGAGCAATACGGATACGGAATTATATTTATAGCTCTATTCCTTGAAATGCTCGCTTTGCCTCTTCCCGGGGAAATGATGATGAGCTATACGGGGCTGCTCGTTTTTGAAGGAAAGATGAGTTTGCCGCTTAGCCTCCTTTTCGCAAGCGCCGGGGTGACGGCGGGCATAACGCTCTCTTACTGGATCGGCTACCGGCTTGGCCAGCCATTTGTTCAGAAGTATGGACATCGCGTGCATTTGGGAGAAAATCAGCTTGCTAAAATGAACACTTGGTTTGATAAATTCGGGAACAAGCTGTTGTTTTTCGCTTATTTTATACCTGGGGTCAGACATATAGCGGGATACTTCAGCGGCATAAGCCGTATGCCCTTTCCTAAATATGCGAAATATGGCTATTCGGGAGGTGTTTTTTGGGTCACCGTGTTCATTTTGCTCGGCAGAGTTCTGGGACCCAAATGGGAGGTTTATCACCGGGCGGTGAACCGTTATATGTTGATCTTTGGGCTTGCATCCGCCTTGTTGATCCTGATGATATACGTTTTTAAAAAGTATAGACAGCGCCTGCTTGTCTTTCTTTGGGATCTTCTTGCCAAAGGCGTGCGCCATTTTAAATCGTTTGGCAAGCTCAGATTCCTGGTGCTGTTTTCGTTTACCGCTTTTGTGATCTTCGTATCTTTGATGCTCGGATTGATTCAGGATTTCCTGGCGCATGAATTTGACCAATTCGACGAGGTTGCCTCGTACATCGTGCTTTCTATATTTGGGCCGCAGTGGCATCATCCCATGATGCGATTTTCCCAATTGGGCTCTTTCTACCTTTATGGGCCTTTGTTATCTATTACCGCGATTTGGATCGTCATATATGCTCACGAGAAGCTGCTGGAGATCTCTTTCTTGTTTTGGGTCGTTATTGGCGGGGAGGGACTGGATGAAGGCTTGAGGCTGCTTTTCCATCGACCGGGGCCGGTTTCCACAGGAATTCAATTCCTTAACACCTTTCCTAGTGAGGAAACTTTGACTTCGTTCATCGTTTGCGGATTCTCCGCGTTTTTGATTTTGAGACATTACAGCAATAGTTGGATCCGGATATCAACGATTGCGGCAGCCGTTTTGGTGTGCCTTCTGGTTGGAGTGAGCCGGATTTATTTCAAAGTGCAATTCCCCAGCGATGTGGTCGCCGGTTATGTCTTCGGCGGTGTTTGGATCAGTTTAAACGTCATCCTGCTTGAGGTTCTGAGGAAGCTTCGAACCAGTGGAACCATTCAGGCGTAAGGAGGTAGATTGTGTTGGTTGATAATCCTAAAGTGTTAATTCTTTATTCAACATACGGAGACGGGCATTTGCAAGTAACAAGAGCTTTGCAGAATCAACTGCAGCAGAAAGGGATAACCCGGATTGCAACCAAGGATTTGATGGCAGAGTCCCATCCGCTGCTAAACGCGGCGGTTCGGTTCGCTTATTTGAAAAGTATGGTTTATTATCCGCGGCTCTATGGTTGGTGTTACGACTTGACGAATCGAGTAGGGATATGGCGGTGGGTTCATAAGGTAGGTGCCAGAAAGCTTCGGCAGATCATTAACGAGGAGCAGCCCGATGCCGTTATCCATACCTTTCCGATGCTCGTGATGTCACAGTTGCGCCAGGGTACAAGCACTTATATTCCGACTTTTACGGTCGTTACGGATTTTGTATTTCACAGGCAATGGGTTCACCCCGAAACCGACCTTTATTTTGTCGCGAACGAGGAGTTGAAAGAAAAGATGGTTAGAAGCGGTCTCCGGGAGAATCAGATCATGGTTAGCGGTATTCCTATCCGCGAGTCTTTTCATAAACCGATTAATCAGGAGGATGTCTATGACCGCTACGGACTTCGGGCCGATCAACAACATGTGCTCGTCATGGCCGGAGCATCCGGTGTACTCTCCGATCTCAAGAAAATAGTCGAAGCCTTGCTGACTATTGAAGATGCGGTTATCCTCATCGTTTGCGGCAGAAATCGAGCCGTAAGGAGAAAGATGGAGTCGTTGTTCCCGGATCTGCCGAACGTTCGGATATTCGGTTTTGTCGAGCAGGTGCAAGAGATGATGGCTGTATCATCTTGTATCGTAACGAAAGCGGGCGGAATCACTCTTTCGGAATCGCTGTCGATGGGATTGCCTGCCGTTATTTATCGGCCTCTGCCGGGGCAAGAGAAAGAGAATGCCGAATTCCTTGCGGATAAAGGAGCGGCGTTAATTGCCAATAGTACGAATGATTTGAAAGTAGGCGTCGAGCAAGTGTTTCGGAACCAGCGCCGGGGATTCCCGAATGGAGAACGCCCGTCATGGAATGAATCCAGTGCAGGAGAAGCCGTAATTGAGGAAGTTCTAAAATTTATTGAACAACGCTTGGTACGTCAATGGGATATGCCGGAGGTTGGGATAAAAAGGAGGCCTCGGTCCCATGGGGTTTAAAAGCACGCTATTCAGAAATGCAATCATTTTATTCTTACTGGAATTTGTACGCAGCGCATTTTTGATTTCTTTTTACCCCGCATATGGAGTCAAGGATTTAGGTCTTTCGTTATCGGTGATCGGGGCGGCCATTTCCGTTCATTATTTGGCGGATAATTTGTTCAAATCTTTGATCGGATACCTCATAGATAAGCTTTCGGTTCGGCTGATCGTGAACGCAGGATTATTTCTTGCCTTGATTGGGATGCTCATCATAGTCAGCGCCCACAACTTGTGGATGTTGTTATTGGCTTCCTCATTGCTTGGAATCGGAGGGTCGCCGCTGTGGATCGTTTGCCTTAGCCAGATTGAAGAGGACAAACAGGCTTCACAAATGGGTGTTATTTATATTTTTTGGTTATTGGGACTTGGGTTCGGTCCGGTCGTTATTAATTTTCTTATTGGCTTTAGCTACAAGGCTTCTTTCGCTTTGCTCGTTATTTTATGGGTTCTGGGCTGGACGCTGGCATGGGGAATGGATCGGGGGCAGATTTCTCCCATTAACGCCATCCCGTTAAAAACACAGCTATTATTATTGAAGAGAAAAATGAAAAACATGAGCTTTCTTATCCCCGGCATGGTGCTTCAAACAACCGCCGCCGGAATGCTTATACCGGTCTTATCCGGTTATGCCACGGGTCCCATGGGGCTCAGCCCGTCCGAATATTCCTTCGTATTGATCGCAGGCGGAACACTTGCGGTATTACTGTTGATTCCGATGGGGAAATTATCCGATGAGCAGGGAAGCAAATGGATTCTTGTTTGCGGCTGCGGGATATTTGCCTTAGCGCTGTATTCGATTACTTCCGTATCTTCGTTTAAGGTTGCCCTGGTTGTTTCCGGTCTGCTGGGCATTTCTTACGCGGCGATCCTGCCTTCGTGGAATTCGTTGCTGGCCAGACATGTTCCGGAGGATCAAAAGGGATTGTCTTGGGGGCTATTTTCGACTATTGAAGGAGTAGGGATCATTATCGGACCTTTGATTGGGGGATGGGTAGCGACTCATTACGGTGATACCGCAGTTTTTACAGGCAGTTCCATGATTTTTCTTATCATGTGCGCCATCTATCTTTTTAAACCGGCCGAACGATTGGAGAAGTCGTTCAAACATTGATTTTAAACGATTTGAGGAGGATACTGTCATTGCATTCCAATTTATATAACTTTCCGTTAACCGCTGCACTGCTGTCCATCGTTTTGGCCCAGATCATCAAAGTTCCTCTGTATTTGCTGACCCACAATACCTGGAATTACAAAATAGGCTTTAGTACGGGCGGCATGCCCAGCTCCCATTCGGCGGCGGTTTGCTCTTTAACGGCAGCCATCGGTATAGATGAAGGAATTTCGTCCGCCTCTTTTGCCATAGCCGTTATCGTAAGCGCCATTACAATGTTCGATGCGGCAGGAATTCGGAGACACGCGGGTATTCACGCATCCATCATTAACCGTTTGGTGAAGGAAGCTTCCGTGGCTGGAGGGGTGAAACCCGCAAAGGCATTGAAGGAGTTGCTCGGCCACCAGCCGATCGAAGTGATAGCCGGCGCTTTTTTCGGAACGATAGTCAGCATTCTTCTGCATTATTTGTGGTAATGACGCGAGTATGATATATGACATGTGAAGAAGCTTCCTCTTCGGCAGGAGTTGACGCAAGTGGTAAACGATGAGCTTTATCAGATCATTCATAAAGCCAAAAGCGGCAATCAAGACGCGTTTACCGAGCTAGTCCGTCGTTATAAAAGCCAGGTATTCCGTTATGCCGTTGTTATGCTAAGCAATCAAATGGATGCGGAGGACGTTTCTCAAGAGGCTTTCGTAAAGGCATTTTATTCATTATCCAATCTGGAAAACGAATATGCATTCTCCTCGTGGCTGATCACGATTGTATCCAATTTATGCAGGGACCGCCTGAAAAAAAGGGCAAAAGAGCAGGTTTTTATGAATGAAGCCAAGGAGACATGGATCGATAAAACGTTCTTCGATCCCTTGGAAAAACTGTCTATTGAAGAAGGCCTAGGCAAACTCTCCGTCGAGCATCGGGAAGTTCTTCTGCTGCATGATGTGCAGGGCTTTAGATATGAAGAAATGGCCAGTATGCTGAGCGTTCCCGTCGGAACGGTGAAATCTCGGTTATTTGCGGCAAGAATGGCGCTCCGCAAAGAAATGACAAAGGAGGGACAGGAATGACCTGCCAAATGGAAGATCAGCTGTCGGCTTATATGGACGATGAATTAAACGAGGAGGAAAGACGGCGGGTTGAGGCTCATCTTGAGAGCTGCGAGCCTTGTCGGATTCTTTTGGAAGAGCTGCGGATTTTGCAAAATCGTGTTTTTCATGTCTTTGAAGCCATTCAAGCACCGGCTGATATGGAAATCCGGGTGATTCAGGCCCTGGCCGAAAATCCGGTAACTGCCGCCCCTTGGAAAGGCCGGTTGTACTTCTCCGTTGGATTTCTTCTGGCACTCGGATCACTTTGGTATTTATCAGGCGTTTTCTTCGGAAGAATCATTCATGCTTTCTTTAAACTTTCGATCGTTTTGGTTTACGCGGCTTCGCATTTCATCTCGGGTCTGCCTGTTTTATCCGGAATGACGGTTGTATTGTCGATGCTTGTTATTTCGGCGTCTGTTTATTCTCTGAAACGACTGCTTCAAACCTCGACAAGCTGAAAGGGTTGAAAACTTTGAGAAGGATTTGGTACACGTTCGGTTGTATTGTTCTCCTGATGCTCCTGGTTCCGGGCATGGCGTCGGCAAAAAGCATATTCGAGCATCAGGACACGTCTGTCCCCGCGGGGCAAACCGTGCATGATGTTTATGTTGTAGGAGGCGACGCCGCCGTGTTTGGTAATGTTACGGGAGCGGTGGTTGTAGTAAACGGCGATCTTCATCTGGGCGGCACAGCCCAAGTCAGAGGAGCGGTTGTGGTGATCGGCGGCCATGTTCGGCAGGATTCGGGTGCCGTGCTCCAGGATACGATCTATAACATCTCTATGGACGAAGCAACCCAGAACAGTCTCTTGATCGGCGGGGGACTTGTCTTGGGCCTATGGGTGCTGCAGATCCTCGGCAGCCTGTTAATGATCATCATACCTGTGCTGATCCGGGTTCTGGGCAGGAACAAAATTGCCGCATTTACGGACCGTTATCCGATCGGCTCTTTTAAACAATCGCTCAATATCGGTTTCTTCGCTAGTTTGATTATAGCCGCCATATGCTCGTTGCTGGTGATCACCGTGATCGGTATCCCAATCATCATCCTGATCCTGCTGCTTGTGATCATTGTTCTATTCATAGGGATAACGATAGTGGGATTCAGAATAGGGGGGATGATCAACTTGCCTGCGCCTGCGCCGGATTGGATAAAAGTTCTTATCGGCACATCCCTGTTAACCGCCTTCATCAACATTCCTATCGTGGGCTTGATTTTCTTTCTTCTTTTGCTAATGATATCTATAGGAATGATTATTCAGTGGATATTTGGAAAAAGAAAGAAAACCTTGGCAGCCTAGAAAAACGCGCAACAATATAGGAAAGAAGGCGTTAGAGTTGTCAAATCAGTCCGTCCGATTCTCAAGGTTTGTCTCGGAAGGGAGTCATTACGAAATTGGCGCTATGCTGGCCCAAACTCTTGTAAACAGCCCGGAACTTACAGACATCAATATACAAAGCGAGTGCATCGACAGATCTTTATTAAAAAAGAAACAGTCTTTATTAGATGAGTTTTGCCCCGGAGTGAACGAGGAAATTATGGGGCTCTCGGACCGTCTGAAAATTCCGCCGGGAAAGCTGGCCGTATTTGCTGATGGTGTCATAGAGGCCGGAGCATGCAGTCAATTTGCCGCTCTCCCAAGCGTTACGTCCGATAAGCACACTTTAATCGGCAGAAGCTATGAATATTCAACGGAGGATGAGCTGTGCTTGTGCGTAACGAGGGCGGAAGGAAAACCGAAACAAATCGGATTTTCGCTTTTATTGTTCGGGAGATTTGACGGGATCAACGAGCATGGACTAACCGTAACCATGTCATCTTGCGAGTTCGGACAACGCCCGTTTGGAGAGGGACTTTGGTTTCCGTTGGTTCTGCGGTCATTACTGGATAACTGTTCTTCCGCTCAAGAGGCCGTCTATCTTTTGAAAAATATGCCTGTCCGAAGCAATGTAAATATTTTGATCGCGGATACGAACGGAAATGCCACAATAGCTGAAACCGCCTGCTTCGGAAGCGACAGAAAAATATCGTTCAGAAACGGCGGGGATTATCTAATCGCGACGAACCATTATCAGAACGCTGACATGCTGCCTTATGATAATAACCGCAGAAGACATTCAACGATTCGATACGGAACAATTGAAGATCATTTATCAAAAGAGAGAGGGTCTATCTCGGTAGAATCCATAAAGAGAATACTTGAGGAGAAAGTGCCCGGCGGAGTAAGCTGCCCTTATTATAAAGACGGTTTGGGGACGCTGCACGCCATGGTTTTTGACGCGACGGAGATCGGGGTTCAGGTGTGTTTCGGGGCTGCGTCCTCGAAAAAGTGGGAACAGATCTCCTTTGACAGTCCTTGCGAGAACTCCGAGATTCAAGTTGGCATAAGCAACGAATTCGCTCAAAATCCCAACTTCTTCTGGGGACGTCTGGATCCCGGTATCTTCACTTAATCGTCTTCAGATTTCCTTCGTTTTGAATGATCGCATTTACTTTGATTTCCGCTTTCAGGCGGGGAAAAAACTCGGTCCTCCAATCAGCCAGACGCTCCCGGGAGATTTTGGTGCGGAAATATTGACCGACGCCTAAAATGTCGGCATGATCCGCTTTTAACTTGCTGAACATGATATCGTAACGGCGGGAAAGCATGCTTTCCAGCTCTTTTTTAATCAGGGCGGTAGACGGGGCGCCCCGGGTTTCCAGGATGCTGACTTTCAAAGTCAGCGAGCTTTTAAGGTATGGCTGGCCATTCGAAAGCGAGGCGCGGTGGGCCATGCTATTGCTGACGATCAGCACGCTGGCGTGATCCATCACTTCGATCTTTCCGTGGGTGCTTACCCCGTTTAAGGCGTTATAGAGCAAGGTTTCGTTGTTGGTGAGACGGTCCACCATTTTTCCGTTACGAATCACGGCGGAACCCGCGATCTCTATAGGAGTGCTGTTTCCCGATCTGATGATGGGGACGGCGGCATCCCGCGTAAAGGAATTGATGCTGCGAAAAATTTGCCAAATTCGCGCCTGTGCGATTTGCGGATTCCATCCGGCATTTTTGTCGAAGAAATCGTACATTACCGTACCGTCCGTATCCAAGGAGGCTTTCGTTTTATCAAAAAATTGGTCGAGGGTTTCGTCGCAGATAGCGACCATTGCTTTGGGAGAAATTTCACGGGAACGCATAAAGCTGGAGATGCTGTCCTTCAGACCTTCGCGGGCGTAATCCTTTTCGAACATAATGATTTTCAAATGAAGCAAATCGACCTGATCTTCCATATTGCTGCTGATGCTGTCCACGATTTCGTTGATTGTTTCACCGCTGGCGAATACGATTCGCGTTTTTTCCTGGCCGGCGCCCGGTATTTCCAAATACACTTTGTAGCTGCCGCTGTCGATTCTGGCAATCCCCATGACGACGGGCAAAGCGCGGTGGTCAATATCCTTGATGTCCCAGCAGCCGCCAAGCAGCAGGGCGCATACCGGGATGAGCAGCGTCAGCAGCGGGATTTTCGCTCGGCTCATGAATAATCCCTCGCCTTCCGGCGAGCGCGTTTGGCCAAAAAGTAGGTGGAGAGGGGGATCGTGATGTAAACGTATAAACGCAGCAGCGTATTCCACCAATACCAGCGCTCAACATCGGCCCAATCCGGTATTCGGAGACAAACGATAAAGAGAATAGCGGAGATAACGATGACGAGATGCATGGGCTTGGCCCAAGGCAAACTGCGATGAATAATCCGGGTTGCCGACCACAAAACGAGCGCGGTGAACAGCATGATGAAGGTGACGATACTTAGCAGAAAAAACATCGTCACCCGGTCAAACATCAGCCAATTGCTGTCGATCGTATCAACAGTCATGATGAACGGGAATTGAAACATGGACGCCGTATCTTCGCCAAACGTTAGGATCGGAATATAAACGGAAAATAAAAATAACGGCAGCAGCGCCAAACTTCCCCAAATAATCTGCTTGCGCTGATAAGGAAGAAAGGGCTGGATAAAACCCAAATACATAAATCCCCCAATAAACGCAAACGAGCTCTGCCAATAGTTTCGTTCTATCAGGAACGAGAACCGCTGCTCCAGCAGAGGAAAGACATAGTGCCAGTCGGTGTTCTGAAAGGACATGCAGAGGACAAAAAAGATCAGCGGCAGGAAGAGAAGGGCCGTCAGGATGCCGGTGCGGAAAATGGTTTCGACCCCCAAGGCGGCGATATATGCGGGAATGGCCATCGTTAGCACCATAATGGCCCATAGCGGAGTATTGGACAGAAATACGAGAGTGATCATTTCCGAATAGGCACGTACGTTAATAATAACGACCATCAGCAGATAGACCATGACGGGGATGAGGAGGATCGCGGCCGTGGCCTTTCCGAAATCGCTATAAATATCAATGATATCTTTGCCGGCGGAGAAGCCAAGCCCTTTCGTATAAATAGCGATAAGTATCATGTGAATGGAAAAGCCGATCAGAATGGCAAGCCAATGACCGACCTTGACGCTTCCGATAATATTGGTGGGGAAAATAAAAAAGATCAGGCCTAAATGGGTGAGGATATGCACGTTCACCACTTGCAGGCTTTTATCCATGGGAATCATCCTTTAGCCTTGGAATGTGAAGATAGGGAACTCCAAAGGTAGTGATACCGGATATGTAGGCGCAAACGATCATGATTCCGGCAAACAGCCCAAGTACGCCGTAAAAAGCGGAGAGGACAAGAATGATATATTTGAAAAAACGGATCGACAGGGAGTTCTGAAACCCGACCAGCGTTGAGTTCGCGATGGTGGTCGCAGAGAGAATAATGATCAGCAGATTGCTGACGAGCGCCGCGGCGACAACCGCTTGCCCCAGAATAATTCCGCCGACCATCGTGATCGTTGGTCCGACGCTTTTGGGCAGTCTCACGCTGGCCTCGATGGCGAGCTCCAGGATAAAGAGAAGCTGAAGCGTCTCGATTAATGCCGGATAAGGGACGTTGGCCCGGCTCTCGGCGACGGACAAGGCTAACTCAATGCGCAGCACCTCCGGGTTTACGGATACCAGCGCCACATATAAACCCGGAGCGATCATAGCGGCCAAGGCTCCCGCAATCCGCAAAAAACGCAGTATCAACATGAACACCCGGGGATAATTCCGGTCGTTCGCCATGGAGAATATATCCTCAATGTTGTTGGGAAGAAGCAAAGCCAGCGGAAGCCGATCCAGAAACAACAGCACTTTGCCCTTTCGGATGGCCTCCGCAGCTTCCTGCGGAAGTTCGGTTGTGTGGAATCTGGGAATAAGCGTCCAGGGAAATAGGCCCAGCATACCGGCCAACTGCTGCAGATTTTTCAGCCTGAAATTAAGCTGAGACTCGATTCTTTGCATAATCGCCTTTAAGAGCGCGGGGGAAACCCGATCCTTATCGTAGAGTAAGGCCAGACGCGAGGGACTTTCCTTGCCGACGGTATAGACCCGCGTCAGCATTCGCTCCGAGCTAACATATTGCTTGATGATCCCGATATTCGTATCAAGTTCTTCGATGAACGAGATGGCGGACCCCTGCAGGATGCTTTCATTGACAGGTGCTTCAATCGTTCGGTTTAAGGTAGTCGGAAAGGGCTGGACGTTCAAACAGATGTCTTCCGTCTCGGATATGATAATCAAGCCGCCCCCAACCATCGCTTGGACCAAGGCTTTGTCATCGCCAAGTTCTATAGCCGTGCCGAGACCCCCGAGGAAAGACGAAATCGGCTTGTTGGCGGACAAGGCTTGTCTCCCTACCATTTCAAGATTGGACACGGTTTTGGAGAGATCGATTAGCGAAGTATACCCCATCAAGAGAACAGGGTGATCGGCCAGGGTCGTTTTCTGTGCGAAAAAATCGTCGTCCTCTTTAAGACGGGCTATGAATTGATCCAATAAATGCATGGGATACCGCCTTCCAATAAGACTCAAGGGCTGCCGGAAAATGATCCGGATAGAAATAACCCGGGGAGAGCATCTCGCCCGGGATCCTCCAAACGTAAGCTAGCGATGCTCGATCAGGTCGATGGTGCCAAGAACAAGGTGGGCCAAACCAAAGCCAAGAACGCCGGTAGCGGCAAGCTTATACTTGCTTCCAAGCAGTGATGCGGCTGAAGCGGTGACAACAGCTCCGAGAACGGTAGGAATCAAACCTTCGCGCATTCGTAACACCCCTTTGGATTTGTTTGGAAAGACACCGTTATTCTGGTTTTGGCAGGGATTTTTTATGCACTGCGGACACAAAAACATGCATCTGGACAAGGGCTGTTGGCCTCCCGCACATTGGACGTTCGCAAAATTTAAACTTGCCGCCACAAAATGACAAAATACGACATTCATATGGATTATAATGTAAAATGATAGATTATCTTGGAATCCGCGCTTATTTTGGGAGAGTATAGTCGGATTCATCGTTTTTGAATAATCTGTCGACAAAACGGAATCCAATTGAATTCCACAAAGCCAGGGGGAATATTTGATGACAAAAAAAGTACTGTTAAGGGCACTGCGCGGGGCCGCAGCGACGGCAGCCTCGATTGCGATGTTTATTTCGCCGGGGACACCCGGCTACGCCGATGAAATTCGGCCGGAAGCCGCATTTGGGATTATGGCCGTTCCGGCTCCGGAATTGGCCGGGTATGTGGGAGATGCTTATGACTCTCTGTCGGGCAGCTTTTTGGGAAGCGCGGTTGAAAATGTCCAAGCTTTGAGGCAAGCCGGCACTGCCAGCACGACGGCGTCTTATGAGCTGATCGAAACGGAAGAGCAGTTCACAAACTTCTATAGAAGGGCAATTTCCTCTTCGTTGAATGGCTCCTTTTTTGACATTACGGCAGATGCGAGTTTTGAAAATTCCATTGAGAGAAACAGCAGTTTCAGCAGCAACAAATTGGCCATAGCAATTATGTATAAGTTTGACGGAGGACAAGCTGTATTGAACGGCGCTTCTTTCACGCCGGAAGCCGCGGGGTTGATCGAGCAAGGGCAGATGGATGCCTTCCAGAGATTCTATGGTAATTCCTTTGTGAAAAAGAGCTACTACGGCGGTTTGCTGTACATGACTTACATAGCCGAAATCACGGATTCGTCAAAGGTTACGAAATCGGAGGTTAAGGCGGCGCTTGAAATCAAGTACAAAAGTCTGGTTGGCGCCAGCGTCTCGGCTCAGGAACTGGAAAGCTCGGAAAGCACGCTCAGAAAAGTCAGAATCAGCGGCTTTAGCCAATGTACCAATGATCGGCTCAGCACCAATGATATCGTTGACACCCGTGAGAAGCTGGATGCGAAAGTCCGGGAGTTTGCCGATTATTACAACGGCATACGCAATGGACAAGGCGAATACTACGTGTTTGGGAGAGAACTGGCTCCCTACTGGAACATCCCCGGCTCCGGATACTATGACAGCAGCCGTTTTCCGGCCTTTTATAACCCGTCGCAATTTTTCGCCTCGAATTTCTCCGTGGTGAAAACATCGGATGTGCGCGCCGTTGAACTCAGATGGCAGGACAACTGTGATTACGAGGACGGTTACCGCGTCTATTTGAAGACGGGGAACGCTTATAATCCGACACTGATCCAAAGCTTGCCTCCGAATTCCTCGAGCCTGGCGGTTACGCTCCCCGAAGACGCGTTAAATCAAGGATACTCCCTGTGGTCTGTTCCGGTTAAGAATGGGATTGAGGGTGGAGCGTTTAATCCGAAATTCGAACCGGCTCCGTACAATGTGCAATTTTATGCCGATCCGAACTTTACGGGGAGAGTGAACGAATTTTCAGGGGATACGGTGTATATTTCTTACTTTGGAGATTACTTCGTAGGCAATGACCTGATTTCCTCGATCAAGATCAACGGTCCGTTTGAAGTCACGGTGTATGAGCACGTCAATTACGGCGGACGCTCCCATACGTACCGCTTCAGCGATGTTTATACGAAGGACGAATCCTTTGACGACAATATTTCCTCGGCCATTATCCGCAGAATTCCGGAATCCGAGCTTGACGGGGTCTATTTGTTCGAGCATATCGATTATAACGGAAATTGGATTAAAATTAGCCAGGATACGCCGAATCTGGGCTTCACCCCGATCGGTAACGATAAGGTCAGCTCGGTCCGGGTTGTCGGCAATCACGCATTTACGCTGTACAAGGACTCCGATTATAGAGGAAAAACATTCCAAGGGAACGCCAGCATTCCTCAACTGAAAAATACCGATATCGGAAATGACGAGCTAACCTCCATACGGCTTCAGTATTGAGCGAAGTTCGACCCGGTTTTATAACCGGAGCATCTATGCGCGAAAGTTAAAAAAACAAGCTGCAGGACGAATGCTAAATTCGCACTGCAGCTTGTTTTCTAAATGTATTGTATCCCCGGCCTTCCGTATACAATGAAGGGGGGCATGTGTTCCCGCTCAGACTACAACCGTCTGTTACATCATTTCCAAAACAACAAAAGCCCTACCTCTCATTTGTCCTTGCGGCTCCGGTGACCGCGCCAGCGTGAATCAGAAAAACGCAAAATTCTTACTTTTATTGGGTCATTCAAATAGGAATTTCATACCGATCAGGTACAAGGAGAGTTATAATCTTGTGAGGAACTACAATAGAGGTTTGACAACCTAATTATTTATTATACTTTTAATAGTTAAAAAATGCAATATATACTTTTCATTATAATTATCATTCCATTATATTCCTTCCAAAGTGATGATTTTGTGAAATACATTACATGCATATCATAATGAGACTTTTGTCACACTTAGGAATGGAAAGCAACATGTATAATAGGTTCATCTAAGATTTATATAATCAAAAAATAAGGGAGTTTGCCATGAAGCGCGGAGATGTCCTGTTGATCGGGCTCATCGTTGCCATCGCATTGGCTTTTTTGGTGCCAAGGTGGTTGGATGGGAGAACAAGTGAAAACAATCACAACGAAAGTCCGCGAGTGGCAAAAATTTCGGTCGACGGAAAGCTGTTCAAAACCGTCAGTTTAAGCCAGGAAGAGCAAAGCGTGGATATAAAAACGAAATATGGTTACAACATATTGAAAGTCCATAATCATGGTATAGAAATGGTCGATGCCGATTGCCCGGATAAAATATGCTTGACGTTCGGGTTTGTGGACCGCAATGGCGGCACGATCGTTTGTCTTCCACATAAATTAATGGTTGAAGTTGTTGCGGATACAGCCGGGGAAGGGGACGATGTCGATGTCATCGTTAAATGAACAATCCAGTCTAGCTTTAAAAAGAACGGTGATCGTGGCGATATTTGCTGCGGTTGCCGTTGTACTGAGTCTTGTGGAATCTTGGATTCCCGTTAATATGAGCGTTCCGGGAGCAAAGCTCGGACTCGCCAATATCATGGTCTTGACCTGCCTTTATTTTCTGAGAGCCAGAGACGCATTTATGATGGTCCTGCTGAAGACGCTCTTAACCGCCTTTATTTTCGGTACGTTCTCAAGCTTTCTGTTCAGCATCATGGGGGCGTTGTTCAGCTTTGTAGCGATGTGGTTTCTGCTTCTGGTGGGCCGCAATCGTCTGAGTTTGATCGGCATCAGCATCGTGGGCGGGATTGCCCACAATTTTGGCCAGTTGACGGCGGCGGCTATTTATTTCAATACCTCGAAAATCTTCTATTATCTGCCGATGCTACTTATTATGGGCGTGCTGACCGGTATCGCGGTGGGCATCGCGGTAAGATATTTGGTGCCGTCGCTATCGAAGCTGTCGCTGTTCGACGGATTCCTGGCGGAAACCGCATGAAGAAGGCGGGCTTCCCTGCGGGAATTAGCCGGGAACGTTTGCCGAAAGGGGTAGAGTAACATGGGAGAAGCCGGACTCGCTTATGAACTGCAGCATGTATCTTTCGCCTATGAGCCGGCGTATCCGGTGCTTGGCGATGTGACACTAAACATTTCCTTGGGCAGCTGGGTGTCGCTGGTGGGCCCCAACGGCTGCGGAAAATCGACGTTAGCCAAGCTGCTCGGCGGGTTGCTCGGAGCAAACGATGGAGCTATTTACGTGGAAGGCCTTGGACTTACCAAGGAAACGATTTCATGCATTCGTCCCCGAATCGGGATGGTATTTCAAAATCCGGACAATCAGTTTATCGGCGCAACCGTCGAGGAAGATATCGCCTTTGGGCTTGAGGGGCGGTGCCTGCCTCGGGAAGAAATGGTAAACCGAATCCGGAAATACGCCGAAAAGCTTCAAATCGGCCATCTGCTGTCCAAACACCCTGCTGAGCTCTCGGGGGGGCAAAAACAGCGGGTGGCCGTCGCTTCGATTTTGGCGATGGAGCCCCAAATCGTCATTTTCGACGAGGCGTCCTCCATGCTGGACGAAAAGGCCCGCGGGGAGCTGTTGTCCATTTTGCTGGATATGCATCGTGAAGGAAAATATACGATCATTTCAATCACTCATGACGCCGAGGAGATTTTGGCTTCGGAACGGGCGATCGTGCTGAGAGATGGCAAGGTGGCCGCCGATATGAAGCCTTGGGATTTATTCCAGGACGAGGTTATGCTAAGCTCCTGCCGGCTGGTGGCCCCTTACCGGATACGGCTGCATCAGGAGCTTGAGCGGCAGGGAATTCGGATTCCGCCGTTTCGCAGCGACGAGGAGGTGGATGAAGTCCTATGGCAATTCATTTCGAGCAAGTAAGCTTTGCTTATGACGATAAGAGCTTATGGCGGCACAGCGCGCTGGAAAATGTCAATCTGGATCTGGCTGGAGGCGTATTCGCCGCAATTGCCGGGGCTTCAGGCTCAGGAAAATCCACGTTGATGCAGCACTTCAACGGTATTTTAAAACCCAGCAGCGGCAAGGTTCGGGTTTTGGACGTCACGATGGAGGCGGAAGCCAAAATGCCGGCCATGCGTGAGCTGCGGCGCCGCGTGGGTCTCGTATTTCAGTTTCCCGAGCAGCAGTTGTTCGAGGATACGGTGGAGAAGGATCTCTGCTTCGGTCCGCTGAATTTCGGCAGTACTCCGGAGGAAGCGAAAAAATCGGCAAGCCGTGCGCTGGCCATGGTAGGGCTCGATGATTCGTTCCTGCCCCGCAATCCGTTTCATCTAAGCGGCGGTCAAATGCGCAAGGTGGCGATCGCCTCGACTCTGGCCATGGATCCGGACATCATCGCTCTGGATGAGCCTACGGCAACGCTCGACCCGCAGAGCCGTGCGGAACTTGCGGAGATGCTGTCCCGGCTGCACCGGGAAGAGGGTAAGACGGTCATTGTGGTGACCCATCGGATGGAAGAGATGCTCCCCTTTGTAGAGCAGTGGATCGTAATGAAGGACGGAAGCGTAACGTTTCAGGGTTCCGCCTCGGATCTGGTGCGGGAAGCGGGACGCTTGGAGGAAGAGGGATTGACGCTTCCGGCCTCCATTCGCTGCTGGAAGGCGGTTTCCGTCCGCTTCGGACTGAAAGCTGAAGCTCCCTGCCTGACGGCGGAAGCAGTGGCGGAGCGACTCGTAACGTTGGCATCGGCAGCGAAGCAAGTGCCGGTTACATTGGCGAGAGAGGGGAGCGGTTGACGATGCGCAATAAACTGCTGTTCGGACGAAGCATCGATACCGGTTCATGGGTGCACGGCGTGGATCCGCGGGCCAAGCTGACCGGAATGATGCTTTATCTGGTGGCGATCGTGGCCGTAGGCTCCTGGGCCGCGCTTGGACTTGCGGTCGTATTCTCGCTGGCTTATATGGCGGCGACCCGCATTCCGATCAAATATTATATCAAGGCGGCAAGACCGCTATGGGTACTGATGGCGTTTATCTTTGTCGTTCAGTGCCTGACGGTTCAGGGTGGAGCGGAGCTGTGGAAGATCGGCTCATGGACCCTGTACTCCGGGGGACTCAGCAGCGGACTGATCGCGGCGGCTCGAATGGGCTTGCTCGTGTCTTTTACAGCGATCCTGACGTTTACAACCACGCCGGGGTTGCTGAATCAGGGGCTCAGCGGCGTGCTGAAGCCGCTGAAGCGCGTCGGAATATCCTCCGAGCGCCTGACGCTCATGATGAGCATTTCGCTTCGGTTCATTCCGACGATTCTCGATGAGACGCAGAAGATTCTGAAAGCCCAAGCGGCTCGCGGTGCGGATCTTAAAGAGCTGCCCTGGAAGGAAAAAGGCAAGATGCTGGTGTCTTTGCTCGTGCCCGTAACCGTCAGCGCGTTCCGGCGCGCGGAGGAGCTGGTGTTATCCATGGAATCCAGGGGATATACGATGGGCGCGCCGCGCACGGAGTATCATCTGCTGACCTGGAGGTCGAAGGATACATGGTTTGTATTGTCCTATATCTTACTGGCTGCAGCAGTTGTCTTTTATAGATTTATATAGATAGGTTGGGTTTGTTTTCAGACCCGGAATTGGATGGATAGACTTAGGTGGATAATTGGCAAACATCATTGGACGACGAGGGGGAAACGCTGTGGCGCGCTATTTTAATGGAAAAGAAGTCGAGCTGCTTGCACCGGCGGGAACATTCGAAATTTTCAAGCAAGTGATTGAGGCGAACTGTGACGCGGTTTATTTCGGCGGTCCCAGTCTCAACATGCGCATGATGCGCAAAGGGTATAATTTCAGCTACGAAGAAATTACGGAAGCGGTCAAGATCGCTCATGGACTTGGCAAGAAAGTATACATCACGGTTAACAATTTGCTGAACGAAGGCGAACTGGACGAGGCCGGAGAATACCTGGAATTTCTCGAAAGCGCCGGCCCCGATGCGCTGATCGTTCAGGATTTTGCCGTGCTGGCTTTGATTAGGGAAATGGGGCTTAAGCTTAAAGTCCACTCCTCGGTGATGATGAACGTGCACAACGTGGAGATGGTTCGAGCGCTGCAGGAAATGGGCGTAACCCGCGTTGTGACGTCGCGCGAGATGGATCTGATGACCACCCGCTATCTGCAAGCGGAAACCGGCATGGAGCTGGAATATTTCGTGCATGGGGATATGTGTTCGGTGCACGGCGCAAACTGCTATTTCAGTTCGCTGGTATTCGGCATGAGCAGCAACCGGGGCAAATGCCTCAAGCCATGCCGCTGGGATTACCGCGTGAAAAAAGACGGCAACGTCTATCCGACCGAATATCCTCTCGCCGTTAAAGATATGTTCATGTATGAGCACATTCCGGAGCTGATCCACGGCGGGATCACTTCCTTCAAAATTGAAGGGCGCATGCGCGACGCAAGCTTCGTGCTGATGCTGGTCAACGCATACGGCGACGCGATCGACCGTTACATTTACGATCCGGTCGGCTTTGAACGCAGCCGGGATACAAAGGAACTTTACGATAACCGCAAGCGCGATTTCTCGACCGGCTACGCGTTTGGCCGCCCGGGCTTGTCCAACATCAATCGGCGGTATGAAGGCACCGGCAAGTTCTACAGCACCGGCAAAGTATTCAGCACGCCAACCGAAGAGCGGGAGCTTAGCGCCAAACGGATGGATGCCATCAAAGAAGGCTTGGCTAAAGCGGGCCGCAGAGAAGCTGTTCAATCCGAAGGCGGAGCCGGAACAATGAGCGGCCTTGCGGGCAGCGTTCATTCCATCGGCGGGGAAATTTCGGTGCACGTGAACAATATGGCACAAGCCAAAGCGGCGCTGGAGGCCGGGGCGGACCATATCTACTTGTCCGGGGACGTATTTGAGCCGGATCGTCCGTTTACCAAAGAAAATCTGATTGAGCTGGCATCGCTGAAAGGAACGGCAAACGTGTATCTCTGCCTGCCACGAATGATGACCGAGCTGCATTTTGAAATATACGACGGTTTGTTATCCGGAGAACGCCTGCCGATCGACGGCCTGATGGTCACCAATCTTGGAGCGGTTCGCAAGTTTGCCTCCAAAGGATACCCGATGGTGGGAGATTTTAATCTGAACGTCTACAACCAGCTTTCAGCCGGATTGTACCGGGAGCTTGGCGTACAGCGGTTAACGGCGTCCATGGAACTGCCTTTATACGATTTGGCCGACCTGCTCGCGAATACACCGGCGCCGCTTGAGGTTATCGTTCACGGATCGCCGGCGATTATGTACATGGAGCATGATTTGTACGAAAATGCGGAAACGTTCCAAGCGATTGCCGAGGAAGATAATAAATACGTTGATAACAACGTTCTTGTGCTGATGACGGATAAAGGCGAAAACCCGGTATACCGTGATGTACATGGCCGAAACCATTTGATGATGGCCAAGGAACTGTGCCTGCTCTCGGCGGTCAAGGAGCTTAAAGAAGCAGGGCTTACCGTATTCCGCATCGAAGGCGCAACCTATCGTCCGGAGCAGCTTCAGACGATCGTCCGGGCTTACAAAGCGGCGCTGGCTCATCCTGAGTCGGCGGGAGAGCTGTTCGAGCATCTCGCTCCGGTTTATGCAGGGTATACGCTTGGCGCCCTGCAGTTTAACGGCGGAAAAGCCAGCGGCGCTGCCGGGGCGCCGGAGGAACTGGCAAAAGCAGCAGCCGGCGATGAGGAGAATAGTGAGACCACCGCAGGTAAAGAAGAAGCCGAGACGGTAGCTAGCGCAAAATAACGGAATTGGGATCGGAGGGTGCGGGCGGTATAGCCTTGTGCCCTCTCTGCCATGATGGGAAAAAGTTCATTTGGAAGGAAGCGGGAATATGCAGAACTATATTGGACCGGAAAAGGTGCTGCAAAAGCGCCAGCAGTATTTTTATCCTTGCACCAGCCATTTTTATCGGAATCCGCCTCAGCTCGTGAAGGGAGAATTGCAGTATTTGTACGGCCATGACGGCACGAAGTATACCGATTTCTTCGCCGGAGTTTCCGTTGTCGCCAGCGGGCACTGCAACCCCGAAATCGCTGAGCGTACCGTGGAGCAGCTGCGGGAGCTGCAGCATACCTGCACCATTTATTTGACGCAGCCCAACGTGGATTTGGCGGAGCGGCTCGCGGCGGTGCTGCCCGGGAACCTGAGCCGCACCTTTTTCGTGAACAGCGGCTCGGAAGCTAACGAAGGGGCGCTGCTGCTGGCGCGTCTCCATACGGGCCGCCGCCGTTTTCTGTCACTGGAGCAAAGCCTGCATGGTCGCACCTATCTGACGATGAGCGTTACCGGCTTGCGGATGTGGCGGACCGATCCGGAGCTGGAAAAGGATACGGACGTAACGTTCATTCCCCGTCCGTATGAACGGGGAATGAGTCTCGACGAAGCGGGCCGGCGATCGATCGAGGCGCTGAAGGTTGTGCTGGCGGAGCGGGGCGGCGAGTTCGCCGCGATGATCGCGGAGCCGATCCAGGGGAACGGCGGCATCGTGGCGCCGCCGGACTGGTATTACCCTGAAGTGAAGCGGCTCCTGGAGCAGCAAGGCGTTCTGCTGATCGCCGATGAAATTCAGACCGGGTTTGGCCGCACGGGCCGGATGTTCGCCATGGACCGTTATGGGGTGACGCCGGACATCGTCACGATGGCCAAAGCGCTCGGCAGCGGCATCCCGGTGGCAGGCTTCGCTTCCACCGATGAGATCGCTGCCAGCTTCTCGCGGCCTTCGGCCTCCACGTTCGGCGGCAACCCGGTTTCGGCCGCGACCGCGCTCGCGGTGCTCGATTATATCGAGGCGCACCGTCTGCCGGAACGGGCCGAACGCCTCGGCGCGCTGCTGCGGGGCGGCCTTGAAGGCCTCGCCTCGCGCTATCCGCAGCTCGTCTCCGACGTGCGAGGCGCGGGCCTGATGCTCGGCGCCGAGCTGTGCGCCGATGATTCGGATCGCGGCGCGAAACTCGTCGACGACGTGCTGGAAGCGATGAAGGACCGCGGCTTCATCATCGGCAAAAACGGCGTTGGCCGCAACGTCCTCGCCTTCCAGCCGCCGCTTGTCATCACGGAAGATGACGTCGCAGGCATGCTGAATGCTATGGAAGCAACTTTTGCGGAGATCGCAGAAACGCGAATTTGAGCTGAGCTTGGACTGAAGCTTAAATGAGTTTGAAATGAGCTTGAACCGAGGTTGAACTGAGGTTGGATCGAGCTTGGATTGAGTTTGGGCCGAACTTGATGGGCTTAAATGAGTTAGAATGGGCTGGAATGAGCCGGAACCGAGTTGATCCAAGCTTGGGCAGAGATCGGCATCTCATTCGGTAATAGCGGTACAAAAAGGCCTTATTCCGCGATTTGGGTCGTCGATCATCCCAATAAGGGCATAAAAGGGCGCTATTTGTTCCAATTAAGCCGAAAACCGCCATTTTGAGCATAGTCTTTTCGGAAATAGGGCCAATTTGTACCGCTATTTTCGGTTAAACAATAATAATCGGGTAAATAGCGCCCCAAAATACCGTTATCGGGACCCGCATGCGGGGCAGCAAGCAAGCAGAACATGAAAGTGGGCGGAAGATGAAGATGAGTTCCAAGGCGGCGTGCCGTTTATAGGCGGCCGACCGCCGTATACAGGGAGACACCGCGCAGGGCGCTGCGCATCATTAACCGCCGGCATTCAGCCAGCCAGGCCACAGCAACAACCCGCTTTACAAGGGATAGGAGAGTGAGGCAACTTATGGAATACGTCAGAAAAATCGGCAATAAAATCAGACTTTACGGCGAACTGGTCATGTTCTCGCATACCTTGTTTTCACTGCCGTTTGCGATTATATCGATGGTCTGGGCGGCCGGAGGGGTGCCATCCTGGCACGTGATGCTCTGGGGACTGATCGCCCTGATCGGGGCCCGGAACGGAGCCAACGCCTTCAACCGCGTCGTCGACCGCACGTTTGACGAGCAAAATCCGCGCACCGCGCACCGTCATTTGCCGCAGAAGCTGCTGGAGTCGAAGGAGGTGCTGCTTTTCGTCGTCGTGAACTATGCGATCTTTATTTTTGCGGCAGGCATGCTGAACTTGCTATGCCTGGTGTTGTCGCCGGTGGCGATATTCCTGATTTCCTCTTACTCTTATACGAAGCGGTTCACTTACCTCGCCCATTTGTATCTTGGATTCACAATCGCCTCGGCCCCCATCGGCGCCTGGTTCGCCGTAACCGGACACTTCGCCTTTACGCCGTTTGTCCTCGGCACCGTGGTGATGCTGTGGATTGCCGGGTTTGACATCATCTACGGTTCGCAGGATATTGAATTCGACCGCAACCATGGTCTTTGGTCGATTCCGAGCATCTTTGGCCTAAAAAACGGGCTGAGAATTGCCGCCGGACTGCACTCCATCATGGTTCTGCTGCTGATTGGGCTCATTCCGTTCCGGCATCTGGGCTGGATTTACAGTTTGGGAATCATCATCGCCATTCTGCTGCTGATGACCGAGCACAAAATCATCAAACCTTCAAGCCGGAAACGGATGAACGTGGCGTCCTACAATCTTAATCAGGTTATCAGCATGGTGATTTTGTTCTGCGCGCTTTGCGACTACTTCCTGCTGTAATCAATCAATATAAGAAAAATAAAAAAGCACATTCGTCTCGAAGTGATTTCTTCGATGCGAATGTGCTTTTTGTATTGAAGGGGGAACCATGCGGCTTTGTTCATCCCATTAATTTTCGCGTCAGCTCTCACGTCCGGCAAAATAGTTCAACAACGATTGAAGATCCTCATGTGCCGGATACGAGCTGAGCCGATCGATGATATCCTGAGCTTCGTCCAGATAGCGCTGACTGAGGCGTTCAGCCGCGTTCAGCGCGCCGCTGGCCTGAATGGCGGCAATGACCTTATCCACCTGCCCAGGCGGCGTAGAAGGCGATATGGAGCGTATGACAGGAGCTAACGTTTCATCATCCCGGAGGGCGAACAAAACGGGAAGCGTCACCTGGCCGCTGCGCAGATCGCTGCCGGCGGGTTTTCCCAGCTTCTCGGAGGACTGGGTGAAATCGAGCAGATCGTCGCGGATTTGAAACGACATGCCGAGTTTTTCCCCGAAGCTGTAGAGCAGCTTGGAGGTCTCCTCGTCCGCTCCGGCGGCTTTGGAGCCGATCTGGAGGCAGGTGGCCATCAACTGGGCCGTTTTGTTCCGTGATTTCTCCAGGTACTCTTCAACCGTAACATCATAATCATAAAGATGGGATAATTGCTGATATTCTCCCAGGCAGAGCTGCGTTGTCGCAAGGGAGGAGAGGTCATACACGAATTTTTCGCGCTCGGCGGAATAATCGGAGATCAGTTCTATAACTCTTGCCGACATGTAATTGCCGACGTGGAGCGCGCCGCTGACGCCAAGCTTCACGTGCATGGCCCGCTCGCCGCGGCGAACGGGAGAATCGTCGATAATATCGTCATGTATCAGAGAAGCCGCATGGATAAATTCCGCCGCCGCCGCAAGGCGCCATATTTTCTTCAAATCGGGCGAAGGGCCGAACCGGCCGCCGACAATGACCATTAACGGCCGCAACCGCTTGCCGCCGGATCGAACGAGCTGGACGATCCCCTTGGCGAGGGTGGAGGAACGGGGAACATCCCGGTCGTATTTGACCATATTCTCAATTTCCCGATCCACCGTTTTCAGGGAGATCTTCAGCGTTTCATCGAGTCTCATCGAGAACCCTCCTCGTCGTTAATGGCTTGTTAAATGGCTTGGCAGGCGGCGATGCGGCTGCTTTCGAGCGTCAGGAACAGCTCCCAGCCACTAATCAGGCGTTCGTCCTCGGGTTTGCCCTCGGCCCGCTTGATTTGAATTTGTTTGACGATCGGCGCCAAATGGGCAAGCAAGTCATACTCCTCCCATTTCAGGCACAATTGAATATAAAAGCTGTATAGATAGTCGCCGTCCAGCACCTTGCGGGTGAGCTCCTCGCCGGCCGGTAAACTTTCGCATTCGGCGTGGCGCAGAAGGGCGAGCTTGATTGCGATATAAATGGAGAGCAGTCGGCACTGACGCACCGCAGACATTTCATATTGCTCCAGAAGATTAGCGAACGGGGTTACATCTTCTTCAAGCAGGTCGATACGTATGCCGGTCTCGGGCGATATTTCGCCCTGCAATAAGTGACAAGCGTCTTGAAAGAGCTTAAGTTTCATAAGGATACACACTCCTTAAAAGCAGTAGGCTTGCAGGGACCCTGACACCGATGACCGATTTACCGCTATAATGCAAGTAAAAATTAGAGTAATGTGCGCAAGGCGCACATTACTCTGTATCAAGGCTACATCTATGAAGCTAAGACTTTAAGATTATTCTGTGTAAAGGTACCATCTTCGCACAAGCGGAATTCTCTTCCAATGTTTCTTGAGCCAAGGAAGAACATAGTAATCAAGACCAAACGTGCTGCCCGATCCGCCGATCAGAGCCACGCCCGCAACCATGTACCACAACATTTCCGAGGAAGCCATGCTGGACGACCAGATCATCACACCGAGGGCCACGGTGGCCGCCGAAGCGATTGCCGAGAAGAGACCAACGATAAGCATGACGCCGATGGCAAGCTCGGCAAATACCATAAAGAATTGGAACACGGTTGCCAGAGCGGTGTAACCGCCGTCTGACGTATAGAAGAAGACATCCATGAACCAGCCTACAATGCTTTTGATGAAACCAGGCACTGGAAGAGCTGTAACTGCTGTTGCCGCGGCGTCTCCTGTCGATCCCGCAGATCCTGCGACTTCACTTGCTGCCGAAACGGCATCGGAGGCATTTGGGGAAGCCGGAATCAGGAAAATGTTGTTCGGATCTTTGAAGATCTTCGGCAATTTGTCGATACCTTCCGCAAGCCATTTATAGCCTACGAACATACGCAGCGGAACGAGCCAGAAGTTAGGCGAACGTTTGGAGAAATATCCTCCGACAAAACTTCTCCGGTTGTTCACATGGAAGAACTCGTGCATCATGTAAGTCCAAACTTTATTGAAGCCCGCTACGGTGAACAGGTAGTACATGTTGATTAAGTGTTTGCTGAACATGGCCATAAAGCCGGTGAGCATGAACATTTTATTCGGCAAACCGACATTGGCTACGCCGTAACGGCTGCCGATACATACCATCGTTCCGTGGAATCCCGGTTTGTAGGATTTTTTCGGTTTGTTGTGAATGTCCGCATGAATATTATGAGCGATAACAGGACCTGCTTGCTCGGCATTTTCAACCATTTGCGGTACCGGACGGGTTTCGCCTTCCGGAATAAAGAAGATGTTGTCGCCAACGATATAAACATCTTCATGGTCAACGCTTTGCAGCTTGTCGTTTGTTACGATCCGTTTGCGGCCTTCTTGTTTCACATCGAGTTTACCGACAAGATCGGAGCCTTCAACGCCGGCGGTCCATACGATGGTGTCGGCTTCAAGCTCTTTATCGCCCAAGGTTACGCTCGAAGGTTTAACGCCGGTGATTTTAGCGCTCGTAATAATTTCTACGTTCATCTTTTCAAGGCGTTTCACGGCTTTTTGAATCAGTTTGTCAGGCAGGATCGGCAAAATTTTCGGAGCCATATCCGCAACAACCAGACGAACTTCGCTGCGATCAATGAAGAACTCCTTGCAAAGCTCATCGCGGAATTCGGCAAGCTCGCCTACGAGTTCAACGCCCGTAAAACCGGCGCCTACAACAACGAAGGACAGCATTTTGCGGCGTTTGGCCGGGTTGTTCACTTTTGCGGCTTCGCTGAATTTGCGGCGGATTTGTTCTTTGAGACGCACCGCGTCTTCATAGGACCAAAGAGTCAGGGAATGCTCTTCAGCGCCGGGAATTCCGAAGAAAGTCGGTTTACAACCGGTACCGATTACGAGGTAATCGTACTTGTAAGTATCTTTCTCGGAACGAAGTTCTTTGGCTGCAAAATCGATGTTATCGATCGAATCGAGGACAACGTCAACCTTTTGTCCTGCGAAAATTTTCTTGAGTTCGATTTTAACTGAATCTTCCGGAGCGCGGTTAGCCGCAACTTCGTGCAATTCCGTAAGCAGTGTGTGATAGGGATTGCGGTCGATCAATTTGATTTCTACGTCTTTTTCTTTCTTGAACAGTTTGGCCAGATGTTTGGAAGTAACGACACCGCCATAACCGCCACCGAGAACGACTATTTTTTTCAAGAAATTCACCTTCTCATTTTAGGGTGTAATCATGAAGCAAAAACTTTGACACAAGGTACTCATTCAAAAAGCCGGTATAAGCATATCAGCAAAAACGCCCAAAGTATACCCTCTAAGTCTGGTTGCGCTGGGAGTTACTTGATCTTTAGAAATTTGCTGCCGAAACTGTTTCTCCCTGACGCACTGACATCCGCTTGCCGGCTTTTTGAACAAAACATGATGACCGATTACTTAGCGCTTTCCAATGCTTTGTTAACAAGATCGAAATACGATTTCAGGCTGATCGTTGCGCCGGAGATTGCGTCGGTTTTGCCGTCCGCGTCAAAGGTCAACGAAGAGGTATCTTGATTGTCTACGATATATTGTTCCGCTTTCGCAGCTTCTTCATGCCATTCGGCTTGAGCGCCGCCGGCTTTCATACCGTATTTACCGTCGATCGAGTATTGCTTCTTGTCTTCACCTTTATCGTTTACGCCGCTGAAGTTGACTTTAAGGATTTTTCCTGCGGCGACTACAACATCAACGGTGTCTTTCCATCCGGATTCCGGATCGAACTGATCGCCTTCTGCATGATAGGTACCATCTTTGTACGCCCCTGCTTCAACCGCTCCAGCGGACAAAGCCTTGTCAACCAGTTGGAAGAACTCGCCAACATGGATGGAGACACCGGAGATTGCGTCGGTTTTGCCTTCGGAGTCGATCGTAGCTGCTGTGGTATCCTGTTTTTCGAGCAGGAATTGCTCGGCTTTTTCAGCTTGCTCGTGCCATTCGGAAGAAGCGCCGCCGGCTTTCATACCGTATTTGCCTTCTTTGGAATAAGTCACTTTATCTACGCCCACGGTAGCATTGGTGCCGTTCCATTTTGCATCGGTGATTTTACCGCCGGAAACGGTGACCGTAACGAAAGATTGCCAGCCGGTATCTTTGTCGGGTTCGCCTTGTGCAAAATAAACGCCATCTTGGTACTTGCCTTGGTCGGCCGTAGCATTTGCGCTGTTGCCCGCATTATTGCTCGAGCTGTTCTCCGAGCCCGTGGGCGCATTGGCCGCAGGCGCGTTATTGGCGTCATTGTTCGATCCGCAACCAGCCAGAAGACCTAGCAGAAGGGCACTGCTAAGAATGATGGATGCTTTTTTCATGATAAAAGACCTCCGTTAATGAAATATATATTAAAATGTGAAGACATTTTAATAACGAAAGAAGGTGGCGGAAGAGGGGGGATACTTCTTGTTTTATAAGCGTTTTCGGGAGCCCTAAAAGCTTTGTTCGTTGGAATTTTAGCATATAAAAAAACGCGTTAATGTGAAAAAAATCACTTATGGTGTGATATAAAGTATCCTCCAAAAACGGCCAATCCGGCGTCCTCTATGGGGCGAAGGGTTTGAAAGCGATTACCTCAAACTTAAAATATTTATTTTTTAGAGAGGTGCAATCTTGAGTCCGGTTTCTTCCTATTAATTTATCGGCATCAGCCCGGGGTTGTTTAGATCATTTATTGCAAAAGAATTGTCCAAATCAAGAAGAAGTTCGGATGTTCGGCAAACTCCTGACATGTTAATATGATGTAAATAGGAAGGATGAAGCCGCGGCTTCGACTCGACTGACAGACGGGAGTGAGCCTATGGATTATGGGAACGTATTCCTGCTGAATCTCGGAATGCTCATTACGGTAGCTTATTTGGCGAATGTTTCATATAAATACGCGTTTTCCAAAACATCGCCGCGAACCAATTACTTTTTATCCGTCGGGCTGTTTATCTTTTCCGGATGGATCTGCATGAAATTTGGCTTTCAACTGGCTGACAGCGTCATTTTCGATCTCCGCTTCGTTCCTTTGATTATCGCTTCGATGGTCTACGCGGAACCGTATACTTTGTTTGTGATAGGCGCGGGCATCGGGCTTTCGAGACTGACCTTCGGAATTAACGACGCGGCGATCGCCGGACTGGTCAATATGCTGATTCTGGGGCTGGTGTGCGGGGGGCTGAACATATGGATGAGACAAAGCGATTATCGTTTTGCAATAAAAGGGATCGTCACGCTGTTCGTCGTCAACCTTGCCAATGCTTTGAACATCGCCGTTTTCGGTGTTATACCGTTCAAGGAGTATGTTGCCGGTATCATGCCTGTGACCCTTCCGCTCAACATTGCGCTTAGCTTCATTTTTGCCCTCATCTTGAGGGACTTTCAGTTGGAACGCCGCCAGAACCTAGAGCTTAAAGCCGCCAACAATTTGCTGCGAAAGCAGACGGATGAGCTGCACAAGGCCAAAATCGTGCTGGAAGAGCGGGCAAATCAGCTCGCTCTGGCGTCGAAGTATAAATCGGAATTTTTGGCGAACATGTCGCATGAACTGCGAACGCCGCTGAACAGTATTATTAATCTGGCCGAGATTATTTCGGAAAACGAAGCTTCCGGCGAGGAGATTCCGGATTACGGCCGGATCATCCATAAATCCGGTCATGATTTGCTCCAACTGATTAATGATGTCCTTGATATGTCCAAGGTTGAGGCCGGCAGGCTGGAAATCATGAGCGAGCAAGTCAGCTTGTCAGAAATCGCGGAGCTGATGCAGCTCCAATTCGATCGGTTGGCGGCTCAAAAAGGGATATCGTTTCGGATTGCAAGGGAAGAGGGGCTGCCGGATACGGTCGTTTCCGACCCGCAGAGAATCGGGCAAATTTTGCGCAATCTGCTGTCCAACGCCTTCAAATTTACCCATGAAGGCCAAGTTGATTTGGAGATCCGCAGGGCAAAGGCGGGAGAAGCCCCTTCGGGCGGCTGGATCGTCTTTGCCGTAACGGATACGGGGATTGGTATTTCCGAGGACAAGCACACCGCCATCTTTGAAGCGTTTCAGCAAGCTGACGGTTCGATCAGCCGCAAATACGGGGGAACGGGGCTTGGGCTGCCGATAAGCAGCAATCTGGCCAGCCTTCTGGGCGGGTTCATCCGGATGCAGAGCAAAACAGGAGAAGGAAGCAGGTTTTCGTTTTTCCTTCCCGCTGCCGCAGAACGGATCCACGAAGAAGAGAAGGTTGCCTACACTCGTCCATAATAGTTACAATGAAGAAAATCATTTGGAAGGTTGGGATGCCGCATGGCAAAACAAATTATCGCAACGACCTCTGCGCCCGGGGCAATCGGTCCTTATTCGCAAGGCGTGGAAATTGGGGGGGTCATCTTCACTTCCGGGCAGCTTGGCCTTATTCCGGAGAGCGGAGAATTGGCGGAGGGCGTTGAAGCGCAAGCCGCTCAATCGCTGAACAATGTCAAAGCCATTTTGGAAGCCGCCGGAAGCGGACTGGACAAAGTCGTGAAGACGACGGTTTTTCTCAAGGACATGAACGATTTTGCCAAGGTCAACGGAGTATACGGCTCGTTTTTTGCCGAGCCTTATCCGGCCCGCAGCGCCGTAGAGGTTGCTCGATTGCCGAAAGACGGACTGGTGGAGATTGAGGTCATCGCGCTGAAATAGAAATTAGCGTGCTCCTATATGCAATAATAATACGATGATTGCAGGCAGCCGGAGCCTGAGGAAGAACCCGAAGAGTGCCGTTCTTTCTTAAGCCCGGCTTTTTTCTGTTCATCCTTATCCGCACGATCCGATCGGGAGCTTGAGAAGTGCGGTTCCGGTTTTATACGGGACGGATTTCGTATAAGATATTATTAATGCGTTTAATAAGCGATTAGAGATTAAATAGAATGAGGATACGACGGGAGATCAACATGACGGGGCGTTTTTATGCAATCTGGCTCGGAGATGTGCTGTTTTGCTTTTCGGGCGAAATATCAGAATCCAAAGTGGATGCGTGGACGGCGATCGTTCGCCTTATGGAAACCGAGCCGGGGCATCGTCCGTTCCAGCATGCGGCGCTGCGGCTGGCCGAGGTGCGGTTTCCGGTCTCTTCCGTGCGGAGAGCGTTCAGGCCCGGAGAGCGCAGGGGTTTGATCGGAAGAACGATCGAAGGTCTGGCGCTGCCGGCTGCGGACGCCTGGCCGCTGCTGCTTCACTGGAACGAGGCGTTATGGGAAGAGCACGGGATTAAGCCGGGGGCGGAAATGGCTTATTGGAGCAAGGCGGCCCGGTTTGCGCTGGAGCTTCTGCAGCGTGGACGGATTGCGCCGGGCGTCCGTCAGCCTGCCGCACACAGCAGACGGCGAAGTTCGCAAGCCCAGCTCCGCTCCGCTTGGGGACCGCTGCTTACCGACCCAAGGGATGAGGAGCGGTTCAGACAGTTGGCCGGGTCTATGCCTCCGCTGGGACTCTCCGGAATTCAATCCGGAACGGAGCCGGACGAGACCTCGATCGAAAACCGGCAGCTTTCGTTACTGTACTCGTTCCTTACGGCGATGATCGACCTCGAGGCGCGGGGGGCGGTTCGCGAGCTCGGGCGGCAGCTCAACCCGTGCCGTGCCGATTACCGGCGCGGAACTTCTCCCTTGTCCGAGCTTTGGTGGAATGCAAGTCTTACGGGAGGGCCGCCGCCAGAAATCCAGGGCAGTCCGCTTGAACTGGAGCAGCTTTCGTCGGATATCGATGCTGCCGGAGGCGGACAGCCCAAGGCGCCTGACGAGCCGGTCGCCGGTCCGGGTCCGGGCAGCCTAAGGTTATTGATCAGAATTGAACCGGCCGAGCAGTCTCAGGGGCCATATGAGTTTGAGCCGGGCGGCCGTCCTTTATGGCGGATGACGTTCTTGGGGGAAGGAGCCGAAGACGCTTCGGTGCTGCTTCCGGCCAAGCTGATTTGGAGTTATCCGCAGCGGGATATGGAAATCCGGGGGCGGGTATACCGGAACGTGCAGGAAGCTATGCTGCTGCGCCTGGCCAAAGCGGCGGAAATTTCGCCGGAGGTAGCCGAAGCCATGGAATCGGCGCGGCCGGAAGGGGCGCTGCTCCGGCCGGAGGAGGTCTATTCTTTCCTCGGCAAGTCGGTGGCGCTGCTGCGCAAAAACGGAGTAGCGATTCAGACACCTTCGCGTTGGACCAAGGAAGGGCGCCGGACCGCAGGTGTCAAAATCAAAGTGGGCACCTGGACGCAAACTCAAGACGCTGTGGCGGAAGAGCCTAAGCTTGGCGTGGATCAGCTTGTTTCGTTCGAACCTGCCGCCATGCTCGGCGGGAACGAAATTTCGCTTGAGGAACTGACCGAGCTGGCTTCCTCCAAGTTTTCGCTTGTTTTTTTTCGCGGGGAATGGATTGAGATTGACGTGAAAGAAATCCGCCAGATGCTGAAGTTCATGAAACGCCATGAACAAGGAATGCTGACGTTCCGGGAATTGATGCATCTGAAGGCAGGCGATGAGGACGGGTATCTGGACGGAGTGATGGTCGAGGAAATCGAAAGCGCCGGGCTGCTCTCCATGCTGATGGAGGGCGCCGTGGAAAGAGGGGCAAGGCAGCGTCAGATTCCGTCCGCTTTATGCGGCACTCTGCGCCCCTATCAGGAGCGCGGCTACCACTGGCTCTCCATGATGCGCGAGCTGGGATTCGGAGCATTGCTCGCCGATGATATGGGACTTGGCAAAACCGTGCAGGTCATTACCGTGCTGCTGGAAGGCCTGGCTTCCTCTAAAGGAAAATACCTGATCATTTGCCCGACTTCTTTGCTGGGTAACTGGCAGCGGGAGCTGAACCGGTTTGCGCCTGGCCTTCGGCTGTACGTCCATCATGGGAGCGACCGCTTCCGCGATAACCGTTTCCGGGAGGCTTGCCTCGGCTGCGATGTCATCCTGACGACGTATCAGCTTGCCGGACGGGATTCCAAGGAGCTGCGCTCGGTGGATTGGGACACGGTCGTGCTGGATGAAGCGCAGTACATCAAAAACTTCGGGACTAAGCAGGCGCAGAGCGTTATGAGGCTGACCGCTCCGCATCGCATCGCCATGACGGGAACGCCGGTCGAAAACCGGCTCAGTGAATTGTGGTCCATATTTCAGTTTCTCAATCCCGGATACCTGGGCTCGCATGCTTCCTTCCGGTCTCGTTATGGCGGGGCCGGGGAGAACCAGACCTCGGAACTGCTGAAGCTGCGCAGCCTGGTTGCGCCGTTTCTGCTGCGCAGACTGAAAAGCGATCCCGATATCCGCAAGGATCTTCCGGAGAAAATCGAACTGAAATCGTACTGCACGCTGACGGGCGAGCAGGCCCGGATGTACCGGACCGTCACCGAGGATCTGATGGGCCGGATCGGCGAACAGCGCGGCATCGCCCGCAAAGGTCTGGTGCTCTCCTCGCTGACCCGGCTCAAGCAGATTTGCGACCATCCGGAGCTGGCGGGGGGCCGACTCCGCGGAGGGGATCCCGGCGGCTTAGGCCGATCCGGCAAAATGGAACGGCTGACGGAGCTGCTCGACCTGATCCTGGATAATGGAGAGGCAGCCCTCATCTTTACGCAGTATGTCCAGATGGGAGAGCTGCTAAGGGAAAAGCTGGCTCAGCGTTATGGACAAGAGCCGTTTTTCCTGCACGGAGGCGTGCCGAAGCCGGATCGCGACAGCATGGTTGCGGCTTTTCAGGAAGGGGTCGGATCCCCGGTTTTCGTTCTGTCGCTGAAAGCGGGCGGAGTAGGCCTTAATCTGACGAGGGCCAACCATGTCGTCCATTATGACCGGTGGTGGAACCCCGCGGTGGAAAATCAGGCGACCGACCGGGTCTTCCGGATCGGACAGCAGCGGAACGTCGAGGTACACAAGCTGATCTGCCAAGGCACGTTGGAAGAGCGGATCGACGAGTTGATTGAACGGAAAAAATCGCTTTCGGAGCAGGTTGTCGGCTCCGGAGAGCAGTGGTTGACGGAAATGACCAACGACGAGTTGAAGAAGCTGATTGCGCTGCAGGCCGGCAGCATCGGGGAGGGAGACGAATGAGCCGCAAAAAATCCGTTCCGAAAGGGATCGGAATCAGCGTAAGCGAAGGCGGGATGCTTGTCTCCCTGTCAGGTCATACCGTGCTTCTGCCGGTGGACGGCGAGGCCGTGAAGGAGCAAAGGGCTGCTGTGCTCCGGGATCTGCAGCGTCGGCCGCTCGTGCTGGCCGGGCTGCTGGAGCATGGGAACGGCGCGCTCCTGGAGCTGCTGCCGACGCTGCCGCCCTGGCGGAGCGAGGGCGGCCCGGCCGCGCCGGCGCCCCCCGGCGCCGCGTGCTCGTGCGGCGATCCCGCGTGCGGCCGAATCGCGCAGGCGGCCGCCTTCGGCGCAGCCGCCTGGGCGAGCGACGCCGAGCTGCGGCTCAGCCTGCTCGGCTGGACGCGCGAGGCGCTGACGGCCGCCGTGTGGGCGGCCTGGGCGGCCGCGGCTCCGTTGGCGGACGCCGCTGCGGCGCTGCGCCAAGCCGCCGGGCCGCCGCAGGGCGAGCCGCAGGCCGCAGCGCCGGGCGGCGCCGGCATGGCCGAGTGGCTCGCCGAGGCGGCGGAGCAGGGCCGGCTGCACCTGCCCGGGCCGCAGTTCCACGATGTGGAGATCGGACATCTCCACATCGCAGAGGCCGGGCCGGACCCGGCCCCGTGGGCGGCGCTGCTGCCCGGCGTGCCGGGCGCGGCGAAGGGGCTTGCGCTCGTCGCCGCCCGGGTCATGCAGCGGGCGGAGGAAACCGCCGCCGCGCTGAAAAGCCGCGCTTGACGCCGGACCATGCGCAGCGCGGCTGTCCAAACAAAAGCACGGCCCCGCCGGCTCGAATCGGCGGGGCCGTGCTTTTATTCATTCTTTGGAAGGCGAGGCGTCTCCCCGAGGAAGTTCCGCGGCGGACACGCCCATGATTTCCTTGCGCAGGCCGTGCATCTTCTTGTCGAGAGCGTCGGCCGCCTTGGCGGCTTCGGACAGCTCCTTCACGACATGAGGAGGCACCTGTTTGTCGTATTTATAGAACAGAATATGTTCCATGCTGGCCCAGAAATCCATCGCAAGCGTCCGCATCTGGATTTCGACTTTCATCCAACGCTGTCCCTCAAACAGCGTAAGCGGCACGGCGACGATGACGTGCAGGCTTTGGTAACCGTTTGGCTTCGGGTTAGCGATATAATCCTTGATTTCCAGCACGGTGATGTCTTCCCGGTGCCGCAGATGGTCGAGCAGGCTGTAAATATCCTTGACGAAGGAGAACACGATCCGCATGCCGGCGATGTCGTGAATATGGTTCACCATGCTGTCGACGGTCATCTCCAGCCCTTTGCGGGCAAGCTTATCCAGAATGCTTTTGGGCTCCTTGATCCGGGTTTTGATATGCTCGATCGGACTGTATCCGTTATGGATTTTCCACTCGGTTTGAATCAGCTTGATTTTATTTTGCAATTCATCCAGCGCGAGCTGATACAGGAAAGGAAGCTTCTTCCACTCCTCCAGCTTGCGAAGCTCGTCTTCGCCGGCTTCCCACTGATATATTTCCCTTAAATCCAGATGCTTGAACAAGAGATCGTTGGAACTCGCATTTGATGTAGTCAGGGCAATCTACTCCTATGAAATAATCATTTCTTCTTCTCCATTGTACCTTTTTCGGGCCGGCAAAATCAAAAATGACCGCATTTGGGTCCCTGGTAGGAATCTCCCTTTGAGGCGCCGGCTTGGTTTTCCCCCGTAAGGGAAATCTGGTATGATAAGTGAAGTTTCACGAATAGAATAAGAGTAGCAAAAGCGATTGACATTGACCGGGCAGAGGGCCTAATTAAGCAGCTGCTTTGGAAGCAGTGGATGGGGAGGAAGATTTGCCATGAATTTTTTACAGCGAATAAAAGATGGTGCGGGCAAGGTAACCGACCGCGCGCAAAACGTCGTGGAAATCGGGAGATTGAATACGCAAATTTCAAATATCGAGCGTGAAATGGGATTGTATTTTCAAAAAATGGGCGAGGTTTTCTATGACGGCTACCGTTCCAAGGACATGTCCCAGGCGGAGAAAGAGATGCTTGAGCTGGCCAAAACCTGCGACCTGCTTACGGAGGAACGGGACGAAATCCGTCTCAAAATCGCGGAGCTTAAAAACGAGCGGATCTGCGGCGTCTGCGGGAAGGCGGTTTCGGAAGATGCGCTATTCTGCCAGCATTGCGGAAATAAGCTGATTAAGGTGAAACCGGCTGCGGCAAGCGCTCCGGTGGAATCCGCGCCGGCGAAAGCCGCTCCGGAGCAGGAAAGAACGGCGGATACGGCGAAGATAGACGGAGAACTGGAGAAGTTGCTTTCTGCCAGGACCGTCAAGGAAACCCCGGCGATGGAGGAGCAACCGGAACCGGTTGACCCCGAGGAAGAGGCACGGCGCAAGCGGCATATGGAAGAGGAACGGATTCGTCAGGAGGAGCTGGACCGGCGCATTCGGACCTGGAAAGAAAACGTGCAGTTGAAGGATGAGGTTTCCTCAAGTCTGGAAACGAAAGTTGCTACAGTCAGCTGCCAGATTTGTTCGACTCCGCTCGTGAAAGGTACCAAGTGGTGTCCTCATTGCGGCTCGGAGCAAATATAAGGAGCCCTTCCAGGGTATCCTAGCCATTATTACGAAAATCGGGAGTGAACCTGCAGGTGGAATGTATCGTTCATTTTGAAGTGGCGCACAAGGATGGCGTCAAGGAATTAAGAGGGCTGATCCTGCTCGATGAAGGAAAAGTCCCGAGTGAAAGCGACTTTTTGAATATGTTTGAAGAAATGGGCTACAGGCTGCGGCTGGAGGATCGGAACAATCTGATTTTCAAGCCGGTGGAGGCCGGGACCGATTACAGCCAGATCCGCGTAAAGAGCATGGATACGGGCGAGAAAAAGTTTCAGGATGATCAGGAACTCAAATCGGTGCTGACGAATTTGATCCCGAAAGAATCCAAGCCTTTATAGGCGAAAATATGAAAACCACGAAATACCTCTTTATTTCCCCGGACGCTATAAGGTATACTTCTAACATTGCATGAAACTTTCGTAGCTTTTCTCGTATAAGTGCAGGAATGGGCCTGCATGTCTCTACCTGATCACCGGAAATGATCGGACTACGGGAAGAACTCTATTTCGTCCGGGCGCGAGGCTTGTTCGTACGCGGCTTTTGCCGTTTGTGCTCGAAAACCGCGAAACGTGAAATAGGGTGATTTCTGTCTGTTTAAGTCCATTTCCTACCGGGAAGTGGACTTTTTTTGTGCATGGAATTTGGATAAGGGGGAAACGAGTTTGAAATTGCTTGAGGAGAAAGTGAAGGCGGAGGGAATCGTGCTGGGAAACCAGGTGCTGAAGGTGGATTCGTTCCTGAATCATCAGATGGATCCGGTGCTCATGAAAGAGGTTGGCGGCGAGTTTGCCCGGCATTTTGCGGATGAGGGCATTACGAAAGTGCTGACGATCGAATCTTCCGGAATCGCGCCGGCGATCATGACATCGCTGGAGCTGGGCGTTCCGATGATCTTTGCCCGCAAACACAAATCACTCACGCTGAAAGACGACATTTTGGTAGAAAAGGTGTATTCGTTCACCAAACAAGAGAGCAATGAAATCACCGTCTCCAAGAAGTTTCTCTCCTCGGACGACCGCGTCCTGATCATCGACGATTTTTTGGCGAACGGGGAAGCCGCTTTCGGACTGGCCCGGATCGTGGAACAGGTAGGGGCAAGCGTGGCGGGTATCGGCATCGTCATCGAGAAATCGTTTCAGCCCGGAGCGGCTCGTTTGAAGGAAGCCGGATACCGGGTGGATTCGCTTGTGCGCATCGCGTCTCTCGAGAACAACACGGTTACTTTCGTTAAAGAATAGCAGCGTAATTTAACTTTGGGAGGATTTTATATCATTATGGAACGCGAACGTATTTTTCAAAAAAACAGACATCCGCTAAAGACGTTTTCTTTAGGGATTCAGCACGTGCTGGCCATGTATGCCGGTGCGGTCATCGTTCCGCTGATTGTCGGCGGGGCGCTTGGCTTTGACCAGACGAAGCTTACGTATCTCATCGCCATCGATTTGCTGGCCTGCGGGGTTGCTACGCTGCTGCAGGTATGGGGCAACCGCTTCTTCGGGATCGGGCTTCCGGTTATGCTCGGCTGCGCTTTTCAGGCCGTATCGCCGATGATCGCGATCGGAACGAAGGATGGAATGGGCGTCGGCGCTATATACGGAGCCATTATCGCTTCCGGGCTGTTTGTCTTTTTGCTGTCCGGGGTGTTCAGCAAGCTGATCGCCTTCTTCCCTCCGGTCGTAACCGGTTCGGTGGTTACGGTGATCGGTGTGACGCTGATTCCGGTGGCCGTTTCCGATTTTGGGGGCGGCAGCCCCGGGGATAATCCCGACTTCGGCAGTCCGCTGAATCTGGCGCTGGGGTTTGGAGTTCTCATCTTCATTATTTTGATGAACCGCTTCGCCAAAGGTTTTATGCGTTCAATCTCTGTGCTGCTTGGGCTGATTGCCGGAACTTTGGCGGCCGCGCTGGCCGGACAAGTGGATTTGACGCCGCTGCGGGAAGCGAGCTGGTTCCATGCGGTACAGCCGTTTTATTTCGGGAGACCGACGTTCCACGTATCGGCAATTCTTACGATGATTCTGGTGGCGATCGTCAGTGTGGCGGAGTCGACCGGGGTGTTTCTGGCTTTGGGGAAAATCGTGGGTAAAGAAATTACGTCCAAGGATTTGGCTCGCGGTTATCGTGCGGAAGGTTTGGCGATTATGCTGGGCGGGGTTTTCAACTCCTTCCCGTATACGACCTATTCGCAGAATGTCGGACTCGTCCAAATGAGCCGCGTAAAGACCCGCGACGTATTGTTCGTTGCCGGCTCGCTGCTGATTTTGATCGGATTCGTGCCTAAGATCGCCGCGCTCACCCAGCTTGTGCCAACATCCGTTCTCGGCGGAGCGATGATTGCCTTGTTTGGGCTTGTGTTGTCCTCCGGAATTCGGATGCTGGGAGATCAGGTTGATTTGAACCGTCATGAGAACCTGCTCATTATCGCCTGCTCCGTCGGAATGGGGCTGGGCGTGACGGTTATGCCGGAACTGTTCGACCAATTGCCGTCGTGGCTGCAAATTCTGGTCGATAACGGCATTGTTGCCGGCAGCTTTACGGCAATTGTGCTGAACCTGCTGTTTAACGGGCTTCACGGGAACCGTGGATCTTTTTCGGCCTCGGCCTCCGACGAAGAGAGCCCAAGAGCCGCTGCCGCGGATTCGATCATGATGGCCGAAGCGGCTCCCGCCGCCGAAGCCCGGCAATAACCGGACTTTTCGATTCACATCCGGTGCAGCTGTCTTTCGGCCAAGTCCCCGATCCATGGCAGCTTAAGCCATTTGCCCTGCAGCGAGGCCGCCATGAGAATGATCCAGAGCGTTACGCCGAGCAGCGTCAGCAGCAGGCCGACGACAACGCCGATCAGCGGCAAAAGGCCTGAGATCACATGAGCGACCATCAGACCGGCAAACAGCATGACCGATTGCAGAGCATGGAACAGAACAAACCGGCTTCTTCGTTCAACGGCGAGAAACACGACGCCCCCAACGAAGGCGAATAGATAGCAGAGAAATCCGGCAACATTTTCGTACAGACCTGTGGACGATTTGAAAGGGGACACGGGCGGTACCTTCTTTCCTCCGGCGGATATGTTCAATATCCAATATATGACGAGCCCTCCGCCGTAAGAACCAGATTGGAAGGCGAAGCCGGAAGGAACCAGCGTTCCAGAATATCATCCACAATAACCTCCGCGGCGTCCGGCTTGCGGAGGTTTTCAATTTCCTGCCGCAAATCGGCCAGCCGCGGATGGTCCTCGAACAAGGACTCGATCTGCCGGGTCAGCGATTTGGCGCTGTAGGCGATGCTGGCGATGCCTTTGCTCTGCAAATAAAGCGCATTGTTGAGCTCTTGCCCGGGCACCGGCCGGTAGATAAACATCGGGAGACGGCAGGCGAGCGACTCCGACAGGGTAATTCCGCCCGGTTTCGTAATAATGCAATCGCTGGCCTGCATCATTTGCGCGACCTCGCTCACGTAACCGAATACATGGAAGTCCGGATTGGACCCGAAATGCTCTTTGAGACCGCGATACAACTCTTTATTGCGGCCGCAAACGGCTAAAATTTGATATCGCCCGGTAGCCGTCAGCTTAACGCAGACATCGCGGATCCCTTGCATGACGCCATAAGCGCCTGCCATGAGCAAAACCGTCTTTTTGCGGGGATCCAAACGGCTCTGCCACTCCCCGCTGCCGGCCGAGCTTACCGCACCGCTGAAATCGGACTTCAGCGGAATTCCGCTTACTTTGACGCGTTCGCCGGGAATGCCGCGTTCCGCCATTTCACGCTTCATGTCTTCGGTCGCTACATAATAGCGGTCGACGCCGGGATGAATCCAGCGGCCGTGCAGATCAAAATCGGTGACGACGTTGACGAGCGGAAGCGTTTTGCCGGTTTTCTTGAGCAGCCTTGGCAGGGCGAGTTGGGGGAACGTGTGAATGACCAGATCCGGCTGGGCTTTGGCGATGATTTGCTGCAGCTTGCCCATGCCGATCGAATTGATCGCTCCCAGCAGCGAAGCTTCAGGTTGCATTTCTTTGGTCAAATTGTATACCCAGCCATATACCGATGGCAGCGCCTTGAAACTGCTCAAATATACGAATTTCGTCAACTCGTTGAGCAGCGGATGGGCTTTGGCCATTAGATCGAACAAAATCACGTCGGAAATTCCCTTACTGTGAAAGCAGGATTCAATCGCTTTGGAGGCCTGGTAATGACCGTCTCCGTAGCTGGCGTACAGAATCATGATTTTCGGCGACTTCGATATCATAAGCTCATCTCTCCTGTTCAAGTGGAGTCCGTTCCCCTCGGGGCTCATCGCCTGAAGATTCATGCAAGTCCTCCCTATATCATATAAAATACATTACCGGGCAATTCCTAAGCCGCCAAACTATATTTAACCAATATGTTGCCCCGCCAACGCCCGGTTAATATTGGATGTTTGGAAGAAAGCTGTAACGTGAAGCTGAATATGTTACAATATGGAGGATAGGAGGTCTTTTTCCAAACATAAGATTTATACTGCCTCATGATTCTGCTTAAGCTTTTTCGGCGTTCTCGTAATCGGAGCATTAACCTTAGCGTTCTGGGAGGGAATTTGTATGGCAACGAAAGGTCATGATGAAGTTAAAGAAAGTTTGCGGGAAATGACCCGAATTTTCAAACCGAAAGATCCTAAGAAATTCGTTAAGGAATATGTCCGAAAATACCGCATAATGGGCGGATACGAAGAAGAATTAACCCATCTTGTAGAACATGAACTGGGGAAACTGGATTCGTCGGTATCCTAATTACAACGACCGTTCCGGCGCGAATTGCGCCCGGGACGTTTTTTTTCATTTGTTCTTACATATATTAAATCAATTATATCATCGGTTATTGTGCAGTATGTAAAAAAACACCGAGAGGAGAGAACGGGCGTGAAAGTTACCTTGAAAACGAAAGAAGAGATTGCCCGAATCCGCGAGGCCGGCAGCATTCTTGCCGAGTGCCACCGCGAGATCGCCAAACTTATCGGCCCCGGGATCACGACAAGGGAAATCGACGGCTTTGTGGAGTCGTTTTTGGCCGGAAAGGGGGCCAGTCCCGAGCAAAAAGGATACCGCGGCTTTCCGTATGCCACATGCGCTTCGATCAATGATGTGGTATGCCATGGATTTCCGACGGACGGCAAGCTGCAAAACGGGGATATCGTTACGATCGATATCGTCGTGAACAAAAACGGCTGGCTGGCGGATTCGGGATGGTCCTACCGGATCGGGGAAGTAGGCTCCGAAGCGGAGATGCTGCTGCGAACGACGGAAAAAGCTCTGCATGCGGGGATCGCTCAGGCGGTTCCGGGGAAAAAGATCGGGGACATCGGCTATGCCGTTCAGCGGACGGCTCACGAGGCCAAAGTCGGCATTGTCAAGCCGCTCATCGGCCATGGAATCGGCCGCCATATGCACGAGCCGCCGGATGTGCCGAATTTTGGCCGTCCGAACAGCGGCCTTTTGCTTAAGCCCGGGATGGTGATCACGATCGAGCCGATCTTCACCGGGGGAGATACAGGGGCGGTTTTGTGGGACGATGACGGCTGGACGATCCGGTCGGCCGACGGCAGCCTTGGAGCGCATTATGAACATACATTGGCAATTATGGAAGATGGACCGGTCATATTAACAAACTAAAAGAGAGCGCTGCTCTCTTTTTTTTGCATTCGGACAGAAAAGTTTGGAGAAATGTCAAATGTAGAGATGGCTCGAAGAGTGCTTAAAAATCAAATGCGGAAGAGGACGATCATCTCTTGAAACGCTCAAGCCCAAAATGTGAAAACGTTGACAAATGCTTAGGTGGAGCGATTTTTTTGTTTTTTGATAAATTGTAAATCGACCTATCCTCATTGACAAAAAAGGGGTTCGATCATATATTTAATAGGTGATTATTGTAATTGACAATAGTACATATTTTGTGATAAATGGTTATTTCTTTTGCACGCTAAACTGGAAATGAACTTGTAAGACCGGGAGAAAACGTAAAGTGGGGGAGATCAATGATAAAACCGTGGAAGACTGTAAAGCGTCTGGTTCCTTTATTTATCGGCCTTTCGCTCCTGCTCTCGGCATGCGGCCGCGAGGACTTGTCTGTATTAAGACCTCAGGGGCCCGTAGCGGAAGGGCAGCTTGGATTAATCAAGCTGTCGATCACGATTATGATTGTCGTCATGCTGATCGTGTTTGGCATTGCGGCTTTCGTCTGGATCCGGTTCCGGCGCAGACCGGGGCAGACCGATATTCCCGAGCAGGTGGAAGGAAACTTTAAGCTTGAGGTCCTCTGGACGGCAATTCCGCTTGTTCTCGTACTCATTTTGGCTGTTGCGACCGTGCAGAAGGTATTCGCTTTCGGGGAGGATCATTCCGCCGATAAGGACGCGATCAAGGTCAAGGTGACGTCGCATTTGTTCTGGTGGGAGTTCAGTTATCCGGACTACGGAATCACGACGGCTCAAGACCTGGTTATCCCTAAGGGCAAAAAGATAGCGCTTCAATTAAAAACGGCCGATGTTCTTCATTCCTTCTGGGTACCGTCCCTGGCGGGAAAAACGGATACGAATACGGACGGAACCGTGAACAACGCCTGGCTGGAAGCGTCCAAGGAAGGCGTATATCTCGGGAAATGCGCGGAGCTTTGCGGTCCTTCCCACGCTTTTATGGAGTTTAAAGTAAAGGCGGTCAGCCAGGAATCCTTCGATCAATGGGTTCAGTCCATGAAGGCACCGGTTCAGACAATCGCGGACCCGCAGGTTGCCGAAGTGTTCAAAAGCCAGTGCCTCACATGCCATGCCGTGGGCGACCAGGGAGGGGCTTTAGGACCGAACTTGACGGGGATCGGCAGCCGCGAGACGGTAGCCAGCATTTTGCATAATGCGGAAGGCGCGGAAAAACCGGTGGACGGCAAACCCGTCAAAGACAATCTGATCGAATGGCTCAGTGATCCGCAAGCGGTGAAGCCGGGCAACAAAATGCCGTCCCCAAAACAGGATTTGGGGCTTACGGATGAGCAAATCGACGCCATTGCCGATTATTTGGCGGGCAGCAAATTGTCGTATTGATCTTTGGCGCCTTGTCGGCATGCGTGTATAAGGAATTTAAAGGGGGTTACAAGCCTTGGCTCATGCTCACAGTGTCAAGAGGCACAAAGGGTTGATGGATTGGTTAACGACGGTCGACCATAAGAAAATCGCCGTTTTGTACTTGGTGGCGGGCGGTTTTTTCTTCGGAATCGGCGGGATTGAAGCACTGTTGATCCGGATTCAATTGGCTAAGCCGATGAATGATTTCGTTTCGGCCCAGCAGTTTAACGAATTAATCACGATGCACGGCACGACAATGATTTTCCTCGGGGTTATGCCGGTGATTTTCGCCCTCATGAACGCGGTGATTCCGCTGCAAATCGGAGCGCGGGACGTGGCGTTCCCCTTCCTGAACGCTTTGGGGTTCTGGACCTTTCTGTTCGGCGGGCTGCTGCTGAACCTCAGCTGGATGCTGGGGGGAGCTCCGGATGCCGGATGGACCTCGTATACGCCGCTCTCAACCTCGACGTACAGCCTTACGCATGGGGTGGACTTTTATACGCTCGGCCTGCAGATCGCCGGGCTTGGCACGCTGATCGGGGGGATTAATTTCCTGGCCACGATCATTACGATGCGGGCGCCGGGCATGTCATTCATGCGCATGCCGATGTTCACTTGGACGTCATTCGTAACGTCGGCGATCATTTTGTTCGCGTTTCCGGCGATTACGGTTGGGCTTGTGCTGCTCACCTTCGACCGGATTTTGGGAGCCAACTTTTTCGAAGTGGGCAAAGGCGGAAATCCGGTATTGTGGCAGCACATTTTCTGGATTTTCGGCCACCCCGAGGTATATATTCTGATTCTGCCGGCCTTCGGCGTCATTTCCGAGGTTATCAGCACCTTCTCCCGTAAACGCCTGTTCGGTTACAGCTCGATGGTGTTCGCAACGATCCTGATCGCCTTCCTTGGCTTCATGGTATGGGCGCACCATATGTTTACGACGGGGATGGGGCCCGTGGCCAACGCGCTGTTCTCCATCTCGACGATGCTGATTGCCGTTCCGACGGGGATCAAAATATTCAACTGGCTGTTCACAATGTGGGGCGGACAAATCCGCTTCACGACGGCAAACCTGTTCGCCGCAGGCTTTATCCCGACGTTTGTCATGGGCGGAGTGACCGGGGTGATGCTGGCTTCGGCGGCAGCGGATTATCAGTATCATGATACTTATTTCGTCGTTGCACATTTCCACTATGTCATCGTCGGCGGTTTGGTGCTGGGCCTGTTTGCCGGTCTTCACTACTGGTGGCCGAAAATGTTCGGACGCATGCTGAACGAAAGACTTGGAAAATGGGAATTTTGGACTTTTATTATCGGCTTTCATCTGACTTTTTTCGTACAGCATTTCCTCGGGCTTATCGGAATGCAGCGCCGCGTCTTTACTTATCTCCCGAACCAGGGATTTGACACGCTGAATTTGGTCAGCACGGTTGGAGCGTTCCTGATGGGAGTTGGCGTTATCGTATTTTTGGTGAACATCGGCATTACGGCGAGAAAGCCTGCCGACGCGGCAAGCGACGCTTGGGAGGATGGCCGAACGCTGGAGTGGTCCATCGCTTCGCCGCCTCCGGAATACAACTTTGAGCAAATCCCGCTTGTGCGCGGCATTGACGCTTTCTGGAAGGAAAAAGTGGCCGGCCACACTGAAATGTCCCCGGCCGAACCAATCGGGCCGATACATATGCCGTCTCCGACGATCCTTCCGTTTGTGATGTCGGTAGGGCTGTTTATTGCCGGGCTTGGCTTTATGTTCACAAACGATGATTTCGGCAGCGGGTTTTTGAATTTCCTTTTTAACAATTACATTATCGTAGGACTCGGTTTGGCCGTTACGCTGGGATCGATGCTGATCCGTTCGCTGTATGACGATCATGGCTGGCACATCGATCCGGAGGAACTGACTGGGAAGGAGGTCGGAGCATGACGACGCCGCAACATGCAGCCGGAGCGCAGACCGCAGGCACGCTGCCGCACGAACCGGAAAAGGCAACGCTGGAAGGCCGCAACAAAGTCCTTGGCTTCTGGCTGTTTCTCGGCGGGGAGTCAGTGTTGTTTGGCACGTTGTTCGCCACTTTCCTGGCACTGCGCAATCAAATAGCCGACGGCCCTTCAGCCAGCGAGTTGTTTAATCTTCCGATGACCGCGGCCGCGACGCTCATCCTGCTCGTCAGCAGCTTAACGAGCGTATTCGCGATTCAGGCGATGCACCGCGCGAACAGGAAATCCTTATCGATTTGGCTAGCGGTCACGGTATTGCTGGGCCTAGCGTTTCTGGTTCTTGAGATTTACGAGTTTGCCGAATACATCAATCATGAAAATTACGGCATGACAACGAGCGCATTCAGCTCGGCGTTTTATACTTTGGTCGGATTCCACGGGGCACACGTTTTGTTCGGGATTCTCTGGATTTCCCTGCTGATCGGACAATTGTTTTATAAGGGCTTAACGGTCGTTACGGCGCCGAAAGTGTATGTGGCGGCCATTTACTGGCATTTTATCGATGTGGTGTGGGTATTTATCTTTACGGTCGTTTACCTCCTTGGAAAGGTGGTAGGATAAGATGACGAATCGGGAATCTGCCGGCGATTCGGCGGTTAAACGCCGCCATCGGCAGGAAGGTCCGCAAAAGCATGTCGTTGCTTTTATCTTCTCCATAGCGCTGACCCTGATCGCATTTGCGGCGGTGGCCGCCGGTGGAGTGAACACGGCATTTACGGTCATTCTGCTGCTGGTGATGGCGGTTCTGCAGGTCCTTGTGCAATTGGCTTACTGGATGCACATGAAGGACAAAGGCCATTTGATCCCGATCGTATTCATGGCCGGCGGATTTTTCGTGGCCGGTACGGCCGTTGTCGCGGCATTATATTGGGTATGGTGGTAAACAAAATTTGGGGGTTAACAGCTGCATAGCGGATACATTTCAGAAACGGGTATCGTTCCATTACGGGATGAGCGCCGTTTCTGCTTGCATTTAGGGGAGTGTTCACAATTTAGACAGAATTGGTGGCGGCGAAGGGAGGTTTTGCCGTGCTTGGATTAGAATACTTTAATTTTAAAGATGTTTGGAGCCCGGTTTTTCTGGCATGCCTGTTGCTGGCGACGGCGGGGTATTTCGTGCTTATCGGGCCGGTCGCGGAGAGGTTTGCCTCTGGAGAAAGCGTCTCTGCAGGCAAAAAAGCGCTGTTCGTGTTGGGGATGTTATGCTTATATGCGGCACAAGGAGGGCCTTTCGAGCTGCTCGGCCACATGATGTTCAGCTTTCACATGCTGAGTATGGCCTTGTCGTATCTCATCGCTCCGCCGCTGCTGATGCTGGGCTTGCCGCCATGGGTCTGGCGTAAAATCGTTTCATGGCTTGGCGGCGGTCCGCTGCGCCATTTTCGTTTTTTGGCGAGACCGGTAGCGGCTGCGGTCGTTTTTAACGGATTATTTTCCTTTTATCATATCCCGGCAGTTCATGACTATGTCATGCTGCATTTTAGCGTGCATCGGGCGTACTATTTGGCTCTGTTTCTGGCTTCGGGCTTGATGTGGTGGACGCTCGTCAATCCGCTGCCGGAGAAGGCGGGGCTGCAGGGACTTCGAAAAATCGGCTTTATTTTTCTCAATATGGTGCTGCTTACCCCAGCGTGCGGGTTGATTATTTTTGCGGGTAAACCTTTATATGCCACCTACAGCGATCCGTCCGCATGGGCCAAAGCGATGGGATACTGCGTGTCCGGCGATCCTTCGGCACTGCTCCTTAAATTCGGAGGGCCGCAATTTTTCGGCTATTTGCAGCCGACGGTCGATCAGCAGGTGGGCGGCATTTTGATGAAGTTCATCCAGGAATTTATTTTTGCTTCGATGCTCGCGTACGTGTTTTTCCAATGGTACAAGCAAGAGAACCGGGATGGCGGCGAGAGCGGCGAGGAGATCAAGGCGGTCGGGAACGGGCCGTAAACCTAGCGGAAGATAAAGGGCGGCATTAATGGCCAAACTTGCACGAAACTAAGCATGCTTACGAAGCGAGTTTTGCTCGAATTAATTCAAGGCAGCAACGCTCACAAAACTAAGCATGGGCTTACGAAGCCAGTTTTGTTCGAAGTAATTCAACGCAACAACGCTCACAAAACTAAGCATGGGCTTACGAAGCTAGTTTTGTTCGAAGTAATTCAACGCAGCAACGCTCACAAAACTAAGCATGGGCTTACGAAGCTAGTTTTGTTCGAAGTAATTCAACGCAGCAACGCTCACAAAACTTTTAGGAGGATTAGGAATGGATATTTTTACATTGTTCCCGACGCTGAGCACGGCGTTTATCGTTATTAGCGCGGTGCTGGTGGCGATCGGTTGGGGACTGATCATCAAGGGCAGACGGGAAGCGCACAAGAAAACGATGATTGCCGCGGCAGTGGCGGCGGTGCTCTTTTTTCTGATATACATTTCGCGGACGGCATTCGTCGGAAACACCTCCTGGGGCGGGCCCGATAATCTGAAGGGTTACTATCAGACGTTCCTCGTTTTTCACATCGTGCTTGCCACAGTGGCGGCGGTGTTTGGTTTGACGACGCTATTCCTTGGGTTTAAAGAGAAGTATGCCAAGCACCGGAAGTGGGGACGGGTGACTTCGGTCATCTGGTTTTTTACGGCGATCACGGGCGTAGCGGTTTATGTACTGCTTTACCTGATGTACCCGGGCGGACATACGAAACCGGTATGGGACGTTATTTTGGGATTTTAAGCGGAACAAACGAGCTATAATATGAATTAAGAATGCATCTAAAAAGCCTTTGGCTATTGGCAACTGTGGGTACACGGTTGGCGGTGGCCAGGGTTTTTTTAGTTTGGAGTGAGTTGTTTAAGCGGGTCCTCAATCGGCAGGATTAAGCCATAATAGGGGGCGGCACTTTGAAAATTGCGGAGGTTGCACGGCTCGAGTCAGGAATGTTGTATTTCATGCAACAATTTGCGGCAGGGAACAAGCAATGAGGTACAAATGTTGTACTTTATGCAGCAATTTGGCCTGTAGTCGCTACTTTTTGCCGATATGCCCAGAAAATTTTGCACTTTATACAACAAAATACACTTTAAGCCCCGATACGGCTCTAAATATTGCATTTTATACAACATTTGCTTAGGTGACAAACTAAATATCCGACCTCCCGCTCCGTTCTGTCAAATCCTGCACCAGATTCCGCAATAGCTCAGGTGAGAGGCTGAATATCCGGCCTCCCGCTACCCGACTTGTCGGAATACTACGTCATATCCCGCAGTATTGGCGAGTGACTGTTTAGTTAGTGTCGGGATTCGTACCGCATGGCCGGGGGAGGTTGTGTTCCCGTCGGGGCGCCTTGCAGTTACAGCGAACATGAACTCAACCATGTGAGAACGCTCCAGCCAATATAAAAGGTCATCGGATCAGACCACACTTGCAGTGCCTTTTTACAAAATTAGGGTTGACGACAAAATCGCTGCCGTATATACTGTGTATAAAGATATAAACAGTATACACAGTGTTTAAACGATTTTAGCTTACTTAGGAAGTAAGCCTGAGAGAACGAGAAGAGGCGAAGAAAGGTTGATTGGGTTGAACAGGTGGAAAGATGCATGGATCATTTTTATGAAAGACCTGCGCCTGGATCGTGTATATCTGATCTGGAACGTCCTTTTCATGGTGTATACGGCCGGCATGGTAAGCATGATGTACATGACGAGAGTGACGAGCGAGGTAAAGGTTGTCACGAACCCGACGGCCGATTTTTTGCTGCTGCTGACAATGCCTTTGACCGGTTTTTATTTCTCGCGCCGATCCTTTAATTATATCAAAGAAGATTTGTACACATTGATGCTGCGCTACTATCGGACACTTCCCATTCCGGTTTCCACAATCATGCGAAGCCGGCTGATCCAGCTCGGAACGGCTATGATTTTTAATGGGGTGATCTTTTACGCCGGCGTGTATCTTATTACGGGTTCGTTCAGGCACGAGCTGAATTTTGCGCAGTTTATCGCTTTCGTCTTAACCTGGAGCGGTTTTTCACTGATGGTTAACGCGGTGTACATCTATTATGAATTATTAAAAAAAGGAAGAACCTATTTCTGGATCACGGTTGCTTCGATGCTTGGCGCAGGTATGTTGACTTTCATCGTCAGCTGGAGTCACGGCAATTTGCTGACATATACGGTGAAGATGGCCAAGAGCTACTCTTTGTTGTCACCGGTGATGTGGGGATCATTGGCCGCAGGAGCCGTTCTCTTGATATTGTCCGCAGCGATTACGGAACGCAAGCTGGCCAAAAGGGATTTGTCGTAGGAAAATGAGCGGGTTGAACACCGTAAGACCGGAGGTGAGCATGGAAAGGTGTGGATTCCCATTCAAATCAATGAAAACAGTGCGGAACCGCTTTATCATCAAATAGAAACGCAGCTTAGATCCCTGATCGTAAGCGGACAAGTGGCAGAGGGAACGCTGCTGCCCTCCATCCGGGAATTTGCCGGAAGCCTGAACTGCAGTGTGATCACCGTGCGCCGGGTATATCAGGATTTGGAGAACGAAGGGCTGCTGCGAACGAGACAAGGGACCGGCACCTTTGTAGCCAAAGTCGAAGCGGGCGAGCGGGATAACTACCGGAGAGCGGTTGTACAGACTGCGGTTGAAGAAGCCGTGGACAAAGGAAAATCGGTCCAATACGGCGAGGAGGAGCTGAAGGAGCTGTTTTTGCAAATACTGCGGCAAAAGTATCGTGGACCTGAAGATAAGGAAACGGGGAAGGGAGAGCGGAGCTGATGGAACAGAAGCTGGCGGTGGAGCTGGCCGGAGTAAGAAAGCGAAGACGAAGAAAAGATATCGGTCCGATTGATCTGAAGATCCCGGAAGGGTACATTGTGGCTCTGGTCGGTCCTAACGGTTCGGGTAAAAGCACCATCCTTCAGTTTATGATGCAGGGACTGGTGCCGGACGAAGGAAACATCGAGTGGTACGGCATAGCTTCGGATGGGCTGCTGCCTACGGAAATCAGGCAGCGGATTGGGTATGTGCCCGAGACTCCGGCATTGGAAGAAAATTATATGACCGCGGAAGAGGCCGCCCGGTTTCGAGCCCACTGGTATCCGAGTTGGGAAGACGAGTACTTTGAAGCATTAATGACCCGCTTTGAGGTGCCGCGGCGGGAGCGGCTGAACCGAATGTCGAAGGGGGAGCGCCGAAAATTCGAAATCGCGGCCGCGTTAGCGGCCAGACCGAAACTGCTGCTGCTTGACGAGCCTTCGTCCGGGCTGGATCCGTTTGCGTGGAAAAGCATGATTGACGATTTAAGAGGCTGCATGGATAAAGAAGATGTCACCATCGTCATTTGTACGCACGTGGTTGAAGAAGTGAAAAGACTGGCGGATTTTGTTGCGCTGGTTTCCCGCGGCCAGATACTGGGCATGGTGGAAAAAGACATGCTTCTCGGAAGCTGGAAGGAAATCTGGGTAAAAGGAGACGGAATTTCGACAGCGCTTGTTCCAGGCGAGGTGATTCGCCGCGAAGATGGCCCCTCCATCAGCAAATTCGTCGTTCGTGACAGCGATGGCCTCGAGCGGCAATGTGTCGCAAACGGGCTGCAGGTGATGAACAGCAGAGCCTTGGATCTCGAAGAAACTCTGGGACTGTGGCTTGAAGGACACAAACCTGTCATGTGAGGCGCTTGAGACCGTTTTGAAACAGCTTATGCGGTCGTCCGTATCAATCGTGTAAGAGCATTTACTTACTTTTTGGAAAAGAGGGAGTAGAGTTATGGCGCATCCATTAGTTTTGGAGAAAGTTGTGAAGCAGTTTGGGGAGAAAACCGCGGTCAGCGAAATTTCGCTGCAGGTGGAGGAAGGCGAAATCTACGGCCTGCTGGGAGCCAACGGAGCCGGCAAGACAACGACGATGCGGATGGTGCTGGGCCTGATCTACCCGGATGGCGGGACCATTTCGTACAACGGCAAACCGTACGGAAAAGAGCTGCAGTCGCAGATGGGCTACTTGCCCGAGGAACGCGGCTTGTATCCGAAGGTGAAAATCAGCGACCAGATCATTTATCTGGCAAAGCTGCGCGGAATGTCGGCGGCCGAGGCGGACAAAAGTCTGCGCTACTGGCTGGACCGGTTTGAAGTGCCGGAATACTACGATAAGAAAATTGAGGAGTTGTCCAAAGGGAATCAGCAAAAGATGGGTTTTATCGCCGCCGTCGTTCATAAACCAAAGCTGGTGATATTGGACGAAGCCTTTAGCGGTTTGGACCCCGTCAACGTGGAATTGTTGAAAGCAACGGTAAAAGAGCTCCGCGATGCCGGAACCAGCATTTTGTTCTCGACGCACCGGATGGAGCATGTGGAAGAGCTTTGCCGGAATATCACGATCCTCGACCGTTCCAAGACGGTTCTTCAGGGCAGCTTGCGAGAAATCAAAAGCCGCTACCCGCGCGAGGAAGTTGTTCTTTATACGCCGGGAGAAGTGCCGGGGCTTGAACAACTGGACGGCGTAGTTCGTGTGGAGCGCAAGGAACGCGGGTATCGAATTCGGATTTCCAAGGTGGACGCCGCGCAGGCGATTTTGCGAAGAGCAATGGAGCATGGACAGGTGGAGCACTTCGAGATCCTGGAACCTACGCTGAATCAAATTTTCATTAAAGAGGTGGGTGAGTCGAATGAATAAAATGGGCACGGTTATCGGATTTACTTTTCTGAATAAAGTCAGAACCAAATCTTTTGTCGTAACGACGCTGGTCATCGCTATTTTGGTTTCCGTAGGCCTCCATGTTCCTTATTTCATCGACAAATTTTCCGGAAGCGACGACAGTCCGGCTGCCATCGGGATTGTCTACGACAGTCAACCCGAGCTGGCCGAATCCTTTAAAACGTATACCGATAAGCAGACAACGCCCGGCTATACGCTGACCGAATATAAGCAGGCCGATACGCAGCAGCTGGCCAGCGATTTGGATGCCGGCAAAATCGACGGATACCTGGAGTTTGCAAAAGGAGAGGGTGGCGATTTTCCTGCCGTAACGTATACCTCGAAAAAAGACAGCTTGCCCGTGAGCTTGCAAACGGCCCTGCAGGCGGCGCTGCAAAACGTAAAGGCGCAGTACATCACCAAAGGCACGCTAAGCGAAGCGCAGATCGCGGCGCTGAATGCTCCGGTCCTGATCCAGCCGGTTCAAGCGGAACAAAATGGAGCGGATAATGCGGCGGCCGACGATTCGGATAAAAATAACCAGGCCCTCTTTATCAACTATGCGCTCGCATACGTGCTTATCATTCTTTTCTTCATGACCAATATGATGACGGGGAACATGATCGCGGCCGAAGTAACCTCGGAGAAAAGCTCACGCATCATGGAGATTCTCATCACCAGCGTATCGCCGCTCGCTCAAATGTTCGGCAAGATCATCGGCATGTTTTTTATCGGACTGCTGCAGATTGTCATTTTAGGCGCGGTTGTCGCGGCTAACCTCTCGCTGCCGTACAATCAGGCGTTGTACGCCGATTTGAACCTGGATTTATCGCAAATGAATGTGGAGGTTCTCGTGTTCGGCCTGATCTTCTATGTGCTGGGTTATTTCCTCTACGCGACACTGTTTGCCGCTATCGGCTCGCTCGTAAGCCGCACGGAAGATTTGGGTCAGGCGATTATGCCGATTACGATGCTCTCTTTGGCTTCTTTCTACATCGGGATTTTCAGCATAAATGCACCTAACTCCTTGCTGCTTAAGGTGTGCTCCTACATTCCGTTTGTTTCGCCGGTTTCGATGATCGTCCGGATCGGTGTCGGCAATCCCCCGATTTGGGAAACCATCCTGTCGCTTGTCGTGCTGGCCGTGTTTATCGTCCTGTTCGGATGGCTGTCGGCCAAGATCTACCGCACGGGCGTCCTACTTTATGGCAAACGCCCATCAATCAAAGAGCTTCGCAAAGCGATGAAGGCTTACAAGATTTAAGGGTGGAAGGAAGAAAAAAAGGATGAGCTTAGCCGCTCATCCTTTTTTGTATGTCCTATGGACGAAATATCTTTATTCGGTTCTAAGCGCAATAACCGGATCTTTCTTGGCCGCCATTCGCGACGGGAAGAAGCCTGCAATCAAGGTGAGGGCCATGCTGCCCGCAATCAGGATGACGGCGTGAAGCGGACTCAGCGAAGCGATATGGCTAATGTCGGTGAGCCGGGCGATGACAATGTCGATCACGATCGACAAGAGATAAGAGAGCGCCACACCGATGACGCCTGCCGTAAATCCAATAATCAGGGCTTCCGCATTAAACACCCTGGAAATATCCTTTTTGCGCGCGCCAACGCTGCGGAGAATGCCGATTTCCTTGGTGCGCTCGATGACCGAAACATACGTGATGATGGCAATCATGATGGTGGAGACGATCAAAGAAATGGCGGCAAAGCCGATAAGCACATAAGAAATCGTATTAAGCAAAGTCCCCGTTATTTTGGAAATGGTCTCGGCCATATCCGTGTATGTGACTTGATCCGCTTCCGATTTTCCTTGGTTATAATCGTCGAGGTATTGCTTGATGTCATCTTTGACATCGAAGTTGGCCGGATAAATACTGATGCCCGTCGGCGTGGTATCCGCGCCCAAACTCAGCAAGTTGGCTTGTTTCGCCGTATCGTTCGCAAAAGGCGCGCCCGTCAATACGTCCTTGTCACTGCCCGATTGGGCTTTGGCAATTTCGGAATTTTTGGCATGATCCAGTACATAATCGGTTAATGCGGTGGTATATACGAACCCTTCCGAAAAATAAGAGCTGCTTACGTCCTGCTTCACGCGAAGGACACCAACCACCGTAAGCGGCAGACTGCTGTCTTTTTCAAATAGCGCTGAGTAATCGCCTGGATTTGCCGCCGTGAACAATGCCCCGTTGTTCGTATAATAGTCGTTGTTATTGATTACTTTAAGCAGCGTTTTGCCGATCAGATCGTTTGCATTGTACGATTTCGAATCTGAAGGCATGCCAATCTTTTCGAAAAAGGCTTCATCCAGGCGGTTATATTCGTCCACCACGATGGCCACTTCGTTTTTGGCGCTTGGAAGCCTGCTGTCTTGGCCGATCAGGTCATACATGGACAGAACGAAATCCTTGTTGCCGGGCATTTCCTGCCAATAGGTGCTGCCCGAGCCCGGCATTTGCATGCCTGGTGCTCCGGGAGAAGTATCAAACTTGACGACGGAATCCCCGGCTTTTGCCAGCAAATTCATAGTTGTGCCCCGCTGGTAGGTGATGTTGTTGACGGCTCCCGGAAGCGCAGGCTCCAGGTTCTGAATGTACTGCAGGTAATCATCAGTAAGGACGTTTGTATGTCTCTTCATATTTTGCTCTTTGTCGTAACGATAAATCGTGCTGCCGTCAGGGAACTCCTGATACGATGAGGCATCATTGTTCTGAGGCCCTCTTGAAAAATCAAAGCTTTGCTCCGAGGTGCTGACGGTAATCGGGAACCCGGACATCGTATCGGATTGCATGGAATCCATATAAGAAGACAGGCCGCTCGACAACGCCAGCACAAGCGCAACGCCAATAATGCCGATGCTTCCGGCAAAAGCCGTCGTAATCGTTCGTCCCCGTTTGGTCAGGAGGTTCTTAAAGGAAAGCTGCATAGCCGTTTTAAGGGACATGGAAGTATTCTTTAACTTTTGCGGTTTAGGAGTTTGCCCGGAGGTGAAGCTGTTCGTTTCCTCGTCCGATGCAGGAGGATTGCTGTCCGATTGGACGACGCCGTCCAAAAGGCGGATAATCCGGTCCGAATACCGCTCCGCCAGCTCCCCGTTGTGCGTGACCATGATGACGAGGCGCGTGCCTGCTATTTTTTTCAAAATATCCATGACCTGGATGCTGGTTTGACTGTCTAGAGCTCCGGTGGGCTCATCCGCCAAAATGATGTCGGGATCGTTCACTAGCGCTCTGGCGATGGCCACACGCTGCATTTGACCGCCGGACAGCTGGTTGGGCTTTTTCTTCAGCTTGTCCGTAAGCCCAACTTCGGCCAGCGCTTGTTTGGCGCGGCGTTTTCTTTCCGCGGGAGAGACGCCCGATAAAGTAAGGGCTATTTCAACATTTTCCAAAATAGTCTGGTGCCCGATCAGATTATAGCTCTGAAACACAAAGCCGATGGACCGGTTGCGGTACGCATCCCAATCCGCATCTTTAAATGCTTTGGTCGATTGGCCGTTTATAATCAAGTCTCCGCTGTCATAACGGTCAAGGCCTCCGATAATATTAAGCAGGGTCGTTTTGCCGCAGCCGGACTGGCCCAGAATGGAGACGAATTCACTTTCCCTGAATCCCAGCGATACTCCTTTCAGAACCGTAATATTTTCTCCGTTTCCATAGGTTTTTTGAATATGGTCTAGTCTAAGCTTTAACACGGGTATGGCCTCCATTTCTATTTGTGTGCCTTAAGGTTAGCAGGACAAGATCAACCGAATATCAACAAACCGGAATACGATTTTCTGTTAAAATTCAGTTGATACTAAGGTTAAACAAAACGATATGGGGTTGTTTTCAACCAGGCGGAGGCATGTATCATGTTTAGAATATTGATCGTGGAAGATGATATAAACACCAGAAAGCTGATGAGCGCCGTTTTTAAGCAAAACGGGTTTGAAACGCTGCAAGCGGAGGATGGCGCCGCTGCGCTTGAACTGATGGACAAACAGCATGTGGACCTGGTCGTTGCGGATGTCATGATGCCGAACATGGACGGGTACGAGCTGACCAGACAACTCCGGCTTGCTTGGGAGAATATACCGATTCTGATGGTAACGGCCAAGCAGGAAGCGAAAGATAAAAGGCAGGGTTTCCTTGCCGGTACGGACGATTATATGACGAAACCCGTCGATGAGCAGGAAATGGTGCTTCGCGTCAAGGCCCTGCTGCGCAGGGCGCAAGTCGCAAGCGACCACAAACTGAACCTTGGCGACGTTTCGCTTGATTATGACGCGCTCACCGTGTCCCGCCAGCATGAGACGATTACGCTGCCGCAAAAGGAATTTCATCTATTGTTCAAGCTTCTATCCTACCCCAACATGATTTTCACCCGGCTGCAGCTCATGGATGAAATCTGGGGAATGGAGTCTGAAACGAACGACCATACGCTGAATGTGCATATTAACCGATTGAGGGACCGGTTTTGGGACTGGCAGGAGTTTGAAATTGTAACGGTGCGAGGAGTCGGATATAAAGCGGTGAAGAAAATATGAAGTCCAAAAACCGGTTCTCCCAGAAACGATTCCAAAAAAGATTAAGCCTGACCATCTCGCTGGTTTTGTTTGTTTTTGCCGTTATGTTGGGAGCATTCTTGCTGGGTGGAACGATCGTCGTGGTTTTCTATAAGCTGGGCTTGCTGTCGTTTGCCAATCAGGAGCACGGCGGCAGACATGAGGGAGGTCCTTACGGCTTTTTATTCTCTTTGATTGTGCTGTGCATTTTGCTCGGAACGGCATTAACCATTTTTTTCAGTAAAAAGGCGCTGAATCCGATCCGCAAAGTGATTGACGCCACGCAAAGGATTGCCGGAGGCGATTTTGACGTCCGGGTCGACATTAAAGGCATCGGCGAACTGGAAGAGCTTTCACAAAGTTTCAATAAAATGGCGCATGATTTGTCTTCCATCGAAACGCTGCGCAGCGATTTCGTCAACAACTTTTCCCACGAATTCAAAACGCCGATCGTATCCATTCGCGGATTCGCCAAGCTGCTTAAAGGAAAGGTGAGCGAAGAAGAACGGCATGAATATTTGGATATCATCATTGCCGAATCCGAACGCCTGGCCGAGCTTTCCACCAATGTTCTCAATATGTCGAAGTACGAAAATATTGAAATCATTACGGACAAAGCCTTGTACCGGCTGGATGAGCAAATCCGGATGGCCGTTGTGATTACGGAGCCGAAATGGTCTTTTAAAGAGGTTGACGTCAATGTGGAGCTGGATAAGGTGCTTTTTAGAGGGAATGAGGATTTGACCCAGCAAATCTGGCTTAATCTTCTGGACAACGCCATCAAATTCGCGGAGCCCGGGGGAAGGATCAATCTTAGTCTTGTTCAAATGAACGAAGAGATCCGGTTTGCCATTGAAGATCACGGTCCCGGGATGGATGCGCAGACGAAAGACCGCATTTTCGATAAGTTTTATCAAGGAGATACTTCCCATGCCAAAGCCGGAAACGGGCTGGGGCTGGCTATTGTAAAACGGATCGTCGAACTTTGCAAAGGAACGATTGAAGTAGAAAGCGAGCTTGGAAAAGGAAGCCGGTTCATCATTTATTTGCCGGAGGGGCGGATGTGATCGTAAGTGCATTGGATTGAAGGAACTTCGATGTTGGTCAAGCGAGGGGGCCATGTTCAAAGCGCTGGGTGGCTTATTCTAGCTGGCTGATTCCCGGCAGAACTATGAAGAATTCGGATAGGCCATCCGAATCGTTTGACTTGACTTAAAGTGAACTGTAAGTGATAGACTACAAGGTATCTTTTAGTTGAGGAGAGTGAGCGGAAAATGGACTATGTAAAGCTGGGCAATACCGGGTTGGATGTGTCCCGTCTTTGCATGGGCTGCATGAGTTTCGGTGTCGCTGAGCGTTGGGTTCATCCTTGGGTGCTTGACGAGGAGCGGAGCCGGCCAATTATTAAAGCAGCTCTTGACGCAGGCATTAACTTTTTTGATACGGCAAATGTGTATTCTGACGGAACGAGCGAGGAAATCGTCGGGAGGGCGCTCAAGGATTATGCAAATCGGGATGAGATCGTCATCGCGACGAAGGTTTTTTTTCGTATGCACGAGGGTCCGAACGGGGCGGGACTATCCCGAAAGTCGATCATGGGCGAAATCGACAAAAGCCTCAAACGCCTTGGAACGGATTATGTGGATCTGTACCAAATTCATCGGTGGGATTATCACACCCCCGTCGAAGAAACCATGGAAGCGCTGAACGATGTGGTAAAGGCCGGAAAGGCCAGATATATTGGAGCTTCCGCCATGTTCGCCTGGCAGTTTTTAAAGGCGAATCACACCGCGGAGAACCAGGGTTGGAGTAAATTCGTATCGATGCAAAATCATTACAACCTCATTTATCGCGAAGAGGAGAGAGAGATGCTGCCGCTTTGCAAGGAGGAAAAAATCGGCGTCATTCCATACAGTCCGCTTGCATCGGGGAGATTGACCCGAGACTGGGCCGAGGCAACGCATCGCTCCGAAACGGATCAAGTTCAAAAATCGAAATACAGCGCGATGGAAAATGCCGACCGATTGGTTGTGGAGCGCGTGGCTTCCGTTGCGGAAAATCGCGGAGTTCCTCGCGCTCAGATCGCGCTTGCCTGGCTGCTGCATAAGGCGCCCGTGACTTCTCCAATTATCGGGGTCACCAAAATGTCCCATCTTGAAGACGGGTTATCCGCTCTTTCGATTAAGTTAACGCCTGAAGAGATAACGTTCTTGGAAGAGCCTTATGTTCCGCATCCGGTCGTTGGGCCGCAGTAAGAACGGCTTATTTTAAAATTGAAAATAAATCTATGCGCGCAAATGGGCAGCCGAGCGATAAGTTCGGCTGCTTTTGCTGATTGAAAGTAGAAGTAACGCGCGTTCAGGGCTGTAACGGATATGAGAGACGCAATTTCACTCATTGAGAGGTTTTTACCGTTCTAAGGGACTCCGGAAACCTTATTTGGGTAATAAGGGGCCGGAAAGTGATGAAAGGGAGCAAATAAGGAATCCTGATTCCGTTAGATTCTCTTGGCGTGCAATCATGCTCGAATAACGTGTCTCAGATTCGTTAGCGTTAGCCGGGGCAAACCTTGCAATCTTTCACCCTTTGCCGATGAAGATATTTGACGGCCGCCGTGCTCCGAATTTACCCGGACAACTCACCCGCGCTCCCGGTCCTCAGTACACTGTAAAAGCGACTAAGCATTTGTCCGATGCTTGTTTTCGAATTTGTGTATATGGGGGAAATGGCATGCCCATCAAAAACGGTAAGAAGTATATTGAGCGAATCGATCGCCAAAAAATCAATCTTTGGTATAACGGTGAGCGTGTGGCCGGTCCTTTGTCCGGACATCCCGCTTTCCGCGGACTGATCCGGACGCAGGCCGATTTATACGACATGCAGTGCGACGAGAAATATACCGACGAGATGAGCTACGTTTCTCCGCTCACCGGGGACCGGGTGGGGCTGTCTTTTTTGCCGCCGGCGACCAAGGAGGATCTGGTGCGAAGAAGACGGATGACCGAGCTTTGGTCGAGCCGGCATCACGGTTTTCTCGGCCGTTCTCCCGACTATATGAACACGACGCTGATGGCTTTTTATACGGCTTCGGCGATCCTTGATCAAGATGCTTCGAATTCGGAGTATGCCGGAAACCTGAAGCATTATTACGAATACTGCCGGGAGAACGACATCACGCTTTCCCACGCTTTTATCCAGCCGACGGCCAGCAAATGGTCGGGAATGACCGACTCGATCCAAGAAACCATCGCGGCCAAGGTCGTTCAGGCAGGACCGGAAGGGCTGATCGTCAGCGGCGCCTTCATGATGGCGACCCAAGGAGCGACGAGTGAGGAGATTTTAGTGTTCCCCTCAGCCTCTCTCGCTTTCTCGGAGGAGCGGAATCCCACCGCCTTTGCGTTTGCCGTGCCGAACGATGTCGAGGGAATCACGTTTATTTGCCGCGAGAGCTGCGCCCATGATAACCCGTTTGACCATCCGCTGAGCAGCCGTTACGAAGAGATGGATACGATGGTTATATTTGACCGCGTTTGCGTGCCTCATGAGCGGGTGTTTTACTTCGGGGACGAGCAAATGGATGAACAGTTGTTTAACGAAGGGAATTTCTATCCTTATGCGGGCCATCAAATCATCTCCCGATATATCGCAAAAACGGAATTTTACTTAGGTTTGATTCAGGCCCTGGCGGAAGAACAAAACGTTGAAGTGAATCCGGAAGTAATAAGCCAGGTCGCACGAGCGGTAATGGTTCTTGAGAATCTCAAGGCGCTCCGCCTCGCCGCTGAAGAAACATGCGAATACACCCGCTTCGGATACTGCGTTCCGGGCGGCGGTCCGCTGAATGCCGCCATCCTGCAATTTCCCGATCATCATTCGGAGATGATCCGTACGATTCAGCTTCTGAGTGCCAGCAATCTGATCATGAACCCCTTCGAAGCGGATTTGCAATCGGACATCAAAGATCCCCTCGAAATATATCTCAAGGGGATCGATTCTACGGCCAGGGACCGGATTGCGCTGATGCGCCTGGCCTGGGAGCTTGGCGCCGGACCATTCGGCGGCAGACAGAGCCAGTTTGAACGTTTTTTCTTCGGCAACGGCAAGGCCGCGGTGAACCGGATCTACAACGGCTGCCGCGAACTGCAGTCGTATAAATCGATGATCAATGATGTTCTTGGAATTCCGAACGGGTTATAGGAACGTTCCGCCCGAAGCTTCGATCCGCTGCGCGTTGACCCAAGCGAGATCCGGCGTGCAAAGGGCAGCAACGACACCGCCGATATCATCGGGTTCGCCGACTCTTCCCAGGGCGGTAACGGAGCCGAGATAATCTTTCATTTCCTGATTTTTCTTTATAGCGCCTCCGGCAAAATCGGTGAGGATCGGTCCGGGAGCGACGGCATTGACGCGAATCCCTCGAGGGCCGAACTCCTTGGCCATATATTTGGTCAGGATTTCAATGGCGCCTTTCATGGATGCGTAAGCACTGTAGCCTTCCGTCACAAACCGGGCCAGCCCCGTGGACACATTAACGATTCCACCCTGATCGGCGAGAAGCGGCAGCAATTTTTGGGTTAGAAAATAGACTCCCTTAAAATGCACGTTCAGCAAACTGTCGAATTGCGCTTCCGTAGTGTCTGCGAGCGAGGCGTATTCGCCGGTTCCCGCGTTGTTCACAAGAAAATCGAAGCTGCTGCGATTCCATTTTTCCTTCAGCACGGCGGAGAGACGGGATGCGAATTCGTCGAATGAAGAAACGAGACCGGCATCGAGCTGAAGCGCGGCCGCCTTGCCGCCGTTATTTTCGATTTCCCGGACCACCTGCTCCGCTTGTTCCTGCTGCGAGTGATAAGTAAGAATAACATCAATTCCTTTTCGGGATAAGGCCATGGCCGAATTCTTGCCGAGACCGCGGCTTCCGCCCGTAACTAAAGCGATTTTGCGAGTATTGCTCATCTTGAATCTCTCCTCTGCATCTTTTTTTGCCACTTGATTATCGGAATCCGGTGGTTTACAGTGATAGTAATACTTCGAGTTAACTCTAAGTCAAGGGGGAGACAAAATAAATGAGTTACACCATTAATGAGGTCGCAAAGCGCTTCAATCTTACGGCGTATACTCTGCGATATTACGATAAGGAAGGACTGCTTCCCTATGTTTCGAGGAACAAATCGGGAAACCGCGAATTCAACGAGGAAGATCTGGACTGGGTCCAATTGATCTGCTGCCTCAAAGATACGGGAATGCAAATCAAAGAAATCAAGCAGTATTGCGATTTGAGCAAGGAAGGCAGAGCTTCGGGAGAGGAGCGCAAAAAATTGCTGAAGGAGCATCGCGCTTCGGTTTTGAAGCAAATGGAGGAACTGCGAAACTACATTGAGCTGATCGACGATAAAATTGCCTTTTATGATGATCCCGGCAACTACAAATTGATGGATAAATTAAAGGAAAAAGCGGAGGCAATAAAAAGCTGCCAACGTCTTTTAGGGCAGTGAACGACCAGGGTTTGAAGAGGGGGCCGGCTTAATAAGGAAAGTAATCTTTCCTGGCAGGCTTCTTTTTTTGTATTCAAAGCGTTCAAAAGTCCATTCCGAATACACATGATGTACACAGCCGTCTTTTATACTAAGTCTTGAAAACGAAGACGGGGGTGTTGTTCCTATTCATACAAAGGTACCGTTAAGGCAAAAATACGACCACAGGTGATGGCATATGAAACGAAGTATATTGCTCGTCGAGGACGATATGCTGATGCGAGAATTCATAGTTGATTATTTCAAAAAAGAACAGTGGGATGTGTTGGAGGCGGAGAACGGGAAAGTGGCGCTGGAGATGTTCGGGCAGAACTCCGTCGATCTCGTGGTGCTGGATATCATGATGCCGGAAATGGACGGCTGGTCCGTCTGCCGGCGGATACGTGAAAAATCGGATGTTCCGATCATCATGATTACGGCCCGGTCCGAGGATGACGACCAGGTCATGGGGTTTGAGCTTGGCGCCGACGAATACGTCACCAAGCCGCTAAGCCCCAGGGTGCTGGTTGCCCGGGCGAACGCATTGATGAAACGAAAGGAAGGCACGGTCGGACGAGAAGGGGAGATTCTTGTTTACGGGGATTTGCGCGTGAACCGGATGGCCCACACCGTAACCGCCCTGGGGAGCCCGGTGAATCTCACGCCTAAAGAGTATGACCTGCTGCTGTATTTGATCAAGCACGGCGGGAAGGTATTGTCCCGCGAAGCGATTTTGGATGCGGTATGGGGGTACGATTATTTGGGGGATTTGCGCGCCGTGGACACGCACATCAAAAAATTAAGAGCCAAACTGGGAGACGAAGGACGATATATCGTGACCGTGATTCGTTCGGGCTATAAATTCGAAGCGGAATCATGAGACGGCATGGCGTAGTTCTTAAGTTGTTTATCGTCACGTCGGCCATGATCTTAATCGTGTTCTCTCTTGTGATGCTGGCGGAGGGAATGTTTTTCGAGAAGTTCTATCGCGCCTCCCGCGTTCACGAACTGGGGCAAAGCATGAATCGATTCGCGCTGGAATACAAGCAGGCGGACAGCGAACTGCAGGTTTCTCGGCTGCTTGGGGCTTTTATGAACGAAAACGATACCAGTACTGCGATTCTGAATGACCGGTTTGAGCGCGTGGATATCAATCCGTATTATTTGAAGCTGCGTACCGGGGACGGCAAAACCGTTACCGTTCTGATTCCCACGGAGGGCATGATGGCCAAAGCCCTGCCGCAAGGAATCCATAACGGCGAGCCATTGACGGTGGACGGGATGTTCATGGATCAGCGCGATACGATCATGAACCCCGTTGTCGTCGCGCGGACCGGCGGGAAGCTGGAGGAGGGCTTGGTACGGGTAAAAGGGGAGGTTGCCGATTTTATGCTGCCCGAGCAGCGGTCGTTCAACCCTCTTTATCAGGACGCATTAGTGGATGATTCGCTTCGCGACTGGATTACGCAATCGGAGCCCTACCGATCCCGCCTGCTGAACAACGAGTCGGTTCAAATGGAATGGAAGGATCCGTGGAGCGGGGTCGCGTATACGACCTTGATGCATCCACTTACAGAAGGAGGAGGCAAGGGCCGTTACTTGTTCGCCATGACTTCCCTCCAGCCGGTAGGAGAAGCCGTGCATATTCTGAAACGGTATTTCATTTATTTGGCTCCGATTTTGCTCGTTCTGGTCATGCTCTTATCGCTGGTCTATTCCCGGATCGTTTCCAAACCGCTGGTGACGTTGAACCGGTCGGCGGCTCGGCTGGCCAAGCTCGATTTCTCCGAGCAGCGGGAAATTCGCTCCCGGGACGAGTTCGGAGAGCTATCTCGCCATTTGACCGAGATGTCCCGGAATTTGGACGCCGCGCTAAATGAACTGACACTGGCCAATGAGCAGCTGCAGGAGGACGTGGAGGAAAAACGGCGTTCCGAGCAGTTGCGCAAAGAGCTGATCGCCAATATCTCGCATGAGCTGAAAACGCCGCTCGGGATCGTGAAAGGCTTTGCGGAAGGGCTTCAGGACGGGGTCGCCGATGACAAAAGAGACCGCTACCTCGCGCTGATCGTAAACGAGACCGACCGGATGAACGCCTTGATTATGGATATGCTGGAGCTGTCCAAATACGAGGTCAACGCCGTCCGGTTGCAGCCCCAAAGCTTTTCTTTGACCGCTTTGCTTAGCAGGGTTGCCGATTCTTTTGCGCAGCAGCTTGAGAATAAAGGGTTAACGATTGATTTTGAAACGGATGGGACAAAAACGCCTTGGGTTCAGGCGGATCCCAGACGGATCGAGCAGGTCGTACTGAATTTGCTAAGCAACGCCATTCGGCACGCCAAGGACAATAGCATGGTCGCCGTTCGAACCGGTCTGACCGCTTCAGGGAAGGTTAAGACGATCATTGAAAACGCCGGGACGCCGATCGCCGAGGAGGATTTGGGTCGGATTTGGGACCATTTTTACCGGGCCGAACGTTCCCGGGACCGCAAATCCGGGGGAACCGGCTTGGGACTTGCCATCGTCAAGCACATCCTTGAGCTCCATGGAAGCGAGTTTGGCGCGGAAAATACGGGCCGGGGCGTAGCCTTTTACTTTACATTAGATGAAAGCCGAGGAGAAGAACATGAACATTAAAATGAATAAAAAGAGAATTTCTTTTGTTATTGCCGCACTGACCTTGCTTTTGCTGACCAGCGCCTGCGGCGCCAAGTTGAACGCCGGAGCGCCGAACGCCACAGGCTCCCAGCCGTCGGCTGCGGACACGGAGGCGGCTTCGAATACCGCTAACGGTACCGACTTGGCGGACGCTGCGGACAACGCGAGCACGCCGGATACCGCGGACTCTCAGCAGGACCAGGCTTCCGATTCGGAAAACACGGCGAATGCCAATTCGGGCAATGCCGCCGGCGAGAATGGTTCGAATGCCTCGAGCGAGGACATTCTGATGATCATCGACCAGACGCCCAAACCGATTGAGGGGAACAGTTTCGACTTTTTCGTAAAAGAGCTGCCTGAAGGTTATATGCTTAACGAAATGCAGTGGATTTCCGGCGACAGCAAAATCGTCAACACGCTGAAGGAAGCGATCGAGCATGGCGGAAACGGAGAAGACGGCTTCTACATCAGCGGCGACGGCCAATTCTCCGGGTTCTTTTATCCGGATACCATGAAGGGCGAGGAAGGCCGCGTTATTTTCAAGTTCAAGAACGATCAAGGCAGCGAGATAAGCTGGGAGAAAAAGATTACCCTGAAATAATCGCTTTTTCTTAACGAATGAAACTCCATATCCCTTTTCTCATAAAAAGGCTCTTCCTTAAAATGCAGTTGCTCAGCACTTTAAGGGAAGGGCTTTTTGGCGCAATTTATGGACGGGGAAACGATGTGCGCCAATTATCCCTTGCCTGACATGGACTTCCTGATCTTTGGGCGGTGAAATGCCCCGACCGAGGTCGGGGAGCGATTTCCGCCTGGCGCCCGTTTTGGGATGGATGGCAAACCACTACAATGAAGCTGGAAAGTTGAACCACAGGATAAAAAGCAAGAGGATTGGGAGGAGTAAAAAATGAGCTGGTTAACAAAATGGGCCTTTTCAAACAAGGCCGCAGTGGGGCTGCTGATTGTCATGGCGCTTGTAATCGGAGCGATCAGCTATACCACGCTGCCGATGGAGTTTATGCCGGAGGCGGATAACCCGCAGGTGACCATTACCGTGATCGGTCCGGGGCAAAACGCCAAATCCATGGAAAAAAACGTAACGAAACCGATCGAGGATGCGGTGACCACGGTCAAAGGGAAAACCGAAATCCTGTCGACCTCCGGTGACGGGTACGCGAAGGTCGACATCTATTTTGACGGCAAAACGGATATGAAGCAGGCGACTCAAGATATCGAGAAATCCATTGACCCGCTGCAGTATCCGGAGGGCGTGATGAAGCCGTTCGTGCTTCAGCTCAACACCTCGATGATTCCGGTGGCGGAGGTATCGATATCCTTCAAAGAAGGATTAACCGATGCAAATATGAAAGTTGTCAACAATGAGATCATACCCGAGCTGCAAAAAATCAAAGGCATAGGCAATGTAGCCATATACGGAAAACCGGCACCGCAAATTACGGTGACCGCCGATCAAGCCAAATTGGCTCAGCACGGAATTACATACACGCAGTTGACAGGGCTGCTGCAGGGCCGCAACGTGTCGGCCTCCATCGGAGAACAAACGCTGGACGGTCAGACCGGCAGCATTAACGTGACCTCGAAAATCGACAGCCTGGATACGTTGAAAAAGCTCCAGGTTGCGGAAGGCGTTACGCTTAAAGATGTCGCGGCCGTCGACTTCAAGCAGGACCAGGAAAGCATCAGCCGATCCAACGGCAAGGACGTCCTGTTTGTCGACATTACGAAGGAAGCGAACGCCAATGCGGTTGACGTTGGCAACAAAGTAAAGGATGCAGTTGATTCAATCAATAAAACCGTGGACAATGTCGATATTTCCATGGTTGTAAGCACTTCGGACATGGTCGTGAACTCCGTCAATAGCATGATGAGGGAAGTATTGATGGGCGCTTTATTCGCAACAATCATCATCCTGCTGTTCCTGCGCAGCTTCCGGGCCACGCTGGTTACCATCGTATCCATTCCGTTATCTCTCGCCGCAACGTTGTATTTGCTGAAATCGTCCGGCGTGACCTTGAACGTTATCACGCTTGGCGGCGTAGCCGTGGCGGTCGGACGGCTGGTCGACGATAGCATTGTCGTGATCGAAAACATTTACCGCAGGCTGCAAAAGGAGCCCTTCTCCTTTGACATGATCATCGGCGCTACGAAGGAAGTGGCAAGGGCGATTACCGCCTCGACGATTACGACGGTAGCCGTATTTTTGCCGATGGGTCTGCTGCGCGGCGGACTGCAGGCATTCCTGCTGCCGTTTGCGTTAACGGTGACCTATTCCTTGCTGACTTCGCTTGTCGTGGCTCTGACCGTAGTACCGCTGCTGAGTTCTTGGGTGCTGCGTCGCTCGAAGCTTAAGGAAGGCGAACCTTCCAAACGTTTTGCCGGATTCCTGCGTTGGAATCTTGCCCATAAATGGGTAACGCTCACGCTGGCATTCCTGTTGTTCGCCGCCTCGGTCGGAACTTACATTTATATGCCCAAGGGCGCCCTGGACGCTTCGGACGCGGAGTACGTCGTTGTCGAATTGAAATACCCGAACGACGTGCCTGTAGATGAGGTTATTCAAAAAGGGAAGCAATTGGAGCAGGATTTGATCAAGCAGGATCAAGCCGAGAACGTTCTGATGCAATCCGGCAACAGTACGGACGGGGCCAAGTGGGGGAATGTTTCCTCGCTGACCCAGGTGGATTTCACCGTCGTGATGAAGGAAGGCGCCGATGCGAAAAAATTCCTGGATCACGTCCGCGAGCAAAAAAGCGCCTATGAAGGAGCCACTTTAACCGCCGATGAAATGAGCTTAATAGGCGGGACCGGCTCTACGATCGAATATGTCGATATCGTAGGGGACGACATGGAAGCGGTTCGTTCGGTCGCCAAACAGGTCATGGATAAAGCAGGGACTGTGGATGGAGTGGAGAAAGTGTCCAGCAGCCTCGACGACACCAAGCCGGTATATGACTTTAATGTGGACCCTTCTCAAGCCAATGCCCAGCAGCTTGCCATGCAGATCGGCGCCATGCTGAATCCGATCCCGCTCGGTCAAACGGATATCAACGGGACGGGAACGACCTCTGTCGTACTGCAGCCCGCGGTTCAGCCCAAAACGGAGCAGGATCTGAAGTCCATTCCGTTGATGACGCCGGCGGGACCGGTGCCGCTGAGCCGGTTGACGACCTTGTCGGTGCATGATGAACCGGCGATGCTGTACCACAAAGACGGGAAAAACTACCTGCGCATTTCGGCCGAGGTCGATCCGAAAAAAGTGTCCGAAATCGGCGCAAATATGAAGAAAGAAACCGACAAAATCAAGCTGCCGGACGGAGTTGAACTGTTCGCGGGCGGTGCCTCCGCCGACCAGGCCGGCGATTTTAGCGATCTGGGCTTGACCGCGCTCATATCCATCGGCCTCGTATACCTGATCATGGTACTGACATTCAAAACGCTGCGCGCGCCGCTCGCCATCATGTTCTCGCTGCCGCTGGCGGCCATCGGAGCCATTGTCGGGCTGCTCGTTTCCGGCGTAACCCCGGACTTCACCGCCATGTTCGGCGCGTTGATGCTGATCGGCATCGTCGTCACGAATGCAGTTGTGCTCATCGACCGTATCAAACATAACGAGGAGCATATGTCCATCCGCGAAGCGATCATCGAAGCGGCCGGCGTGCGGATGCGCCCGATCCTGATGACGGCGATCGCCACGATCTGCGCGATGCTGCCGCTCGTATTCGGCCATCCGGAAACGGGCAGCATCGTCTCCCAAAGCTTGGCTATCGTGGTCATCGGCGGACTGGCGGCGGCCACGGTGCTGACGCTGATCGTCGTGCCGGTGATCTACGAACTGCTGTATTTCCGCAAATCGGCCAACCAGCGCAAGCAAGCTGTCGAAGTCGAGTCGGAAGCACAAGCCGGCTAACCCTTACGTCAGGTACACAAAGCAAAAGCGAAAAGCCGGGTTCCCCTTCGGCTTTTCGCTTTTTTCGTTTCGTTAAAATATGACAAATGGTTAACTGGTATGAAATTTTGGACTGGTGTAATCTGTTAATATGCCCGGAAGGTGTACACATGTTATTTTAGGGGAGGGTTATTTTGAAAAAGCTTATAGGTTTGTTCACGGCTTTATTATTACTATTAACCCCGGCTTATTCCATTGCGCAAGCCGAAGACTCTGCAGAGGGATATCCGGAAAGCCTGCTATATGACAACACACAGGTATATTCACTTTCCGCTGATCAATCTCTGCTTGTGGATCGGACCGACAACAGGTTGTACGCGCTGGATTTGGCTGCGCAGAAGACGGTCTGGAGCCAAAAGTTCACGGCAATTTACGACATCGATATATTAACGAACCCTGCCAAGCTGGTGGTTCTTACCGAGGAGAACCATCATCCGAAGAAAATCACGCTGTCGGTTGACGGAAAGGTTTTGTCGCAGCAGGTGTATGCCAGAATCAATCTGGCGGGAGAGCAGAAGCTGAACTGGCTGCCGGCTCTGAACCAAGCAAAAGAGCAACTTGCGATCGCGGCGGACGGCAAGGTGAAGGTGTACCAGAATCCTTGGACGAGTCCCTTATACACCGTGCCTTACAGCATTTCGAGCGATGCCGGATTTGAAGGCGTAAGACTGCTGGACATTGGGCTGAATTTCCCCTATGCGGTCGTTCAATTAAGAGGAGAAAGCTTGATGCAGTCGCAGGGAATGTACAGAATCATTAACCTTCAAACCAAGCAAGCGCAAACGATCTCCATGGCCTGGAATGTAAACTCGCAATTTACGGTAGAGGGAAACGAGTTGGTCGTTAACACATCAAGCATCATTGGCCAGCCGCTCGGAATTATTCCTGACAAGGAATATATTCTTTATGCACGGTACGATTTAAAAACCGGGCTTCCATCGGTTAAAGCGACTCGCTCGTTCTCGGCGCTCGATTCCAATTGGAAAACGGCCTATGTGAACCACCGGCTGCTGTTCGTGGATTCGGAGCGCGGCATACAGTATTTCTTGGATCAAAAGGGGAATGAACTAGCCGAAGATGCGGTTACGATGGAGGCGCTTAGAAACAAGTTCATCGGGTACGGGAAAAGTGATATCTTTTACCTGACTCCTGCGAGCAATAACCAGGCAGCTTTTCTTGCGAAGCCTATCGAGCCTATCGAACAATAGCCCTATAGAACTTGGAAGGGACCTTGCCGCAGCGAATGCGTGCGAGGTCCTTTTTGAATGAAGTCAAAATTGTAAGTAATTCACTCGCGTGGAAACTGTTTTTTGAAACTTTCTCCGTTTCCGGATCGTTTACAATAGAAGAAATACAGAAATAGAAAAGGTAAGGAGAAGCCGACATGCCAACAGCATCGCTGCCCAGCCGTTCTACTGTCAAGCGGGGCAAAGGAGCGAAACAACGCAAGAAGACGCAAAAAAGGCGGAAACGCGGATTCTTTTTCTTTTTGGGCCGGTTTTGCCTTTTAATGATATTTTTAGGATTGGCAACTGGAATCTGGCTGTTTTTTACCCCATCGGGTAACGAAATGCGATATTTAATGGCTGATACGCTGATCACGACGCAGCACCGGAAATGGGCGAAATATATCATCGGGCAAGCGGAGCTGGATAAACGGGTCGCCGCTTATCAGGCTCAGTTTGATCAAATGGGTGCGGAAAAAGACACGCATACGATCACGGCCCCTCCGAAGGACGCGCCGGATGAGGAGGACAAGCCGTTAACCGAAATCGAAGAAGTTTCGGGCAAAGGATACCATGGCTATGTGCTTACGGTGAACGATCCGACCAAAATTCGGCTTGGCGTCCCGGCTAAACGAGGCAAAGGCGAGAAGGTGTCCAGCATGGTCGAACGTACCGGCGCCATTGCCGGGGTCAACGGCGGGGGATTTGCCGATCCCAATTGGAAAGGCAACGGATTTAAGCCGATTGGCCTAGTCATTTCTCAAGGCAAGCTTTTTTATAACGGACTCGGCTCCAAGAGCTCAACCCAGATCGTAGGCCTGGACAAAAACGGCAAAATGATCGCCGGCAATTATTCCATCGATGAATTGAAGGATATGGGCATTCAGGAGGCCGTTTCATTCCAGCCGCGGATTATCGTAAACGGTAAAGGATTGATCCGCAGCCAAAAAGAAGGATGGGGCATCGCGCCCCGGACGGCCATGGGGCAAAGAGCGGACGGAGCGATTTTATTCGTGGTGATCGATGGGCGTCAGCCAGGGTACAGCATCGGGGCAAGCCTTTACGATGTTCAACAAATTATGCTGGACCACGGCGCGGTCATCGCCGCCAATTTGGACGGTGGATCGTCAACCGTACTGGTGAAGCAGGGCGGTGATATCGTCAACAAACCGTCTTCCGAGTATGGAGAACGTTATTTGCCGACTGCTTTTCTCGTATTCGATCATCCGGAACAGGTCGATATTCCGAACATTTGGGAAGGGCTGCGCCCGCAGGATATTGACCCAGGGAAAAAATGAATCTCTCGGGATATATTTCCTATAATTTGAATGAAATTCGACAAAACTGAGTCTTGCCGCCTAGTTATTTTTACCCTGTGATTTTTATCTCTAATATCGCCAGAAAACCCGGACGAAATATGGCTTCCGAAGAACAGTCGGTTGGCGTAAATCAGGTCAACCAGGGGATTTTGCAAGTGTCCCAGGTCATCCAGGCGAACTCGGCTACGTCCGAGGAAGGCGCTGCGGCAAGCGAGGAGTTGTCCAGCCAGGCGGAATTGCTGCGGGAGCAGGTGGATCGGTTTACCCTGCGTAAAGGGAATTTCCATTATCCGCTGAAGAACTCGGAAGAAGTTCATCCCGAAGTGCTTCGGATGCTGGAGCAAATGGCCGAAAGAAACAAAGGCAATCGGGAAGCGGCGGCAGCCTCGGAAACGGAGCGGTTGCCGCAAGCAAGCCGTCCGAGCCGGATTGCGCTGAGTGACCGCGAATTCGGGAAGTACTAATAAGCAGGGAAATTAAAAATAGCGGAGCCGCTTCGCGCTAAACTTGAGCGCAAGGCGGCTTTTGTTATTTCTGATTCCAGGCAAACCGCTGGCGGTATTTGCGTGGGGACAACCCTTCGATCCGGGTAAAGCAGGCCGTAAAATAAGCCGCGTGGTTAAAGCCGACTTCCTCGGCGATCCGCTCGACGGGAAGATCCGTCTGGAGCAGCAGCAGCTTGGAATGCTCGACGCGAAGCCGCAGAAGGTATACGGCCGGCGAGCAACCGAATACCTTTTGCATGCAGCGGGCGATATAAACGGGATGAAAGTTGATGCTCTCGCCCAGCTTTTTGGCCGAAAAGGGCTCCTTGTAGTGCTCCCGCAAATAAGAGGCCGCCTGCTCGGCGCAGGCCGATTGGGGAGAAGGGCCGTCTCCTCTTGCCATGGCGGAAAGCTGGAGGATGACCTCCTGGAACAACGCCTGCTGTTTCAGGCGCATGCCGGCCAAATGAATATTGCGGTTCATCTGCCAAAGTTCGGTCAAAATATCAATCATTTTTTGGGGCTGTGCCAGCTTGGTGAACTGCGGAAGCGGAACGGTGTAAGACGTCGCGGTAAACGGCGAAAGGGGCATATGTCCCTGCGAGTCGTCCTCGGCAAAGTTCCTCTGGCTTTGACGGTAGTCCTCTTCCTCAATGACATTCCAATCCCCTAATATCTGAAAATGCAGCCAGTGGTGCAGCGTTTCTTCCCGGCAGCCGGCAAAAGCGTAGTGGTGGCTGTCCGGACGCAAAATCATCGCATGCCCGTCCGTGATCTCGTAGTTCCTTCCTTCCTCACCGACATAAAGGCAGCCATGAGCCACGACGAGCAAATCGAACACGCCTATATTTTGCCGGCTCGGATGTTTGCCTCCTACCGGCAGAAGCGTGGGACCGCTTACAATGTAGTGGGGCAAGGGCGGAGCGGTGAATTCAATGATGGGAGGCATGTTTTTGGGGCTCCTCTTAAGTTGGAATATTGAAAGATTGAGTTGTTTATTTGATACATCAGTTACAATATACCATCTATAATGTGTTTCAGACTACTAAGTTATAAGAGGGGCCAAGAAGGGTTTCCGCTTTTCTCCAGGAGGTTGTAATAATGATGAAAAATAAGGGCGGCGAAAGAAACAAATACTCGCTTTGGCTGCTCGCATGGCCGATTTTTGTCGAGCTGTTTCTGCAAATTTTGCTCGGTACGGTCGACACGCTGATGGTTAGCCGGATCTCCGACAATGCGGTCGCGGTCGTCGGTTTCTCCAATCAGCTGTTTAACGCGCTTACGACCTTGTTTGCTACCGTGGCGAGCGGGGCGGGGATAGTCATTGCTCAAAAACTCGGTTCCAACCGGGAAGAGGATGCCCGGACGGTGGCGATTATCGCCGTCAAAGTAACGGCGGGAATCGGGCTGGCAATCAGCTTGCTGCTGATCGCGGTGCCGGAGCAAATCGCGGTGATTTTACAGCTGCCGAATGAGCTGTTGCCGCTGGCGAAGATTTATATTTCCACGGTGGGCGGAAGCATGATTCTTACCGCACTGATCTCTACGCTCGGAACCGCGATACGCAATACGGGAAATACCAAAGGACCGATGTTGACGGCCGTGGGGATGAATGTGATCCATATCATCATGAACTATGGATTTATTTTTGGTAAATTCGGTTTTCCGCAATGGGGATTGGCCGGTGTGTCCATTTCAACCGTCACCAGCCGCTCGATCGCGGTGATTGTCCTCTTTATTATCTTTGTCGGCACATTCCGGCGCAAAATCGGGATCCGGGACTTCTCCATTTTCGATCGCAAGCTGTTCAAGGAAATAATGGTTATCGGTTGGCCGCTTGGCGTGAACTCCGCAAACTGGGTGTTCTCGCAGCTTGCCATCTTCTCTTTCCTGGCGATTTTGGGTTCCGTCGATCTGGCGGCCAAGACTTATATGAATACACTTGAGCAGTACTGCTTCATGTTGGGCTTCTCCCTGGCGATGGCGGGGCAAATTCAGATTGCCCATCTGTATGGAGCGGGTGAAACCAAGAAGGCCTACAAGGCCGTTTACAGGGTGCTGGCGGTAGGGCTCCCTTTGGTGATCGTCAATGCTTTTGTTCTCGTGCTGTTCGGACAACAGGTTCTGGGGCTGTTTACGAAAGACGGCGACATCTTGACGCTGTGCGCGTCGCTGCTGTGGCTGAACCTGCTGCTTCAGCCCGGCAAAATGGTCAATATGGCGCTCGGGAATGCGCTAAATGCGGTTGGCGATACCCGTTACACTATGAATATTTCACTGGTATCCATGTGGCTGATCGCAACCGGTTTCTCTTATTTTCTTGGCGTTTCGCTGGGATTCGGGATCATCGCGATTTATGCCTGCATGATCGCCGATGAATACGCCCGCGGGTTGTTTTCGTTCTTACGCTGGAGGAATCGTAAATTCCTGCGGATGAGGGAAGCGGATTTGCTGCAGGAGAACGGCCACCGGCTTGAGGGTTTAGCAGGGCAGGCCATTTAAAGCGGATTACCAAGAAAGCTTAATCGCATAAAGCAAAAAGCCGCAGGCGCTCCGGATGGAGGCTTGCGGCTTTTCGAATTACACTCTATTCGTCTTTCTTGACCCGATCCGGAAGCTGCTGAACGTAACTGTCGGACAGCTTGAGGAGCTCAAGAGCCCGGTTATATTCGTCCTCGGTGGTCAGCGCTTGCTTCACTCCGTCTTCTGCGAACGGGTACTGGGTTCCGTCGTTATACCAAACCCCCGGCATGAACAACGCTTTGTTGTTCAGGAATGAACCCGAAGGCAAATAATAACGTTCCGGAATCAGGTTGTATTCCGTTTGATTCAGGATATCTTCACCGAAGTGAATATGATCGCCGAGCGGCGCTCCAACCAGATTGGCAACCGTAGGCAAAATGTCCACTTGACCGCCAACGTTGTCCATGACGGCCGGTGATTGTCCCGGAACGTGCACGATCAGCGGAATATTGATCATATCGATGTAGCCGTAATCCCGGCCGTAGATTTCTTTCATCAATTCAAGGCCCTGCTTGTCGAGCGAATACATCGGCAGTCCAAGATGGTCGCCGTAGATGATCACGACGCTGTTATCCCAAATGCCTTTTTGCTTCAAATCGTTCACGAATTGCCCCAGTGCGTAATCGGCGTAGCTTTGCGCCCGGAGATAATCGCCGACCATGTTGCCTTGGTAACGTTCGGGCAGATCAATCTTATCGAGCTCATGCGGCGTCGTAAACGGATGGTGCGCGGTCATGGAAATGACCTGGCTATAGAACGGTTTGCCGGCTTGCTGCATTTTATCGAGCTCTTCGCCGGTTTTTTTGTAGAGCACTTCATCATCGGCGCCGAAAAATACCGAATCGTCGGTTCCGAAGAACTTCTGGTCGTAGTACCGGTTCCATCCAAGCGCTTTATACAGTTCGCCGCGGTTCCAGAATTCCACGACATTGGTGTGGAAGGTCGCGGTATCGTAGCCTTGCGACTGCATCAATTTCGGCAAGCTCGGCAGCTCTTTGTCCGGGTAGTTCTGCGTTGCCGCTTCGTTATGCGGAATGTAGAAGGAGGTATTCACGACGAATTCCGCGTCCGACGTATTTCCTTGCCCTACCATTTGGTAGAAATGCTTGAAGTAGATATTGTCTTTGACAAGCTGATTTATATTCGGAGTGACTTCCTGTCCGTCAACCTTCAGATTGACCAGGAAATTCTGGAAGGACTCGAGTTGGATGATAATGACGTTTTTGCCTTTGGCAACGCCGGCGTATTTAGGATCGGCGACCGGCTGAATGCCTTTTAATTGATCGATTTTGGCTTGCGTGATTTGGCTGTTATCTACCAAATCTTCTTTTTTGCTCGAAAGAATAGAGTAGGTTTCATAATTAAGAATGCCCATTTGCTCGGCTTGCTTGATTTCGTTCATGCTTGCGCGGTTCGGCCACACATTGAAAATGCAAAGAACCAGAGACAGGCCGAAAATGCCGGCGACGAGGCCTTTGCTTGCTTTTTTCATATTGAAAAAAGCCTTCAGCTTTTCGGCTCTTTTTTTGCGGATCAGCCAAAATCCGATAATGATGATATCCAGGAAGATCAGCAGGTAATAGGGCGCAAGCAGGGAAAAGACGCTGTTGCTGACCGCCGTAACTTGGTTTACTTGTTGAAGGGCGTGATAGGTGACGATAACGCCATAATATTTATGATACATAATGGCTGCGAAGAAGATGCCGGTAACGAACAGGTTTGCCACCAGATATACGCCGATTTTCCGCTTGGAGGAGAACCATTCGATCAGGCAAAATAAGACCCAGATAAACGGAATTTCCTTCAGCAAAGGTCCCCATGGAGGCACGCCGTCAAAGATGGAAATCCAGGCAAGATACGTTTTTAAGATCATAATGACGGTGAAGAAGACAAACGGCTTGGTATTGGCGAGCCGGATGCGTTTAAGTTGAGACACTTTCTTTTCCTTCCTTTCCGCAAAAAGCGCGATCAAATAATTAACACGTACTTTACAATTCAATGCCTCTAATATAATACATGAAATCGGGGAAAGATGAAAATAAATGAATTCACTCTTTTAGCAGCAAATTCCAATTTTGAACCAGGAAACGCATGATTTGGAGCAAAATTGGGCGTTATTGACTCATAGCTCCGTTTTTTGATAAATTAGAGCTATCCTCGCTATTAAGGAGAGATTTTGATGTTGGTGAGCGTTCTTAACTAATCAATTTCATACGGGTCGTTAAACCTGGAAGGGCCGTTTCGTGATCTTTGAAGCGCGCCCGTAGTTTCTTGCACCGGTTTTCGGCTCTAACGAATTTAGTTAAGAACACGCGGGACATCATACGGCGCCTAATCGCTGTTTGTTTTCTTCGGGACCATTTCGGGCCGTGCTGTTTTTCAGCACGGTTCTTTTGATTACGGAGCAAAGGCAAAACAAGCGGAGGAAGTAAGGGCAAAGGATGCATACGTGCATTCTTTGCCCTTTTTGCGTTATCCGGACGCGAGGATCATGAAAGATAGCCGGAAGGCAGTGTGTTTTTAGTGCGTCTGATAAAAAATAGGGAGGTTTAATGAACATGGAAAAGTTTTCTTTGAACATGCTGGAATATGAGAGCATCAAACAGGAATTGGCCGAATTCGCCGTTTCTTATGCAGGGAAGAACCGGGTGGCCGACCTGTTGCCGATGGAGGAAAGAAGAAGGGTTGAACGGGCGATTGCGGAAACCGCAGAAGCCTTGGAACTGATCGGGAAAGGCGCAAGCGTCCCACTTCCGTCCCTGGACGGCATTGAATTGGTGGTATCGCTGCTCGGAACAGGTTATTTATTTTCCGAGCAGGATTTGACGGCGGTTCAAACCTTTTTGCGCAGCTGCGGACAGCTTAAGAAATATATCGCTTCCAAGGGAGAACTAGCCTGGCGGCTCGGCGCGTATGCGACCGATCTGAGGGATTTGCCAAACCTGCAGCAGGAGATCCTGCGTTGCATCCGGCACGGCGCGGTAGCGGACGAAGCCAGTAAGGAGCTTGGGAAGATCCGTAAAAAAATCACGCTGGTCAAGGACAGGATCGGCAAGAGAATTCAATCGGTAATGGTCCGCCATGCCGCGATTTTGCAGGAGAATTTAGTCGGCGTTCGCGGAGGAAGATATGTCATTCCGGTGAAAAAAGAGTTTTACAAGCAGGTGCCGGGACGGATGCTTGACCAGTCTACGAGCGGGCAAACGGCGTTTATCGAACCGCAGGAGGTGTCCGGCCTGCAGAGTGAGCTGGAACTTCTGCAAGCGGACGAAGCCAGGGAAGAGGCCAAGGTGCTCGGATACCTGTCGGAACTGGTGGAGCGGGAAACCGATGACATCGCCCGGAATATCGATATCACGGGCGCCTGTGACTTCATCTTTGCCAAAGCGAAATACGCGGCGTCCATAGGGGGCGTTCCGGTTAAATTAAGCGAGCATGGCGAGACGGTGTTCCGCGGGGCGAAGCATCCCAAACTGCTGAAAACAATGGTTCCGCTGGATTTGGAAATCGGCTCCTCGTACCGGACGCTCATCATCACCGGGCCAAATACCGGGGGGAAAACCGTTGTGCTGAAGACATTCGGGCTATTATCCCTGATGGTTCAATCCGGCCTGCTCGTGCCGGTGCAGCCGGAGAGCCGTTTTGCGGTGTATCGGGGCGTGATGGCGGTCATTGGCGACGGACAAAACCTGGAACAGTCGCTCAGTACCTTTTCGGCCCAAATTCAAGCGATTGTCGGGATGCTGAAAACAGCGGAGCCGTCCACGCTGCTGCTCATCGACGAACTGGCCGCAGGCACCGACCCCGGTGAAGGCATCGGGTTATCGATCGCTATTTTGGAGGAATTCAGCCGCAAAGGGGCAACGGTGCTGGTCACGACTCATTTCAACGAACTCAAGACGTTTGCCTCCAAAGCCGAGGGGTTCCAAAACGCTCGCATGGAATTTGACGCGGAGACGCTGCGGCCGCTGTACCGGCTTACGATCGGGCAAGCGGGCCGAAGCTATGCGATTGAGATTGCCCGCAAGCTGGGGATCGGCCCGGGGATCGTCGAACGCTCGCAGCATATCGTGAGCCGGCAGCTGTCCGGCGGCGCAAATGCGGCCGCCCGGGTGTGGGAAGACATCTTGCTTCCGGCGGCACCGATGGCGGAGAGAGAAAATGCAAGGCGTAAAGAACAAGAAATGAGTCACCGGCATGAGTATAGACATGAGGGGCAGGCCGTAAACGAAAAGCGTAAATTTGATAATGCGGCGCAAGATGTCCGCGGGGAAGAGGGCGCCCATGCACATGGCGGCCAAGAACCGGATCAAGTGCAGCGTCGAAGCGAGCTTCCGACGGAAAGTCCGATGCAGAACCGGGAGGACGACCTCCTCCAAGGAGAGTCAAAGCCATGGAAGACGGTGTTTGAGGTCGGCGACGCGGTATATGTCACAGCCTTCGGCAAAATCGGCATCGTCAGCGAAGCTGAAGATGCCCGAGGGATGGTTGAGGTCATGATCCGGAAGCAGCGAATCAAAGTAAACCGGAAAAGGTTAAAACCATATATCAAAAAAGAGGAGTTGTATCCGGACGATTACGATTTCGATATCGTGTTCGATACGAAGGAGAACCGCAAAAAGCGCAAACTGATGGGAAAACGGCATATGGAAGGGCTGGAGATTATCAAGCGGCCGGGGGAAGAGTAGCACCTTCCCCAAAATAGCGGTACAAAAGGGCGCTATTGGACGCATTTCAGCTCATTTAACCAAAATAAGGGACAAATAGGGTCTTATCAACGGTCGATTTGGGTAAAATCCAATGTTTTACTCAAAAAAACCGAAAATAACGCCATATTGTTCCCTTATTTTTCGGCTTGCGCTTAAAAATAGGGCAATAGCGCCCAATTTTACCGCTAAACTCCGGGCAAACCAGCGTTAATTAATGAACGGTTAGCTGCCCGCTCAGGGTTTGCACAAACTGTTCCAGGAAAGTCTGATCTTCCTCGTTGAACCGGCTTTTGACCGGGCTGTCGATATCAAGCACGCCGATCAGGACGCCGTCTTTTACCACGGGAACAACGATTTCACTATTCGAGGCGGCATCGCAAGCGATATGGCCCGGGAACTCGTGAACGTCATCAATCCGCAGCGTTTCCCGGCGCTCAGCACTGGTGCCGCAGACGCCTTTGCCAAGGGGAATCCGGATGCACGCCGGAAGTCCTTGAAACGGTCCGAGCACAAGCTCTTTCCCGTCGTATAAGTAAAAACCGACCCAGTTGATTTCATCCAAGTAAAAATTGAGCAGAGCGGCAGCGTTCGCCAGATTGGCGACATTGCTGCTCTCTTCATAAATCAGGGCCCGCAATTGCGACAGCAGTGATGTTTGCCGTTCCTCGCGGGAGCCCGTATATGTGCTTGTTTCAAACATGGCAGGGTTCCCTCCTTCGTGCGCTGTCCGCATTTGGCAGCGATAAGGATATTATAGTGTCATTTTGCTCTGAGGTATAGGGAGGGAGTCGATAACGGCAATATACAAACTCCGACAAGAGGTGCTAAAATTTTTTTAAATTTGCAAAATATGTTTTTTGGCATCATGCGTTATCATAAGGCTTAAGATAAGAGAGAAGGTGATTTTATGGCTTACCAGGCCTTCGGGAAAATTCGTCAAAATCATAGAAAAGTGAACAGAGACCTGATGGATGCGATTGAGCACTTGCGACTGGAATTGATGAATGCCGCTCGGGAAGACAACTTCAGCAGCGGTGCAATCCTGGAGCTCAGTCAGCGCCTGGACAAGTACATTGTGTTAGCCCAAAATCAGATGCTTGGCAAATAAGCTTAAGCTTCCTCTTTTGATCCGGTACCAAGCGCTTCCGAGAGAAAAGAATGAACCTCGTGCGCGTACTTTTTCGGATCTACCCCGTAAGCGTTGGCATGAACGGCACCTTCGATCAGAAGCAGCCTTTTTGGTTCGGGCTTGCGTGCATATAACTCTTTACTCATAGAGGTCGGCACATAATCATCTTCCGTGCCGTGAATAAACATAACCGGCAGTTTGCTTTGTTCCACCGCTTTCAGCGGGCTGACCTGCTCCATCCGGAAGCCGGCTTTACGCTTCATGCGCAGATTAACGAGCGCGAGCAGCGGAAAGGCGGGAATTCTGTTCAGCACGGTCATTTGATGGCGCAGCAGCTTGGACAAATCCGAATAAGGACAGTCCGCGATCACGAATTTGACTTGCGGATGAGCGATCGCCAAATACTCCAGGACAGTTCCGCCGCCGAGGGACTGCCCGTGCAAACCGATAATCCGGTCTTCCCCGTATTGCTTCAAAATCCACCGAACCCATGTATCGACATCGTATTTTTCCTCGTACCCATAGGTCGTATACTTTCCCTCACTGCCGCCGTGCCGCCTTTGGTCGACAAGAAGAATATTAAACCCTTCCTCCCGAAACATATCGATGTATTGCGTGGATATATGCAAAGATACCGTGTAGCCGTGTACGATGATTACCCATTTTTTTGAATCCGGAAACCACTCCAGGACATAACCGCTGAGTTTTAATCCGTCTCTGGAGGCAACCTCGACTTCCCGTTTATCCAACTCCTCAAAGCGCTCCTTCGTAAACACTCCGGTTCTCTCCAGATACTCGTACATGCTTTCGTCAGGCTGAACCCTCATTTGCGTGATTTGGCGGAATGCGTAGCCGGTCATGCCGGTCGCAATCAGCACAATAAGCAGCACGACGGCAAGAACGATGGCAAGCACTATGGTGAATACCATCCTGGATGACCTCCTTCCTGATGACAAATAGAACACACCTATATTATCACCTAAAAGCTGGCAAGAAAATCGTTCTCGGAGGATTTTGACCCCTGCAATCGTAAGAGCCGCAGAAGAAGGCCCTTTGACTCGCCAACTTCAATGTGATTAGCTATTATCATGATCGGACTCTTTGGCTGGCCATTTTAGAGGGGGAATAGCAATTGTACAAATGCGGCGGAAATATCCCTGTGCTGGAAAGCGAAAGGTTGCGTCTGCGGCGGATGGAATGGGTCGATGCGGACAAGATGTTCGAGTATTGGAGCGATCCGGAGGTCGTAAAATATTTGAACATGCCTCCGTTTGCGTCCAGCGCGGATACGCTTGAAATGATTAACCTGCTGAACGGTCTATCGGAGAGTGAGGATACCCTCCGTTTCGGTATTGAACTTAAGGAAGACAAGAGCCTGATCGGGAGCTGCGGCTTTAATGTTTGGGAGTTGTCCGGAGCATACCGCGGAGAAATCGGTTATGATCTGGGCCGGGCTTATTGGGGGCGCGGCTACATGTCGGAAGCGCTTCGAATGCTGCTCGCCTACGGATATGAAACGATGGGGCTTAACCGCATAGAAGCTTTGGTGGATCCGCGGAATGAGGCTTCGCGCAAGCTGCTGACGGCATTTCATTTCCGGGAGGAAGGGCTGCTTCGGGAATATCAGAAAACGGAAACCGGTTTTGTCGACTTGCTGATGTACTCGCTGTTAAAAAGAGAATTCTACACGGAAGGGAATGTTTGGTGATGGATACGAAGTTGTCGCACCGCCGGCCGCTGCAAGCGCTTGACCCGCTGAGCAAGCTGATGGCTCTGCTATGCGCGGCCCTGCTGGCGATCCATTGGGACAAGGTGGCGCTACTCGCTGCCATGCTTCTTATGCTGCTCTTGATCGCCCATTATGGCGGCGGAACAAGCTGGAGGAGACTCGCGGGCAGAATGAAATTTATCGCCGGCTTTGGCCTTCCTTTATTTGTGGTCACCGCATTGGCGGTTCCGAGGGAAGGAGCGGCGATAGAACTTCCGGCGGGCGGGATCGAGATGTCTTTAGGGGCTTTGGCTGCCGCGGCGGCCGTGACGGTTCGGTTGTTCTGCTTGTTCCTGTCTTCACTGATTTACATCGAAACGACGGATCCCAAGGATTTCGTCGTAGTCATGACGACCCGGCTAAAGCTTCCATACCGGTTTGTTTTTGGCGTGTCCATAGCCCTTGCCTTTGTTCCTCTGCTCGAAGCCGAAGCCAAGGCTGCGGGAGAGGCGCGAAAATTGCGTTTGGGCCGTGCGCCAAAAGGAATCGGGGAAAAGCTGGGACATGTGCGCGGCATGCTGGTGGCCGTATTTGCCGGAGCGATCCGCCGCGTCGAACAAATTGCCGGGTCTATGGACGCCAAAGGCTTCGGGGCTTACCGGGACCGAACCTTTTTGAGAGAAGCGGGGATCGGTGCCGCCGGGTACTGGCTGATGGGTTTCAGTTTTGTCCTTGCGTTTGGGCTGTGGTTTCTGTAGAGGGATGAAGGTTTAATTGATGCTCAAATGAGAGCCATGTTTGAAAAAAAGTCTTGACGTTTTCTGATTGTTAACCTAAATTCGTATATGCAGGTTAACAATTACAATCGAGAGGATGGACCTGAATATGAATCAGGGTACGAGAAAAGGGATTTTCATGAGGTTTACCACACTGGATATCGTTCTGATGGCGCTGCTGGCAGCTGCCAATGCAGTTATGACCGTCTATTTGTCTCCCGTCAACCAGGCGTTGAACGGAATCGGCGGCCCCATCGCTACATCCACTATCACGGGAGTTTATATGATTTATGGTCTTCTGGCATATTACATCATTCGCAAACCGGGAACCGCGCTGATTACATACGGAATCGGGGCCGTGGTGCAGGCCTTTATGGGCACGGCTTACGGAATCGCCTCGTGCTTCGTGGCGGCGGCCTGTTATTTGGTCGTTGCCGAGGCAGTGTTTGCGGCAGTCCGCTACAAGAAATGGAGTTTGCCCGTGCTGCTGATCACGGGGGGAGCCATGGTACCGATCTGGTTTTTCTTTGCCGCCCAAATGTACGGTTATACAAAATGGGGAATGGATGTCCTGCTCGTCGCGCTGGTTGTCCGCATCATCAGCGGAATCGTGCTGTGCGGCCTTTTGACCAAACTGATCGGAGACGCATTGGTGCGCTTGGGTCTGCTGCGGCGGTTTGCCGCCAGCCGTAAGGCGGAAGCCTAGAAATGAGGGTTCCGGCTCTTGGTTTGCAAAAGGTGTCCTATGCTTACGAGCAGGATGGCGACCCGGTCATCAGCGAACTCTCGCTTACGGTCGCCCCCGGTGAGTGGGTGGCGGTAGCTGGAGCGGGAGGAAGCGGAAAATCCACGCTGGTTCAACTGCTGAGCGGCTACTTGCCGAGATCTGGCGGCGGCGTCCGGGAAGGCAGTCTGCTCGTGGACGGCATTGACCCCGCCGAATCGGAAATCGCCGAGGTTGCCGGGCGAATAGGGATCGTGTTTCAGGACCCGGACGCCCAACTCGTCCTCGGAAGGGTTGAGGACGAGGTTGCCTTCGGGCCGGAAAATATGCGTGTTCCCGCCGCCGGCATCGAGCGGCGGGTGGACGAGGCGCTGCAGGCGGTGAAGCTAGCGGACCGGCGCATGGACAACGTCCGCGCCTTGTCCGGCGGCGGCCGCCAGCGGACCGCCATTGCGGCGGCGCTGTCGCTGGAGCCGCCGATCCTTGTCTTTGACGAGCCGTTGGCCAGTCTCGACGCCGAGGCCAGGGCCCGGTTCCTGGCGCTGCTGCGCCGCCTGAACCTTGAGGGCCGGACACTGCTCACCGTGTCCGGCCGCATGGATGAGCTGGCCGCGGCAGCTCATCGCCTGGTGGTGCTGGATGCGGGAGCGGTGGTCCTGGACGGACCACCCGGCGAGATCATCCGCACCCAGCACCACCGCCTTGAGCGGCTGGGGCTGCTGCCGCCCGCCGCTCAAGGAGCCCGGCGGCGCGAGCCCGCCGCCAGCCCTGCAGCAGCCAAGGCCTTGCTGCTGGAAGTGCGCGGCTTGTCCTTTGCCTACGGCATGAAGGACAGGCAGGTGCTCCGGGACGTCAGTCTGGAGCTGCGTCCCGGGGAATGGCGCCTGTTGACCGGCGAGAACGGTTCCGGCAAAACAACGCTTTCCCGCCTGCTCATGAACTTGACGCCCTCTCCCAAAGGGACGGTCTTTTGGCAGGGGCGGGATATCTCGCGCTTGTCGCTTTACGATGTCGCCGCCGAAGCCGGCTATGTTTTTCAGCAGCCGGAGCAGCAGTTTGTGGCCGCAACCGTGCTGGACGAAATGCTGTATAGCCCTCGGGCCATGCTGCGCCTGCGCAAGCGGGATGTTGTTCCCGAACCGACACTCCGCCGAGCCCTTGAACTTCTCGAAAAGATCGGCCTTGCGAATAAGGCAGGAAGCTCGCCGTATTTCCTGAGCGGCGGAGAAAAACGCCTTCTCAGCATCGCCGCCGCCATGATATGTCCCAAGAAGCTGTACATTCTTGACGAGCCTACGGCCGGCATCGATTATGCCGGCGTGCGGATGCTGACGGCATTGTGCCGGGAGGCGGTTGAAGGCGGAGCGTCGCTGCTCATGATCACCCATGAACCCGAGCTGTTTGCGGAAGACGCGACCGGGCAATGGCATATGGAGGAAGGGCAGGTCAAGGAAAAGACTGCCCGGCAATAGGACAGGCAAGCCGGCGATTGCGGCGGGGAACCCCGCTCTTCGCAGAGCTTGTCTGTCTTTCTTTTTGCAAAACCTTCAACTATAATTGTTGTTTACGAGTGTAACAAGCATGTGACATGAAAAGGAAGGAAGTCATTATGGGGAAAACCGCACCAAAACGCAAATACATATTGGCGGGGCTCATGCTGGCAACATTTTTGGCCGCGATTGAGGGAACCGTGATCGGCCCGGCCGGCCCGAGAATCGTCGGCGAGTTGGGCGGAGTCAGTCTGCTGAGCTGGGTGTTCACCGCCTATTTGCTGACTATGTCGATCTCGACGCCTATTTTCGGGAAAATCAGCGACTTGTTCGGGAGAAAGCCGGTGTTTGTCATCGGTTTGCTGTTGTTCTTAGGCGGTTCGATGTTATCGGGGATTTCCCAGTCCATGGGCCAGCTGATCGCTTTCCGCGCGCTGCAGGGACTGGGGGCCGGCGGCCTTGTGCCCGTCACGTTTACGATTATCGGCGACGTGTACACGATGGAAGAACGCTCCAAAATCCAGGGGTATATCAGCTCCGTATGGGGCATCTCCTCGCTTATCGGACCGCTTTTCGGAGGGTACGTCGTCGACGCGCTCAATTGGCGCTGGGTATTTTATTTCAACCTGCCGTTCGGCCTGCTGGCCTTATGGTTTATAATGAAATATTTACACGAAAATATCTCGAAACGGCGGGTCAAAATCGACGTTTACGGTGCGGCGGCTTTTGCGGTCGGGGTAGCGGCTTTATTGTTCGGATTAACCTTGGGCGGCCAGCAGCTGCCTTGGGCTTCTCCGGGACTGATCGGCATCATGGCCGTGGCCGTCTTTTCGCTGATTCTGTTCTTCTGGATCGAGAAAAGAGCGGCCGAGCCATTAGTTCCGCTCAAACTGTTCAAAATCCGCGACATCGCTTTTTCCAATTTGACCAGCCTGCTGGCCAGTGCTCTATTGATCGGCTTAACCTCTTATCTGCCGCTCTGGATTCAAGGGGTGCTGGGCGAAAATGCGACCATCTCCGGCCTGGTACTGGCGCCGATGTCGCTCTGCTGGATGCTGGGTTCGGTGCTTGGCAGCCGCTGGCTCCTTACCCGCGGGTCGCGGTATACATCCCTGATCGGTATGCTGATCATCACGATTGGCGCCTGCGGCATGGCGCTGATGCGCGAAGGGACTCCGCTGCTCGTGCTTATGGTTTTTAACGCGCTTTACGGATTGGGATTCGGGTTCTCGTTTACGGTGTTTACGATTATTGCCCAATCCTCCGTCGGCTATAGCTTGCGCGGTTCCTCCACGGCGCTGAATACATTCGTCAAGTCGATCGGCCAGACGCTTGGCGTATCCGCGTTCGGAACCTTGATCAATTTGCATATCGCCTCCCAAACCAAGGCGGGAACCCTATCCGGCCATACGGTCAGTCAAGAGGATATCAATCATATGCTCTCTCCGGAAAAAGTGAGTCTGCTCCCGGCGGAGCTATGGAACGATTTGAAGCATGTTTTAAGCGGCAGCCTTCATTTATTATTTATCGTGATGGCGGTGATCGCGGCAGTTGGCGTGGCCTCCGCATTCGGGCTTGGAACCAAAGCGCCAAGCGAAAGCGGGCAAGGAGCCGGGGAAAAAACGGCTTCCGGTTCTGCAAAGGTCTGATTTTGTCTCCCCGGCGATTTCGCAAAGAAATGGTATAAAAAAGCCCGCATCTCCACACCTTAACGGCTAAGGGGAGGTGTTACCATGAATGAGGAAATGAACCTTGACCAAAGCTCGCTGGTCGATGCCTGGCAGCAGCGGCTTCCGGAATATTTGAACCCGGGGGATACGGCGGTTGTGGAGGCCGATCTGGGAGATCCCAAAGGGCTTCGGCTTCATATCAATGCGGAAGGGCATCAGTTTTTTTCTTTTGATTTTCAGTGCTCTTATATGGATCCGAGGGAGGTACGGGTGGAACTGGTCGATGTCGAGCGCGACGGGCAGACGATAGACGAGCACAGCGAGCAGATCCAGGAATTGACCGGCGATTATGTTCGTCATATTCACGAGTGTGCCCAAGCCCTTGCGGAGATTACCAACCCATCTTGAGAAAGCGAGGACCAGCCGATGACGCGAGCCAAAGCGGGAACGGATAAAAACTTGAACAATGTGGTCCGGGATTTGGACCGGTCGCCGGCCAACAGCCACGAAGCGCAGCAGATGCAGCAGACGGCCAATGACCAAAGACACCGGGATGTCCACCATCATCATAAAGAAACGGACATGGATCCATCGCATTAGTCGGTGCCGGCACTGGAGCCGGAACGCCCTAAACAAGACAAAAAGCCTGCACCTGAAATAAAAGGGTGCAGGCTTTTAATTTGGCCTCGGCGGTGGAGAACAAGGAGGGCTCATAAAAGCTCTACCTTCCTGCCGGTATTACTTGCGAAGCAGCGGAGCCAGTTTTTCGGCTTCCCGGCCCATTTTTTTGAGCAGATCGATCATGACTTGTTTTTCTTCGTCGTTCAACCCGCTGAGCGCGTGGTCAATCCGGTCGGTAAATTCAGGGTACAGCTGATCCATCATTTCCTTGCCTTTTGGCGTAAGCTCGGCATAAATCACACGGCGGTCACGCGGGCATGGCGTGCGGTGAAGCAAACCGGCCGACTCGAGCTTATCGATGACATAGGTCACGTTTCCGCTTTGCAAAAGCAGCTTCGCGCCGATTTGCTGAATGGGTTGCGAGCCTTTGTAATAAAGTACTTCCAGCACCGCAAAGGCCGTCGGATTGAAGCCTTGGATTTTGCTTCCCGTTACAGCGTGTTCGTTGACGCTTTTGAAGGATTTGGCGAATACCCGATACAGATGCAAAGACAAGTCAGTGCCGCGTTCCTCGGTTTTCAACATATTCATCCCGCCTTATTTTATAGTTTGTGAACGAATTTACATGGATATGAATTAGTGCTATCTTAGAACACTCGCGAATTTTTAAAAATATAATTTATCACAATTTTCGGCTTTTCTATTTTAAAGTTTCATTCCAATTTTTTGATTCCTCCCCAAGACCGGAGGGAAATTCATCCCCTGGGACGGAGATGGAATCATTCTCCGGACGGATGGTTTGCGCGGCCGAATTTTTTATGATAACGGTGTGATCCTTGCGGAGCGAGCAAATGCTTACGAAGCAAGTTTTGTTCGAAGCAATTTCGATGATGCTTTACGCTCACAAAACCAAGCGAATCTTTACGAAGCGAGTTTTGTTCGATGCAAATTCAATGATGCTATGCTCACAAAACTTTTAGGAGATGTTATCATGAACCAAACCGCGGATATTCCGAAGGCGGAGACCGAGACGGGGCTGCTGCAAAACCGTTCCTATCTGGCTCTTCTGGTATCGCAGTTGATTTCCAACCTGGGGGATTGGCTGCATTTGCTGGCACTGCTCACGATGGTCGGACTTAAATGGAATGCGACCCCATGGCAAATCACGGCATTGATGCTCTGCATGCTGCTTCCGATGCTGTTTGGTGGTCCGTTGGCCGGAATGCTGGCGGATCACGTGGAACGAAAACGCTTGATGATTATAGCCGACTTGGCTCGCGTCTTTATCGTACTGGGGCTGATCTTCGTTTCATCTATGTGGCAAGTCTATGGGCTGATGGTGCTCAAAGGGATTTTCGATGTCGTTTTCTCTCCGGCCAAAAGCGGCAAAATCAAAGAGATCGTGCCGGCGGAGCAGATGGAGAAGGCGGTTTCCTACAGTGCAATCATCGAACACGGCACCAAAATTATCGGTCCTGCCCTGGGTGGCATGCTGACCGCGGCTTTTGGGGTTTCCGCCTGTTTTTTGCTGGATTCCCTGTCGTTCTTGCTCTCCGCCGTGATATTACTCGGGGTTCCGGGTAAACGCGCATTAGCCCGTTTGGCTTCAAACTCATCGGAGAATGGCCATGAGAGCCGTAAGCAAGGGTTCTGGAAGGAACTGGCCGCCGGAGTCAAGATGATTGCCGGAATTCCCATGCTCGCTTATGGAACATTAACGTTATGCATGGTGCTTCTGGTTCTGCAAATTGCCGATTCGCAAAGTGTGGTGCTTTTCCGGGAAATTCCCGGCATTTCCGTTGAAATTCTCGGCTGGTGCGTTGGTCTCAGCGGCTGTGGAACATTGGCGGCGATCGGACTTTCCCAGGCGCTGAAGGGGTGGTCTCCGCTTGTCAAAATGGGTGCCGGAGGCGCCGTGCTGGGCACGGTGTTTGCGCTGGCCGGCATCGTCGCGACACACGGTCCGTTTAACGGTTGGGGATATGCCCTGCTGATGGCGATCTTTTTTACCGCCGGGCTTGGAGCCGGGATGTCGTTCATTCCGTTCCAGGTCACGCTGCAGCAGCGAACCCCGGAAGCTTTTACGGGACGCGTCTTTGGTACGGTTACCAGTCTCACTTCCGTATCTTCCGTCATCGGTCCGCTTTGCGGAGGATATTTGGTGACCGTTTTCGGTCCGGCTCCCGCTTTTATGCTGTCGGGGGGACTTATGGCCGTTATCGGTCTTTTGCTCTTGATCTTCAAACGCCGGATCTTGAAGCTCGACTCGAATGTAACCGAAGCGGCCCTTGGAGCTTATACAAGTTCCACTTAAATAGAAGATGAGGATGCAACGTTCTGGAGATAGATGCGTATAAGAGAGAGACTAACAAATAGCGGGGCGAATTAATGTGGAAGAAACACTGCTGCAGGTAGAAATCAAACAAGCCGGTTATGCTGCGGGACAACCTGCGATTGAGCAGGTGTCGCTTGCGGTTAAGTCCGGCAAACTGACCGGACTGATCGGGCCAAACGGCGCCGGAAAAAGCACGACGATCAAAACAATACTCGGACTGCTTCCGTTTTCGGACGCGTCCGTTCAATTTACGGGCTCTTCGGACAAATACACGTATGTGCCGGAGCAGCCTGTTTTTTATGAGACCTTAACGCTTTGGGAGCATCTAGGACTGGCAGCGGCCGTGTACGGCATGGAAGAAAAGGATTTTGAGCGGGAAGGAAACAATCTGCTGGAGAAATTCCGCATGACCGAAGAGAAGCATCATCTTCCGGGCGGATTCTCCAAAGGCATGCGGCAGAAGATGATGCTGATGATCGGCTTCCTTACCCGGCCTGACGTGTATATCGTGGACGAGCCCTTCGTTGGCCTGGATCCGCGGGCGACGAAGGATTTTCTCGGCCTGCTGGAAGAAGAGCGGCGGCGGGGCGCGGGGGTGCTGATGTCCACGCATGTACTCGATACCGCGGAACGGATTTGCGACGATTTTATTCTGATTTCGGGCGGGAAGGTGGCGGCACGCGGCACGCTGGAGGATATTCGCCAGGCGGCTTCGCTGCCGGGAGCGACGTTGTTCGACTGCTTCGACGCCTTGACCTGACCGTAATGAAGGAGGAATCGGCATGAATTCGAGTATCCGTTTGGATACCGTAAACAAGCTGTTTGCAAGACGATGGAGCGATTATATGCGGGGGCAGATCGGCATTTTGCGCTCCACCTTCGATTGGATCGTGTTGCTTTATCTCGGAATTCCCGCGCTTCTGCTCGGCGGGCGGACTTATTACGGATTATGGCGCGAAGCCCTCCCGGGATGGTTAACCGGCCTGCCGTTTGGCGTGGTGCCAACGCTGCTAATGCTCCTGGTATACATCAGCGGAGGGCTGGTGCTATGTATTGAAGCGGCCGACGTCTTGTTCCTGCGTCAGCACCCGCGCTGGGTGAAGGGATTAATTCTGCGAGGCTCTATCGCCGCTGCGGCTGCGCAGGCCGTTTTCTTCGCCGTTGCCATGACGATTCTTCTGCCCGTTTTGATTCGTGTGTTTGAAATGGACGCCGGCAGTATTCTTTTGCTGTATTTCGTTACGCTTGGCGTTAAAATCCTTCATTTGTTTCTGTCCAATTTGCTTGGCGTGACTCTGAGGGGCTGGAAGCGGATTGCGATGCGGTACATCGCCTTCGGTCTGCTGGCTTTCGGCTACGGAGCCTGGGCTTCCCTCGGCAGCGTGAGAAATCCGGGTGCCGGAGCGGCGGCTGTTTTGGCATGCGCGGTGCTCATCGGCGCTCTGGCCTGGTTCAGATTGCGGCTCAGTGGCCGTTTCGAAGCCGAGCTTCGCGAGGATGACCGGAATAAAACGAGATTGACGGCTATGCTGCTGTCGTCTGCCGTTGACCGCCCGAAATCGTCGGCACGCAACCCCCGGCCATGGCTGTTCCGCAAGTCCAACCGGCTGCTGCCTTCGCGGAGTCCGGAGGCCAGAATCGCGGAAATTCTGGTTAAATCCTTCTTCCGCGGCAGCGAATTGAAGCTGTATCTTCAATTGACGTTGGCCGGTTTCACCGCGACTCTGCTTCCCCCGTACCAAATCAGCGCGCTCGTGTACGTGCTCATATTGCTGTTGATCGTCTATTGGCTCAGCGGACATCGGCTGGCTTTTTTCGAGCGGGAGTTAATGTCGATTCTGCCGCTGGATGAGGGGACGAAATACCGCAGCGCCAATCCTGCCATGACGATGCTGCTCCTGCCGGGAACCGTTCTGCTGACCGCAGGACTGATGGTAAAGGTGCTGCCCGTCTGGTTGGGACTGCTTGCGGCCGTTCCGCTTGGCGCGTTAATGGCTCTGCTTCTGGCCCGATTCAAATTGCGCTGGACGATCAGGTGTTAATCCGCCGCCTCAATAGTAGTTTTCGGGCAATCAGCTATCGGAGGCAGCCTGTCCCGCGTGGGCTCCCGCCGTGTAGCCGGTGGCAAAAGCGGCGGTGATGTTGTACCCTCCGGTATAGCCGTGGATGTCCAGAATTTCGCCGCAAAAATAAAGACCCGGCATCAGTTTGGACTCCATGGTTCGCGGATCGATCTCCTTTAAATGCACGCCTCCGCCTGTGACGAAGGCTTCCTCGAACGGGCGTGTCCCAGTGACCGACAACGCAAAACGCTTCAGCACGGAAACAAAGGCAAGCCAAGGTTCTTTGGGCAAGTGCTCGTACGTTGTGTCGCCGGAAAGCCCCGCCCGTTCGAATAAAAGCGGCAACAGCCTTTCGGGAATCGTGCCTTTGAGCACGTTTTTTAATGCTTTTTTGGGCTCATCCGCAGCCAGTCGGCGCAGTTGCCCTTCCAACTCGCCGCCTGTGAACTCGGGAAACAGATCGATCTCCATGGTGACGGGCGAGCGGCCGTTTTTTTGTTTGATGCCGCGGATGAATCCGCTGCAGCGCAAGGCAATTGGCCCGGAAAGTCCAAAATGGGTAAACAACATATCGCCCTGATGGGAGACAACGGGTTTGCCTTTGGGGTTCAGCACGGACAGCTTAACGCCCCGCAGCGATAACCCTTGAAGCTCCCGGTTTTGAATAAAAGGCTCCTTGGACACGATAGGCACCTCCGTCGGGTAAAGCTCCGTGATCGTATGTCCGGCCGCCTGGGCCCACGGATAACCGTCACCGGTGGAACCGGTGTGCGGAACGGATTTTCCGCCCGTCGCCACGATAACCGAGTGGGCGAGCAGCCGCGTGCCTGAAGCGAGCAATACGCCTTGAACCCGTTCCGGCCCATAGACGATTTCCTGAACGGGATGGTTCACCAGCAGTTGAACGCCAAGCGCCCGGGCCTTGCCGATCAACGCGTCCACAACGGACTTGGCTTTGTCCGAAACGGGAAACATCCGCCCGTTATCCTCTTCTTTTAGCTTAATCCCCAAATTTTCGAAAAACGCGATGATATCCCGGTTGCTGAAAACCGAGAAGGCGCTGTAGAGAAATCTTCCGCCTCCTGGAATATACGTGATTAACTCGTCGATTTCTTTGGCGTTGGTTACGTTGCAGCGGCCTCCGCCGGAAATCCCCAGCTTGCGGCCGAGCTTATCCCCTTTGTCGAGAAGAGTGACGGAGGCTCCGCGTTCAGCGGCGGCGATTGAGGCCATCAGGCCCGAGGGCCCGCCTCCTATAACAATAATGTCGTATTTTTCCATTTGGGTTCCCTTTCTTATTTGTACTTTTCTCACTATAGCTCACGAGGGCTGGAAGCAATAATTTCCAGGGGCGTTATCTATTTAACTGGATAGTGCAGGTTATTTAAACCTTAATAAGAAACATTGTAAAACTTTGTCGCCTATGCTTTAATCGAAACAGAGTGTACTCTTCCGTTTAAGGAGGGAGATTGTGGATGCTGTAAAAGAAATCCTGCTACAGGTCCTTATCGCCAGTCTGCCGGCATTTCTGTTTCCGTTGACTTATGAGAAAGTTGACGCCCATTCTCAACGAAAAAGCCGTGCCGGTCACAGGGAAACCAACACCACAGGGCTATTATATACTTGCATCCTCAGCATGGTCCTTTGTTCCTTGTTTGCCGTTCGGTTATGGGACGTTATCCCGCTTGATTTCGGAATTTTACCCTTGTTTGCGTTCATGATGTACGGCAGAATTCGGCATGGTTTTATGTTAGCCGTTCTGCAATTGCTCTTATATCCCTTATTTGCAGTAAACTACACTTTCCTTGAATTCCTTTTAGAAACGGGAGTTATGCTGTATCCGTTTGTTCTCCTGACGTCCCCTCTTTTCAAAAAGGTCGGGCGCCACGGCAAAGTGGTGATCTTGTCCGGATTTTTTATGACCGGGGAGCTTATGATCGCATCCTTGCCTTTTCTGACGGGGAGCATGACTTTAACCGAAAATTTAAGCGCTTTTATGGCTTTGTTCGCCAATTCTTTTATTGCGCTGCTGGCCGGAAGCCTATTCGTATACATCACGGAAATAACCCTGGAAAAAGAAAAGCTGCGTGAACAGGTCACGAATCTCTCGCATAAATATTTCGGCGAAGCCGAGAAGCTGCAGCAAATGATGGACGCGGCTCCGGTTAGTGTCATCCTGCTCGATCAACAGGGATACATCGTTTCCATTAATGAGACGTTTCTTCAATTTTACCGGAAAGAACGTGCTGAAGCGACCCGGAAGGATTTGATCCGGCGCAAGCTGAGCGACGCCATGAGCGGCATCCTGATCGAAACGATGTCATCGCGGGTGCAGCAAACGATTGAAGGCAATCTAAAAACCACGGAGCTTCTCAAAAGCGAAGACCATATTTATTTTACCAGCACATCTCCGATCAATAAAAGCGAAACCAATGAGATGATCGGGGCCGTATTGATCATTCAGGACATCACCGAGCTGGAGACGCTGCGAACGGAGCTTAGCCATGTCGAGAGGCTGAGTCTCGTCGGGCAGATGGCGGCCGGCATCACCCATGAAATCCGCAATCCGATGGCGGTTGTTCGCGGTTTTTTGCAGCTGATGCGGGAGAAAAGCCCGGTTTCCCTGGACAATTATTACAGGATCGTCATGGAGGAGTTGGACCGGGCCAACAGCATCATTAACGATTTTTTGTCACTGGCCCAGAATCGGGTCGTCCAGAGCGAAGAATGCCGTTTGCACGACATTATCGGGGAACTGACCCCACTGCTTTGGGCGGATGCCAATCTGCGCGGCCAAAGCATCGAAGTGCGGGAAGGAGACAATATCCCTGAGCTTCACCTGAACGCCAAAGAGATCAAGCAGGTCATTCTTAACCTGGCGCGCAACGGGATGGAAGCGATGGGAGAGAAGGGGCAGTTGACGCTGGAGACGAGACTCAGCGAACGAGGCGTCGAGATTCTGGTATCCGATATGGGACCGGGCATCTCCCAGAAACAGCAGGAGAAGCTGTTTGAGCCGTTTTATACCACGAAAGCCAAGGGCACCGGTCTTGGATTGGCGCTTTGTTTAAGCATTGTCGAACGGCATCGCGGGAAGATCACGGTTCAATCCGAAGAGGGGAAGGGAACCACCTTCACGGTGTTTTTTCCGCTGAACGATAACAAGACTCTTGGCCCCGGTGAAGACCGGAGCGCCGGGTAGCGGTCAACCGGTTGCTTTCCTTCCTTCCGAATGTATAATAAAATAGAATTCGGACCAAGGCCGCTTGAGGCCTTGAGCCGAATAGTTGACATAAGGGGTGAAAGGAATGTCGATGTCATTTGACCAGTATATGAAAGACATGATTCAACCGATGAGAGACGAACTTACTTCTCTGGGGATTCAGGAGTTGCGTACGCCGGAAGAAGTGGCGGCGAGCGTGCCGGCTTCGAAGGGCACAGCCCTCGTCGTAATCAATTCGGTCTGCGGATGTGCGGCCGGACAATGCCGCCCTGGCGTAGCCAAGGCGCTGCAGCATGACTTGACTCCTGATCACTTGTTTACCGTGTTTGCCGGGCAAGACAAGGAAGCGACGGCCAAAGCCCGCGAGTATTTTGCGCCTTATCCTCCGTCATCGCCTTCGATCGCTCTGATGAAGGATGGCGAACTGGTTCATTTTATCGAACGCCATCAAATTGAGGATCGTTCAGCCGAAGAGATTGCTTCGGAATTAACCAGCGTTTTTGATCGTTATTGCCGGTAAGCGCTCGTGCGGCTCCCTTTAGGGCGGCGGCGAATCGCAGGGCGCCCCTAAAGTTCGGTGCATGCCGGTGCTGCGGGGGCGTTTTACATAAACTTGTATACAAAAATTAAAACGGAGGGATGAGACAATGAGTTTGCAGGAGGAGATCATTGCGCGCCTCGGCGTGAAGCCAGCTATCGACGCCGAAGCGGAAGTTCGCCGGCGCGTCGATTTTTTGAAAGAACATGTAAAAAGCTCGCGGACAACGGGACTATTGATCGCTATCAGCGGCGGCATCGATAGCGCGGTGACGACGGCGCTGTGCAAAAAAGCGACGGATGAGCTGTCGCAGGAAACGGGCAAGGAGTATATCACGCTGGGCGTGTTCCAGCCTTACGGCGAGCAGGAGGACATCGAGCACAGCTATGAAGTGGCCAAGGCCTTTGGATTGAAGCATACCGTCGAGACGAATATCGAAGAAGCCGTGGACGAAATTGCGCTTGAGGTGGAGCATGGGCTTAAAAATATCGGACAATCCCGGCATATCAGCCCGCAGGGTAAAGGAAACGTCAAAGCGCGGACGCGGATGGTCGTGCAATATGCGCTTTCTTTTGAATTGAATCTGCTTGTGGTAGGAACCGATCACGCTTCCGAAGCGATTACCGGCTTCTACACGAAATGGGGCGACGGGGCTGTGGATATCACTCCGATGAGCTCTCTGAATAAACGTCAGGTTCGCTTGCTTGCCGCTCATCTGGGCGTGCCGCAAGCGATTCTCGATAAAGCGCCGACCGCCGGATTGTGGGAAGGCCAAACCGACGAGAAAGAACTGGGCATCAGCTACAACGACAACAGCGACTATTTGGAAGGCAAAGAGATTGATCCGGCCACCAAGGAACGGCTGGAATCCTTCTATTTGAAGACAGAGCATAAACGCAGCCCGATTCCGGGTATCTAAGGCGAAAGCAACGATTACGAGCAAGGCCCGTTTCTCCGGTGAATGGAGAGACGGGCCTTTTTGATTTGGTTGTTCGCTTATGGACGCGGCTGCGGATTGATTGCTGCTGCAGGCTGAACGGGAATGTAGATATCCATCCGACAGTTCTCCTTCGGCCAGCACCGTTCATCGTACCATTCGAAGTCCGGAGAATAGGTTTGCTCATACCCCGATTTAGGAAACCAACTGGTGAAAATCTCATTCCACGTTTGCTGGATCGAGGCAGAGAACTGTTCTTCCTTGACTGCAGGCGTCGTAAAGACAGCATAGGTGGCAGGAGGAATGTGATACTCTGTCAGTCCGTCCGAAACAGGAGTTTCATTGTCAACCTCAAAGCCGATGATATAGCGGAAAGAGCCGTCTTCTTCGGATGGAGTGCAGACGCCAAGTTCGACATTGGGCCGTTGTTTTCCCGGAACGCGTGCGCCCCATCCTTCCTTGATGTACTTTTGCCAAAAGGCGGGAATCTCATTGTTGTTCTGACCATCGACATTGGTCGTTTGCAGCGCATACCCCAAAATCCTCATTGCCGGAAGCGTTTCGATCCGATGTTCCATTTCATAATCTCCCCATTCAAAATTGGTTTGGGCACCGATAGCGAGAAGCGGCTCGGCTCTGGCTACGAGAAAAGGCGGAGAGCCCAGCTTGCGGCAGTCCGTCGGAAGGATGCCGTACATTTTCCGGAAAGCGCGCGTAAAGGCCTCATGTGATCCGAACCCGCACAAGAGCGCGATATCCAGCACCTTCATGTCGGTTTCGGTCAACAGCTCCGCCGCTTTGGACAACCGGCGTTTGCGCACGTAAGAAGTAACGGTGTCCCCGACAAAATATAGAAAAGTGCGGTGAAAATGGTACTCCGAATAAAACATCGCTTTGGCGATCCCGCTTAACGATAAATCCTCGTCAAGCCGCTCCTCGATATAATCGATGCTTTGCTGAATCATGCGGATATTGTTCATGAACTTCCTCCAGACCGGTCTATACAAGCTGAGCGAAGGAAAAACAATACGGGGAAGCGTGGGGATTGTTCCGGAAGTGAAGTCGACCGGGAGGAAGATTCACACGGCAGTCCGTAAACGTCTAGTCATTAGCTCAACTTATATATAAGGCAAGTATAGTTGAGCATCGGGGGTAATTCTTGATCATTCTTGCTGTCGGTTTTCGGCGCAGAGGTATTATCCGGGTAAATGTTCCGAAATAAAAGCAAAAGTAGCCTGGAGCGCCTCTTCCAACTGACGCGTGGTGCCGCGGAAGGGATGAACCGTGTTGAAGGTGTGGTTCCCTCCGGGAATGTGAATCCGCGAAATACCGGGTCTGAGCTGAGCCAGCTTGGCCGAGCCTTGACGCAGATGGGCGCCGTCTTCCGTCCCTTGGACCAAGGCGACGGGAAAGCGGGCTTCGGCGGGGGAAGAGGCCATTCGCTCCAAAACATCATAGCGCTCCCGCTGATGCTCCAGGTCCTCGAGAATGATGGCGTCCAGGGGCATTTGCTGCCCGGTTCGTCCGTTCATCACATAACTGCGGCCGGAGGCGCGCATTTCCTCTTTTTGCTGATCGGTAAAGAGATCCAGGCGGGTCACTCCGTTCCAGGAAATTACGCCGTTGACGGTGCCCGGATGATCAAGCGCGTGCACAAGACACACGCCGGCTCCCCGGCTGTGGCCGATCAGGAACAGCGGAAGCTTCGAGAGCCGCTCGTCCAAGCGGAGATAGGCGATTAAGGCTTTCAGATCGGCCAGCTCCCGGTCATAGGTATTGACCGCGAATTTTTCGAGTTCGGTAAATTCGAGCGGGTTTTCGCCGATGCCGTTGTGTGAAAAATTGAAGGTCACGACCTCGTGAGAGCGGCTGAGCTGCTCGGCGGCATAGGGAAACATGCCCCAGTCTTTGAATCCTTTGTATCCATGCGCGATGATAACGAGAGCGGAAGGGACTGGTTGGGCCGCGGGATACCGCGTGCAGCGCAGCAGATATCCGCCTTCCGGAGAAATTTGAAAATCGCTTGGCATTAGTTATCCTTCCTTTCCGATTCCGATGTTGGTTATTAATAAATATACCATAGAGAAGGAGCGGATTTGCGCGTGAGAAGGGAAATCCTAGAAGGGCGGAACTGAAGGAGTGGAACGGAGGACTTACAGCGCTGGAAGAGCGGAGTAGAGCAGAACCGGAGCGAAAAAGTGGAGAGCGAAAAAGTGGAGAGCGAAAATGAACGGAAAGGCGGTATGGAATAGATCAGAGCGGGAAGAAGAGCAGGTCCGAACGGAGAGAGCAGGACGATACTGAGCAAAACAAAATGGATCTGGATACTGAACCAGAACTAATGTCTAACGGATCTGAGAGACGTTATTTGTCCCAAACCAAACATTCAATAATTCTAACGGATCGAGGAGCCCTTATTTTGGGTTTTTAAGCCTGTTTTTGCGTTAAAGTAATTCAATAACGTCACTGGAGTCCGTTAGATTTGCCAGGGGCCGCAAAAACGGGAAATAACGTTTCTCAGATCCGTTAGCGGTTGAAGCAAAAAAATGTCAGGGGGGTGCGAGGACGTGAACGGCAGGGCTAGGCAACGTTCCAACGTTCACATCCTTCGGACTCGCTTCCCGCGATCTTCCCTGTTACAATGTGAATGTTAGCTAACTGGACGCTCGCTGTTAGGCGGAAAAGGAAGAAGGGAACGACGTTGATATACGGGATTGGACATGACGTGGTGGAAATTGAACGTGTGCTCCGGATGCTCGAAAGCAAGATCGGCGAAAGGCTGATGCTTCGTATTTTGACGCCGTCCGAATGGGATTTGCCCGGGAGAATCGCAAGACCCGCCGAGTTTGTTTCGGGACGTTTTGCCGCCAAGGAAGCGGTCAGCAAGGCTTTTGGTTGCGGAATCGGCAAGGTTCTCGGGTTTGCGGATATGGAGATCATGCCTGACCTTAACGGGAAACCGTCGGTTTTATTGGCGCCCAAGGCTTGGAAAAGACTCGGAATTGCGGAACCGGACCAGTACGCAGTACATCTCAGCATCACGCACGAGCGGCATCTTGCGTCCGCTTTTGCCGTAGTCGAACGAGTCATTTCATAAAGTAAAGGAGAACATAGGACATCATGCTGGGAAGCGGAGACAACGGAAGCAAACATTACTTCAGTACCGAGCTGCTTGCTTGGTATGAGCGTTCAAAAAGGGATTTGCCCTGGCGCAGGCACCGCGATCCGTATTACATCTGGGTCTCGGAAATTATGCTGCAGCAGACGCGGGTGGATACGGTAATTCCGTATTTTCACCGTTTTATCGAGCGATTTCCCACGGTATCGGATTTGGCGGCCGCGCCGGAGGAAGATGTGCTGAAATGCTGGGAAGGGCTCGGCTACTATTCCCGGGGCCGCAATCTGCAGGCGGCGGCGCGTCAGGTTGTTGAGCTCCACGGCGGCGCCGTGCCGGACAATAAGGCGGAGGTGTCCGCCTTAAAGGGGGTTGGCCCGTATACGACCGGGGCCATCCTCAGCATTGCCTTCAACCGCCCGGAACCGGCGGTGGACGGCAACGTGATGCGGGTGCTGTCGCGATATTTCCTCATCGAGGAGGATATCATGAAGCTCGGCACCCGCACACGGATGGAGGAGCTGGCCGCCGAGCTCATCCCCGAGGGGCGGGCCTCGGACTTCAATCAGGCGCTGATGGAGCTGGGGGCGTTGGTCTGCACCCCGAAATCTCCGCAATGCCTGATTTGCCCCGTCATGGCCCGCTGCGCCGGACGCCTGGAAGGCGCCGAGGAGCGGCTGCCGGTGAAGAGCAAGGCGAAGCCGCCGCGGCCGGAATACCGGCTTGCCGCCTTAGTCGAGGGCGGCGGGGAACGGGTCGGGCGCGTGCTCGTCCGCCGGCGGCCGGACGCCGGGCTGCTCGCGCGGATGTGGGAGCTGCCCCACATCCCGGCGGACGCCGTGCCCGGCGAAGGCGCCGGACTGCCGGACGGTCCGGCGATGGACCGCCTGGCCCTGGCGCTTGCGGAGGCGGGTGTGCCTGCCCGGCCGGAGGAAGCATGGATGAACGCGGAACATACGTTCAGCCATATTCACTGGAACCTCCGCATATTCCGGTTTAACGAGATGGATCCTTCTTTGACGCAGACCGGCGGAGCTGCCGGGTTAAATGCGGCGGAAGCCGGAGCGGCATATGAGGCCGGACCGGCTTCGGCTGGGGACACCGGGGAGATTTATCGCTGGATCGGCAAGGCCGATATGGACAAATTGGCTTTCCCGAATGTCTTTTTGCGCATTTTAAACGAATATTTCACGGCCTAATTTTATATCTCCTCGTTTGTTCGCAATCAGATTAAAAGACCGGAGCTTCTCTATATATGGAGAAGACCGGTCTTTTGAATTTTCCATGCGTTAGTCAATCTGATTTATTCCATCTTTCTATTTTCCGTCGTTTTCATATTATTTTGCTGATCAGGCTCATGGTGGTCCTCGCCGGCAACCTGCCCTTGGTCCGGTGGAGTTCCGCCACTGACGCTGCGGGCGAAGCTCGTAAATTGCGCTTTTTGCTCATCGGCTTCGTGTTTTAGCTTGAGCAGCTCTTGCGGATCACTCGTTGATTTGTGGGACTCGTTGTGGTTGTCCATGATGATGCCTCCTTGTTTGCTTATCCTAATTAATGATGTTCCGGAATGAGGCAATATATTCAGAACATCCGTTTCTAAAAGTCGAAAGAATTGTAAAGACGGAATTTTGTTAACCGAGCGTTAATATACCAGTGATTGGAATGTAAATTATTTTTTTGAATTCATCCGACCAAATTTAGGAGATTTTAAGAAATATAAAAAATGTAACCGCTTAATATAAAGCGCTTTCAGAAGAAAAATGGTGTATTCGTGAGATAAGTGTGGTTTAATGGACAAGGAAACAGATTTTTTCTCGTTTTTTGTCTGGTTTCAATTTATTCGGTTGATGTAAACATGGTCTGCACATTTTACATCGATCTATCATGCGTAGAGAAAAGGGAGATCATAGCATGCTTATTCGTTCCTTTCAGTTGAGCGATGCGAGTCAAGTCATGGAGCTTTTGCAAGTGGCCTTGTCGGAGGATTGCTACGAAGACACGAAGCGGGCGTTTGCCAGACAGCTGTCTTGGGATTCGGAGCTAATTATGGTTGCGGATGTAGAGGGAGAGATCATGGGCGTTCTGATCGGAACGATCGATCAAAATACGGGCTGCATTTACCGTATGGCGGTTCATCCGGAATATCGCCGCCGCGGTGTTGGGAAGGGCCTTGTCGCCGCCATGGAACAGCGATTCCAGCTGCGTAATGTCCGCCGTATTATGATTGCAGGGGATGAACATAACAAAGCGCTTCTGCCGTTATATGAAGCGATGGGATACGGCGCAAGCAAGTTTTTGGAGGCTTTCCAGAAATTGGGGATTGCTGCTGTTCAATCTTTGTCGTAAAGAAACGAATCCTGTAGAAAAAAATATGGGGAAAATCCTGAGCATATCTTCCACCCGTTGCAAATGGGTGCTGGATATGCTTTTCTATTATAGAGGCCGATTTTTCGTTGGGGCCGATGGCCTACTTTTTGGATAGCAATCTGGAGGAGTAGCGGTGAAGGAAATTACGATTTATACGGACGGAGCCTGTTCGGGAAACCCCGGACCCGGGGGATGGGGCGTCGTTCTTTTATATAACGGACATCGGAAGGAACTGTCCGGGGGCGAGAAGCTTACTACCAACAACCGAATGGAGATACAAGCCGTCATTGCCGCGCTGAGCCAGCTTAAAGAGCCCTGCCGGGCTAAAGTATACAGTGATTCCGCCTATGTCGTGAACTGCTTTCAGCAAGGCTGGATCAGAAACTGGCTCAAAAACGGCTGGAAGAACAGTAAAAACCAGCCTGTCGAAAACAAGGAGCTGTGGCAGGAACTATGGCGGTTGATGGGAATACATCAAGTAGAATACGTGAAGGTCAAAGGCCATAGCGACAATGAGCTCAACAATCATTGCGACCTGCTCGCGCGGGAGGCTATCAAGCGTTTGTCCTGATCAAGGAGGGAAAAGAGATGGCGATGACCGGCGCAACGGCATATCGTGCCGGAGCCGGGTTTTGGGCGGATTTGAAGCGTGAAATTCAGGAAGCGGCGCCATCGCTGGGAATTGACGATATCGGGTTTGCGACCGCGGATCCGTTTTTTTCGCTAAAATCCGTGCTGATGGATCGGCGAGAGAAAGGCTACGAATCGGGGTTCGAAGAGCCTGATCTGAATAAGCGAATTTATCCGGAGCTATCGTTGGATCAGCCGGCTTCGCTGATTTCCATCGCCGTGGCGTACCCGTCCAAAATGGAGGACCCGCCGAAGTCCGAGCCTGGGAACCGGCGCGGAATTCTGGCGAGATCGGCGTGGGGACGGGATTACCATGAGGTGCTTCGCGAAGCGATGGCACAACTGGAAGCGTTTATCCGGGAACGGGTGCCTGAAGCCAGAATCGAGAGCATGGTGGATACTGGGGCTCTTGTGGACCGTGCGGTAGCGGAGCGGGCGGGAATCGGATTTAAAGGGAAAAACTGCGCGATCATATCTCCAGAATGGGGGTCGTGGATCTACCTTGGCGAGCTTATCACGAATCTCCCGATTCCCCCAGATACTCCGGTAACGGAAGATTGCGGTGAATGTACGAAATGCCTGGATGCTTGTCCGACCGGTGCCTTGGTGGGTCCGGGGGTTTTAAACGCGCAGCGCTGTATCTCCTTTTTAACCCAGACCAAAGGCTTCATTGAAGAGGAGTTCATGCTCAAAATCGGCAACCGTCTGTATGGATGCGATACGTGCCAAGTGGTCTGCCCCAAAAACAAGGGAAAGTCCTGGAACCACCGGCCTGAGCTTCAGCCGGACCCAGAGACGGTCAAGCCGCTATTGCTGCCTTTGCTGGATCTTAGCAACCGTGAATTCAAAGAACGCTTCGGCGACAGCGCCGCGGCGTGGAGAGGGAAAAAACCGATCCAAAGAAATGCGGTAATTGCTCTGGGGAACTTCAAAGACAAGACCTCGATACCGAAATTAATAGATATAATGACTCATGACCCGAGACCGGTAATTCGGGGGACGGCAGCGTGGGCAATAAGTCGGATAGGCGGGGCTGAGGCGCTGCAGGCAGTACTCCGCGCCCTTGATGCCGAAGAAGATAGGGAAGTGCTTGAAAGGCTTCAAGCCGCCGAACGAAAATTAAGGTCTTCCCAGGGCGAATATACAGAATAACTTACAATTCGAATATAAGAGAAGTATGACGGCGCGAATTCCGTCAAGGGGGACTAAATCATGAGATTCATCAATGTCGAGGATATCGAACCGGGGCAATATTTGGGTAAAACGGTGTATTCGGCCAACGGGACCGTGCTGTTGTCGTCGGGGATCCAGCTGACCGTTTACATGATCAACACGCTGAAACGGATCGGTGTCACCATGCTCTACATCAAAGACCCCGGATTTGAAGATGTCGAACCGGAGGATATCCTTAGAGAATCGACCAAACAAGCGGTATTCCGGGAGATGAACGAGACGCTGGAGGCCGTTCGTTCGGGCAAGGAGTGGAGCACCCGTAAAATCAGCGGAAGCGTGGATGCCCTTTTGAACGATGTGTTGAACAATAAAGAGGTCCTGCTGCAGTTAACCGAAATCAGAACCTCCGATAATGCTTCGTATTTGCATGCGATGAATGTATGTCTTTTGTCCTCCATGATCGGGTTAAATATGGGTCTTAATTATTCGCAGCTTAAAGATTTGTCCATTGGAGCGCTATTGCATGACATCGGCAAGTCGATTCCTTTGCCTGAGGGGGGATCGTTGGACGGCAGCAAAACGCATCACACCTGGCGAGGATATGAATTGCTCCGGCATAAGCGGGAGTTTAATTTGCTGATCGCCCATACGGCGCTGCAGCATCACGAACGGCTGAACGGAACCGGTCTTCCGCGTGGTCTGGAAGGTGACGAGATTCACCTTTTTCCTAAAATCGTGGCCGTAGCGAACATGTACGATAATATGATCGGAGGCGGCGGAGGCAATGTTCGCCGCCCGGTGCTCCCGCACGTGGCATGCGAACAGTTGATGGCTTATTCCGAACAGGAGCTTGACCACGACGTGTTAGTGGAGTTTACCCGAATCGTATCCGTTTATCCGAACGGCACCGCGGTTAGGTTATCCACAAAAGAGACCGGCGTCGTCGTTCGTCAGCACCGCGGGCTGCCTGGTCGGCCCGTAATTCGCATCGTTCGCGGATCGGGCGAAGAACTGGATGTTACCGAAGTGGATTTGGCCTTTGAGACAACCGTATTTATCGAGGCCGTACTCGCTTGAATCGCAGCATCGTCAATGCTATTATTATCTGAGTGCGCCTTAGCTTTATGAGGGAGATGCATGGAGATTATCGCAGGGGTGGCTGAATCATGGAAATCGCAATTCCAATTATTACTTTGATCGTCGGTCTGATCGGCGGCTTTTTGATCGGTGTGTATTATTTGCGCAGACAGATGACGAAAATGCAAAGCAATCCGGAAATGCTGCAAAAGATGGCCAAGCAAATGGGTTACAATTTGAACGGCAAGCAAATGCAGCGCGCGCAGCAAATGATGAAAAATCAAGGCCAGATTCCGGGAGTTACCGGACAGAAGTCTCGTAAGAAAAAATAATTTTACGCTCTAATAGGAGCTTGAAAGTATGGTCCACAACATCATAGGCGTCGTTTGTTGAAAGCGTCTCTGTTCGCCATGCTTTTGTGAAAGGAGGAGGCGCTAAGAATGGCTGGAGTTAAGGATTATGTGAACAAGCAGGTTGGCAGCAATCGGGAGCAAATCGAACATCATGTTCGCGAGATATTGAAGCTGATTGGGGAAGACGTGGAGCGGGAAGGCTTACTTGAGACCCCGGCGCGGGTTACCCGGATGTATGAGGAGATTTTTGCCGGATATGAAGTGGATCCCCGGGATGTGCTGGGGGTTACGTTCGAAGAGAATCACGAAGAACTTGTTATTGTAAAAGATATCGTTTATTACAGCCAGTGTGAGCATCATATGGCGCCTTTCTTCGGGAAAGTGCATATCGGTTATATTCCAAGCGGCAGAATCGCCGGCCTCAGCAAGCTGGCCCGCCTGGTGGAGGCGGTTACCCGCCGCCTGCAGGTACAGGAGCGCATCACCTCGCAAATTGCCGACATCATGGAGGAAGTTCTTCAGCCGCAAGGCGTCATGGTTGTCGTTGAAGGGGAGCATTTATGCATGTGCGCCCGCGGGGTCAAGAAGCCGGGCAGCAAGACGGTCACTTCCGCCGTACGCGGAAGCTTCCGCAAAGATGCCGCCTCCAGGGCGGAATTTTTGTCTTTGATCAAGGAATAGTCCACAGCCGATACCGGATTTTTGGAATAAACAAACAAGCGGTTCGAAGTCGCGTTCATGCGAACTTCGAACCGCTTGTTTTATTCGAGCAGAGAAAGCAGGTTTATTTTCGACTCTTTTCCTTTCTCGCGTACCAGGCAAAAAGAAAAGCAGCCGTATCAATACGGCTGCCATTTTAGTTTCTTCGCTGCTTGGAAACGTTCGGCCACGGCCGGCCAATATACGACGTTCCACCAGTCGGCGATATATTTCGGGCGCTCGTTTTGATGCTTCAGATAGTAAGCGTGCTCCCATACGTCCAGCGGCAGCAGCGGAACGACATCCCACTGAGATAGGTTCTGGTGCTTCTCCGCAGTGAGAATTTCCAGCCGGTGGCTGCGCGGGCCCCAGACCAGAATGGCCCAACCTCCGCCTTCGACCTTGGCGGCCGCTTGAGAGAATTGGTGGTGAAACGCCTCGTAGCTTCCAAAATCCCGGTTGATTTGTTCCAGCAGTTCGCCTTCCGGTTTTCCGCCGCCCTTCGGATTCATAATATTCCAGAAAATCGTGTGCAGATAATGGCCCGCGCCGTTGAAAGCCAGTTCCCGTTCCCAATGCTTCACCAGATCGAAATCTCCGGATTTACGCGCCTCCTGAAGTTTTTTCTCCGCTTTGTTCAAATCGTCTACATAAGTTTTGTGGTGCTTGTCATGATGGATGCGCATCGTTTTCTCGTCGATATAGGGCTCCAAGGCGTTATAGGGGTAGGGCAGGGGAGGAAGCGAATGTCCGCCGATCGGGACGGGATGGTCGAAGACCCGGGTTTCGGCAAGTTCCGGCGAGATCGATTCCTCGCCCTCCAGGTTTGGTTCGGCGGAATCGGAGCGATCCTCGCTGCCGAGGATGTCGAGGGTGTGGTCATAGGCGTGAAACTCGCCTTCGTCCGCGAGACGGCTGGCTATTTCCCCGGGCCGGTTAAGCTTCTCTAGAACATGAAGGAAGTATTCGGATTCGCGCATGATGTGCTTCAGCACAACCGGGGCTAATGGAACGGCTTTGACCGCCGGACTGTAATCCAGAAGGAACTGGAGTTGGCGGACGAATTCGGAGGACTGCCGGAAAGCCGTCTGCAGCAACTGCTCCGTTTGCCGGATAAAGGCGGGGTTCGCCGCGGCCTCCTTGGAGGACAGCCCGTATTGCAGCAATTGATCGGCTGCCTTTTCGGTTTCCGCAAACACCTGCTTCCACTCATCCAGCACCTTGACGTATTGGGGTTCAAGCCCGGGTATGATCGCCTTGATAACCTCGGTATGCTCCGCCTCCTGCTGCTTCCAGAAACGGATTTCTTCCAAAATGCGCACAGGCAAATAAGGCCCGTAATCGAACAGCATGGGTTAACCTCCTCCGGCTTCATTAATCATTATTAACAGCTTATTCGAGAGGAGGTTTGGCTTATGCCTGGCTATTCCGGATATGGACCTTATATCAGTTGGACGTGCCTTGTGAAGCTATTTTAATGTTGCTGAGAAAAAGAGAGACTTTGCGCAGATATTCTTTGGGGTGCTCCCGGAAAATCAGTTCATGATGGGAGCCCTTGACGATCCAGACTCCCGAATAAGGGTTCGTCTGATTGGCGGCAAGCTTCTCCGCGATCGGATAAGGCGCCTTTTCATCCTGGGTGCCGTGAATAAACAGCGTCGGAAAAGGATAGTCCTCCGATTTGACCTGCGTGTATGGAATTTGCCGCAGGCTTGTGCCGTTCAGCACGGGCAGCAATAAGCCGATGATCTCCAGCGACGGATGCCGCGGCAAATCGATGTGCTGCCGGATATTGTGGTACATCGTATCCGGCTCCAGCAGAAAGGTGCTGTCGAGAATCATGCCGTCGATGTCTTTGCTTGTCAAGGCAGCCTGCAGCGCCGTGCCGGCCCCCATGGAGAAGCCCCACACGACGATCTCCTGACCGCCGCGCTGTTTCGCTACCTGGATCGCGCCGAGCAATTGCTGGGCTTCCTTTTTGCCCCCGGTGGCTACTTCTTTGCTGTTCTGTGCGGCGAAACCGTAGTCAAACATCACGACGTTAAAGTTGAGGCGGTGCGCGAAGTTGGCCAGGTCGTACATCGGAATCCAGGATTCTTCCCGGTTTGCGCCATAGCCATGGCTGAACACGATCGTCTTGACCGAATCTTCCGCGGGAATATACCATCCCTGCATCATTCGGCTGCCGTCGGCCGCAGGAAAAGCAATGTTCTCGTATTCCAGGTTTTTGGACAGCTTCGGGTTGGAATAAAGCGGCGCCACCGTCGGATTGGACAACACCCAGGCAATATAGCCGTGCAAAGAAACGAAGCAGAACAAAAGAAAGAAAAGGACGGACAGCATTAAAGCGACCAAGATGTTTTTAAGACTGATCCGTCTGGTCGAGAGCGAGGGAACTTCGGTGCCTTGGAAACCGGAAGACAAGGGAAGTTCACTTCGGCCTGCTTGGCTCATGCTCTCCCCTCCTATAAAAAGATTAAAGCGGATATTAGATTATATGATCTTTGCTTCCACTTGAACTATATCGGATTATGTCGAAATAAGACGATTCTCCTAAAATTATCGTATGACGGGGCGTTGGCAAAGTCAAATGGAAATACAACTGGAAAAACTCTCGCTGGAGGAGCGGCGTTTTCATTGACGAAAATCGGCGGCTTACCTATAATTTATTGTAACTTCGTTTCGTATGGTGAAACCATGAAAGGTGATGCCGGATGGAAGACCGAAAATTAACGGTCCGTGCAGTTGAACGGGCCCTCGATATATTAATGTGCTTTACGAAAGGAAGCGATCTGGGACTTACGGAGATCGCCGTCGAAATCGGGCTGCACAAAAGCACGGTTCACCGACTGATGACGACCCTCGAGGAGCGGGGGTTCGTCATTCGCGACGCGGCGACGGAGAAATACCGTCTCGGGCTGAAAATTTGGGAGTTGTCGGCGCACCTGTCCCATAATGATGATCCGGCGGTATTGCTCCTTCCGCTCATGGAACGGCTGCGCGACCGGCTTGGCGAAACGGTGAGCCTGTATTTGCGCGACGGCATCGAGCGGCTGCGCATTCAGGCCGTGCAGAGCAATCAGCCGATCCGGCGGGTGGCTCCGATCGGGGCAAGGCTGCCGCTGTCCGTCGGCGCGTCGAGCAAGGTGCTGGTCGCTTATGCCGACGAGGCGGTTGTGCAGGCCGTGCTTGACGATCCCGAATGGCCGGCCTTCGTCGACCGGGAAGTTTATTCGGCTCAGCTGAAGCAAATTCGCCAGTTCGGATACGCCACGAGTTACGAGGAGCGCGAACCCGGGGTCTCCGCCGTGTCTGCGCCGATTTTCGGCCATAGCGGTAAAATTGCCGCCGCGTTGTCCGTATCCGGGCCGGTCAGCCGCATGACCAGGCAGAAACTGGAGGAATACGGGCCGGTGCTGATTGAAGCGGCCCGGGAGATGGGCATGATGATGAACGCTTGAAGAAAATAAGCAGGCTGCACCCAAGAGCGTTTCGAATCCGCTCGAGGGAACAGCCTGTTTTTTATTAAGCATGGATAATGGCATGAACGGTTTTTATTTTGCTTTTTTGATCCAGCTTGCCAAGTCGTTGATGATTGTTTGGGAGACATTGGCCGGCTGGGCGTACTCCGCTCCGACGGAAAGCCCGTCGTATTCTTCAAGCAAATGGTTGACCTTCGGATACGATTTGAAAGCTACATCCGTGCGACTTTTTAAAGCCGATTTCCAGCCTTCAAACTGGTCGAACGGCACTTGGTAGTCATTTTCGCCTTGCAGGATGAGCAGCGGGCCTTTTTGTGTTTTCGCCAGCTCCGCCGGGACGTAATTCTTTTGCTCGAACCACCAATAGGCAGGTTGAAGCGGGAACTGCGGCGGCATATGATCCACCGTATACTGCGGATCGTTCACTATAGCGACGATGGCCTTGTATTGCGCGACCTGCGGTTCGTACGGCGTGGTATCAATCCCCAACTGCTTCATGCGTGTGATGAGCTCATCCAATTGCTCGGACAAAATGTCGACGAACTTGCCGCTGGGTCCGGAAATAATAACCGTTCCGGCGATATCTCCGGCTTTGTCCTCGTCCACAATCAACGGCATGGCGTACCCGCCCTGGCTATGTCCGGCGACAAAGATTCGAGACGGATCGATATTTGCCGTTTCTTTCAGCAGCTTCACGGCGGATATCGCGTCATCCACGGTTTCCCGTTTCAGCGTAAACTTGGGGTCGGCCGCGACCTTGAATGAATGCTCGTAGGTGATCTTGTCGTAGCGAAGCACGGCGATGCCTTGAGCGGCAAGGCCAACGGCCAGATCGCGGAATGGCTTCGCGCCTTCGATGCTTTCATCGCGGTCGTTCGGTCCGGAGCCGTGCACAAGAACGACGGCCGGGAAGGGACCCTTGCCGGCGGGAAGGGTGAGCGTGCCCGGAAGAGCCATCGGACCTTCCCCTACGACGACCTCTTTTTCGCTGTAGGCGGACGGGTTGTCGTAGACCGGTTTTTGGTATTTGGATGAAGAGGCCGCCGCAACATACAGGTCATCGATTTTTCCGGAGGAATTCAGTCTCACGGTAATATCGAACGGTACGCCGGAGGTTTTGAAGGAATACGTCACGTTCCGGTGAAGAGCGTCGGTACCCTCGACCTTTCCGACTTGTTCGGTGACTTGGCCAAACGCGGCTTCATAGTTGCTCCAGAGTTGATCCAGAAGAGCGGCGGGAAATGCGTAGGCCGAGGAATCGCTGACGAATTCCGCCGCTTTGGCACCGCTCCCGGAGCGAAGCTGCTGCATGAACAGATCTGCGGTGTCTTCGCTTTGGGTCGCCGCCGCAAACAGTTTGGCCATCAAGCCGGGGGCCGTCATGGCCTGGCCCGCTTCGGCGCTGACGGGCTGGCTGAGAACCAGGTTTTTTCCGTTGAAGACCGCCTCTTTATCTCCGAGCTTTAGGATCAGCGTATCACTGTTTTTGGTAATGGTAATCGTACGCTTCACCGGATCCCAGTCAACTCTGGCTCCGAGCTTCTGAGCGGCATCGCGGACCGGCTCCAGATTGCTTCCGCCTTGCTCACCGACTGCGGCGGATGCCGAGGCGGACGGAAGGGCAAGGCTGAGCGTCAGAGATAGAGATGCCGCGGCACACAGGACTTTATTGCGTTTTGACATGTTTCACTCCTCCTTAAAAATAAATTCATGTATGCGAAAAACTCATGAATGTCCGAATAAACTGGCGCCGCCAACAACGGCGATGATGCCGATCAGAAGGATCCAGCCCAGCGGATGGGCGAAATTAACGGTCCAGCCGACGCCCATTCTTTTTTCCACGAAGATGGAAGGATCCTGCGGATTGAAATAAAACATTCCCAGCTTCCAGTATGCGTCGTCCTTAACCGGGCTCGCGGGTGAAGCTGCGCCCGGCCGAATAATACGACTGCCGCCTTGCCCCGTAGAGAACGACAAAATCGCGGCGAAAAGAACCACAAAAGCGGGCATGATGACGCTGACGAGCAAAATGATCTCCGAGCGCTGCGGATAAATCATATTGAATTGAATGAACGTAAGCATCAAAACCAACGCCAGCCCGGACAGCAGGGTGAACAGGGACCATCTCCGGCGGAAAACGGCGTTTTGCCGAAGCGACCGCTCCGGATCTCCGGAATGGATCTGCTGCTTGCTTCTCTGGATGCTCCAGTTGATGGAAAGAAACAGCAGCGTCATGATCAATTGCATTACGCCGGGGAACAAAACGTTCCGGTACGATTTGGCCGCGCTTCTCACAACATGGCCTTGAACGTCGAACTTCAAGGCGATCGGATCGGGAATTTTATCATAATTCACCAGCACAAACACCGTGCTGACGATGATGATGGCGAAATGGATCAGGAACCATTTGTTCGAAATCACGAGTTTCTGGCGGTGGAACTTGGTATCCACGGCCAGAACGTCTTGGCCTGGCGAAGCAACGGGCAAACCGGAACGAAGCTTCTTCATTCTGAAGTAGAAGGTCAGGTTCAGGATGAATGATACGACCACGATGGCGATAACGTAAGCACCGACGATATGCGCCTGTGCCTCCGTTTTCCATTGAAGAAGGGCGTAGAGGCAGGGAATCAGAAGCAGCACGTATATCGTCAAACTTACAGTCGCGTAGGTTCTGCGCATTTTACGAAGCGGCTCGCTGCGGTAATGCTCTTCGCTGACGGAAACTCCGAAGCTGACTGTCTCCCTCGTTAAATAAGGGATGAACGCGAGGATAGCGGCAACGGGTAAAAACATCAAAACAAGCGTCGTGGCAAGGATCCATTGCATAAGAATTTTACTCCCCTTCGGTCTGTGTAATTTCCTGGTAAATACGTGTTACTGCCTGGAGCAGTTCTTCTTTGCCCATTCCCCGGCAGATCGCCTCGGCGACGATCGGTTTGAGTTCTCTACGTTGCTTGTCGAGGTATTCATCCGATACCGACGGCATGCCGTCCGGGTTGACGACGACTCCCCTTTGGCGGTGCACTTGAATGAAGCCGTCCTGCTTCAAGAGTGTGTACGCTTTGTTCACTGTATGCAAATTTACACCGATATCCGAGGCGAGGCTTCGCACTGAGGGCAGCGGTTCGCCGGGTTCCAGCAGACCACCGGCTATACCTTCGATGATTTGATTGACCAACTGCGTGTAAATGGGAATGTCGGACTGCATGTCGAGCTTGATGATCAACCAAAAGACACCTCCTTGTTATAACTGTTATACATGAAATATAACAGATAAATTCAACGAAGTAAAGTGTGAGTAGAAAACGAAGGAGGTTTATAAGACCAGGCTTTTCGCACCGCGAGTAGATCCCCGATGCATGATGCAGCGTTGTATGGCGGCGATGGGGCGACACGTGTTCACTCGCAAATTATATGCAGTCGTGTTCGACTTTCTGGGACCACACATAAAATCACGCACGTAGTAAATTAGCTGGAATTCCTCCAGTTAAATATAATAATTTGCTGCAAACGAAACAGTTAACTGGAATTTTTCCCGCTAATTTGGCCGTATAAAGGGTTAACTCGAAATTTCATCGATAATAAAGGGAGGATTTCCAGTTAAGTGAGGTGAGGAATTGGTAAAGCGCCAAAATAGTGGGAGTTTTTCCCGTTAAAAAAGTGTGTCTCAGGCAATAGGAACTTCTTTTGAGTGTAGATGTATGGCGATCGGCAAGAAGTACGATCCCGTTTCTGCACGTTTCACCGATCGGCGTTAACTCGGAGCAAACGCAAAAAGAGCTATCCCAAGCGGATCCGGGAAAGAACGAATCCGTATGTGGGACAGCTCTTCAATTTGTTCAGGCGAGTGAAGTGAATATTAAACGTGCGCTTGAATCATCTGACGCAGCACAGTCTGCAGAATGCCGCCGTTATGGTAGTAATCGACGTCGACCATGCTGTCGAGACGGGCGATCGTCGTGAACTCGAACGTACTGCCGTCCTGACGAGTTGCCGTTACGGTTAGCTCTTGCCCCGGCTTCACGTCATTGCTGAGTCCATCGATGTCGAACGTTTCGGTTCCGTCGATGCCAAGCACTTTCCAACTGCCGCCGGCGCCGAACTGCAGCGGAAGAACCCCCATGCCGACGAGATTGCTGCGGTGAATCCGCTCGAAGCTCTCGGCGATGACCGCTTTGACACCTAGCAGGTAGGTACCTTTGGCTGCCCAGTCGCGGGAGCTGCCGGTGCCGTACTCTTTGCCGGCGATCACGACGAGGTTTTGCCCGTTCGCTTGGTACTGCATTGAGGCGTCGTAGATGGACATCACTTCACCCGTTGGCAGGTACTTCGTCACGCCGCCCTCCGTGCCGGGCGCCACTTGATTCCGGATGCGGATGTTCGCGAACGTGCCGCGCATCATCACCTCGTGGTTGCCGCGGCGCGAGCCGTAGGAGTTGAAGTCCTTGCGCTCCACGCCATGGTCGCTCAAATATTTTCCTCCCGGACTGCTCGGCGAAATATTTCCCGCCGGCGAAATATGGTCCGTCGTGACGGAGTCGCCAAGCAGGGCAAGTACGCGAGCGCCGCGAATATCGGCGATATCGGTCAGGCCTTCGCCCAGCTTTTCGAAGAACGGCGGATTTTGGATATATGTGGATTTCTCATCCCATTCGTACAATTCGCCTTGCGGCACCGGAATGGAGTTCCAGCGCTCGTTTTGCGTGAAGACATGCTCGTATTTGCTGCGGAACATTTCCGGACTGATCGACGCGGCGATCGCTTCCTTGATTTCCGCGGAAGAAGGCCAAATGTCCTTCAAAAAGACGGGCTGCTCGTTTGGATCATATCCGATCGGATCGTTTTGCAGATCGATGTTGACCGTGCCGGCCAGCGCATAGGCGACGACAAGCGGCGGGGAAGCCAGATAGTTGGCTTTGACCTGCGCGTGCACGCGTCCTTCGAAGTTGCGATTGCCGGACAGGACGGCCGCAACGGTGAGATCGTTCTCGGCGATCGCCGCGCCGACCTCGTCCGGCAGCGGGCCGGAGTTGCCGATGCAGGTGGCGCAGCCGTAACCGGCGACATGGAAGCCCAGCGCCTCCAGCGGCTCGATAAGGCCGGCTTTTTGCAGATATTCGGTGACGACGAGGGAACCCGGCGTCAAGCTGCTTTTCACATAGCCCGGCTTCGTCAGGCCGCGTTCCACCGCTTTTTTGGCGAGCAGGCCTGCGCCCACCATCACGCTAGGATTGGACGTGTTCGTGCAGCTCGTAATCGCCGCGATGACCACGGCGCCGGCCTTGAGCTCGCTGGCCGAGCCGTCCGGATGCTTTACCGGCACGGATTGTGCGAGCTTTTCTTCGCTGAGGCCGTAACCGCCTTTGTCCACCGGCGTACGGACGATGCTGTTGAAGCTTTCCTTCATGGCGGTCAGCTCAATGCGGTCCTGCGGACGTTTCGGTCCGGCAAGGCTTGGCACCACCGTGGCGAGATCCAGCTCGATGAGGTCGGAGAATACCGGGTCTTCCGTGTCGTTCGCCCGGAACAAGCCCTGAGCTTTGAAATAAGCCTCGACAAGCGCAATCTGCTCGTCGGAGCGTCCCGTGCTGCGCAGGTAGGCCAGCGTTTCTTGGTCAACCGGGAAATATCCGACCGTAGCGCCGTATTCCGGCGCCATGTTGGCGACGGTCGCCCGGTCGGCCAAGCTGATGTTCGAAAGACCCGGACCGTAGAATTCCACAAATTTGCCGACGACGCCTTTTTTGCGCAGCATTTGCGTTACCGTGAGGGCAAGGTCGGTAGCCGTTGCTCCCTCGCTCAGGCAGCCGGTCAGTTTGAAGCCGATGACTTCCGGTGCGACAAAATAAAGCGGCTGCCCCAGCATGCCGGCTTCGGCCTCAATGCCGCCCACGCCCCAGCCAACGACGCCAAGGCCGTTGATCATCGTCGTATGGGAATCCGTGCCGACGAGGGAATCCGGGAAGACGATCGTTTCGCCATCCACCGTTTTTGTAGCCGCTACCGAGGCCAGATATTCGAGGTTGACCTGGTGAACGATGCCCGTAGCCGGGGGCACGGCCCGGAAATTATTGAAGGCGGTTTGTGCCCAGCGCAGGAACCGGTAACGTTCTTCATTGCGTTCGAATTCAACCTCCATGTTGTATTCGAGCGCTTCCGGCGTGCCGAAAGCGTCAACCATGACCGAGTGGTCGATCACGAGATCGACGGGTACCAGCGGATTGATTTGCTTCGGGTCGCCACCGGCTTTTTTCACCGTATCGCGCATGGCGGCCAGATCAACCACAACAGGAACGCCGGTAAAATCCTGCAGAACGATCCGCGCCGGGATAAACGGAATCTCCTTGTTTTCGTCCCGTCCTTCGCTCCAGCCGGCGATCTGCTTGACATGCTCCTGGGTGATGGCTCTTCCGTCATATTGGCGGACAGCGGCTTCAAGCAGCACCTTAATGGAAAACGGAAGCTTTGAAATGCTGCCGAGCCCTTGGTCCTCCAGGGATTGCAGGCTGAAATAACGGTAGCTCTTGCCGCCGACTTCCAGCTTGCGCGCCGCGGACCAAAAATCGTTCGTAGACATGAAAGGACCTCCTCATTTGATTAGTTTCACTGTATGAAACACAATTTCAAAATATCGATTACGTTAAGTATAGCGTTCCTGACGCGGCGAGTAAAGAACTTTTTGCGCCTAAAAATTGTCGCTCACGGCTCTGTCACGCGGATGAATAGGCTTTCAGCGCAGGCTTGCGACTCATCTTTTCCACGCCGTTTTCGGCTGGTTCATACTCCATCTGCGGCGCTCATATAAATTTGTAAGGATCATATAAGGAGGTTTGGTCATATGTCCGAAGAGTGGAGAAAAACTTTGTCGATATACGTGAACGAGCAAAATCAGGACGAAGTCGATTACCGTTCCCGAAACGATGGGACTGTTGTCACGGATTTGGAGTATAAGCTTATTCGCAGCGCACGAAAAGAAAAGCTCGAGAAATGGTACCGAGTCAGGGGAGCGGTTCCGCTGCGCTGCGAAACTCGGGCCAAGCTGATACGTGAGATCGAAAGCCGCGAAGGCGAAATCGAAGTGGATCTTCAGCTTTTGCGAAAAATTTACTATGAAAAAGGCGGGGCGCGGCATCAGGAGGAGCGGATCGACAAGCAGCGGCTTACACTGGAGCGGGACGGAGCGGGTTGGACCATTTCGAGGGTTGTTCAGCCCGTGCCGGAACGGCACCCTGCCCTGGTGCTTCCGACTCTGGAGTCTGCCGCTGACGGCGGCCGGATACGCACCACGCCGCTTCCGTACCTTAACCGCGAAGTACTGGGCGGCGGAGCCGTCCGCAGGACCGCTTACCGCCGGGAAGAAGCCGCTTTGTACGCGGATCGCTGGTGGGACGGATTCAATCCGGAATTCGCCGAATTTGAAGTCGATTGCACCAATTATATCTCCCAAAGTCTCTTTGCAGGCGGTGCCCCGATAAACTATACTGGAAAAAGGGAATCGGGCTGGTGGTACAAGGGATATGTCAGCGGGCGCGAGTCCTGGAGCTACAGTTGGTCGGTAGCCAATGCGCTGCAGAATCATTTGAGTTCGAGCCGTTTGGGACTTCGGGCGGAGTTATTGGACCGGGCTGAGCAGCTGCAGTTGGGAGACGTCATCATCTATGACTGGGACGGAAACGGAGCCTTTGAGCACAGCACCATCGTAACGGCGTTTGACGCCGGAGGCATGCCGCTGGTAAACGCCCATACGGTCCCCAGCAAACACCGGTACTGGGATTACAAGGATTCTTATGCCTGGACGGATAGAACCGTGTACCGTTTTCTCCACATTCCGGATCGGTTCTGACAAGCCGGCCCAGACTTCGTTGCTTGCAAATTACAGAAAAGAGGTTACTCATGGGACAGGACAAATTAACCGTTGGGCTCATTTATGGGGGCAAATCGGGAGAACACGAAATTTCGCTGCAAACGGCTTTCGCCGTATCGCAAGCGTTTGACTTTGATAAATATGAACTGCTTCCTTTTTATATTACGAAGCAGGGGAAATGGAGAGTTGGCGGCAAGCTGACGGCTCCGTTCGGCGACTTGGAAGAACTGAAGCTCGCGAAAGCGGCGGGGGAAACCTCCGAAGCGATCTCCCTTTTGTTCGGCAAGCTTTCGAACGGAGTTTCGGCGATTGACGTTGCTTTCCCGCTGCTGCACGGTACAAACGGGGAGGACGGTACGATCCAGGGTTTGTTCGAAATGGCCGATCTTCCTTATGTTGGGGCGGGAGTACTCGCCTCTGCGGGCGGAATGGATAAAGTCATCATGAAGAAGCTGTTCGATGAAGCCGGACTTGAGCAATGCAAATACAGTTACTTTACGGCTTCGGAGTGGGAGCGGGACAACCACGCTTTGATTCAGAATGTTGAAGAAATTCTGGGTTACCCCTGTTTCGTCAAACCGGCGAATCTGGGATCCAGCGTCGGCATCTCCAAAGCGAGAAACCGCGATGAGCTTTTGAATTCGGTAGCTTTCGCTCTCCGTTTCGATGTGAAGGTTATCGTCGAGGAGTTCGTCGACGCCCGCGAAGTGGAGGTCGGCGTGCTTGGCAATGACGAACCGCAAGCTTCGGTACCGGGAGAAATCGTATCTTCCGGAGAATACTACGACTACCAAGCCAAATACCTCGACGGTAAATCGCAAATGCTGATTCCGGCGCCGATCGACGCGGAGCTTGCCGACGAGATTCGGGAGTTAGCGGTGAAGGCTTTTAAGGCGATCGATGGCAGCGGATTATGCCGCGCCGATTTTTTTGTGCGCAAATCCGATCATAAGATCTGGATCAATGAAGTCAATACGATGCCGGGATTTACCCCGTTCAGCATGTATCCGCTCTTGTGGCGCGAAACCGGTTTGAGCTATGAATCGCTGCTGGATCGGCTGATCGGACTGGCTCTTGAACGGTATGAAGCCCGCCAAAGCCTTGATTTCGAAAATAGCGTGAATTAATCCGCCGAGGCCCGTGATTTGGCGTCTTGATCCATTATTCAACTATTGGAACAACCTTGAAGGGGGAAGAAAAGTCATGGGTTTTCAAACGGAATTTAATTCGGTATGCAAATTCAAAAAGGAACAGGAACTGTTCGAGCTCTTGGAATACGGCCGGGGGAAAATGCGGAAGGAAGGACTACGCGTCTTTCCTACAGGCCAGAAGGTGATCGCCTATACTCCGGATAACAAGGCGGTGGCGATCGTGAAAATCACGGCGTGCGTGGCCGAAATCAACTTTAACGGGGAAGAAGTTACCTCGGTGGAGCTGGATCTGGTGCGCAAGCTGACCGAAGAGGAATCCGCGGTGCAGACCGCGCTGGCATACGAGATGTTTTTTGGGGAAGCGGATGCTTAAGTGATCGTACGATTCGGTTATGTGGCGATGTCGGCGCTGATCGCGGACGCGTCGCCTTCCAAGACGATGACGCTGAAGACATTCATGAGTCTGCCCGACCGCGACGCCGCGGTTCGTAGACTGGAGACAATCGCGGAGCAAAACTTGCACAACACGCTGCGGCTGCTGAAGCATAACGTCGGCAACGATATCCGGGTCTACCGGTTTTCGTCCAAGCTGGTTCCGCTTGCGACTCACGAACTGCTTAGAGAATGGAATTCCTATCAAGCGCTGAGGGAGCCGTTTGCCGAAGTCGGGAATTACGTCAAAAAGCACGGCGTTCGCGTCTCGTTCCATCCCGATCATTTCACGGTGCTCAGCACGCCACGGCCGGAGGTGCTGGAGTCGTCGCTGCGTGATTTGGAGCATCATATCGCGATGTTTGAAGCCATGGGGCTGGACGCCCGGGCCAAAAACAACATCCATGTCGGCGGGGCATACGGGGACAAGCCTTCGGCGGCGGAACGGTTCAGCGCGAATGTAGAAGCTTTGCCGGATCGCATCAAACGGCGGCTGACCTTCGAAAACGACGACAAAACCTTCAACGCTCCCGAAACGCTGGCGTTGTGCGAGAAGCTGGGCATTCCTATGGTTCTGGACATCCACCACCAATGGGTGAATAACGAGGGGGAGAAGCCGGCGGAACTGTGGCCCCGGATCCTGGACACTTGGCGGACAAGCTTCGCCCAAGCCGATTCTCCGGCGGACGATCCGCTGCCGCCGAAGATCCATGCGTCGAGCCCGAAGAGCGAATCCGATCCTCGCGGACACGCAGATCACGTTCTTGCCGGGCCGCTGCTCGCTTTCCTGCGGGAAATCGCCGGATTGACGGAACGGGTCGATGTCATGCTGGAGGCTAAGCTGAAGGACGGAGCGCTGTTTGCGCTCATGGAGGACTTAACGAAATACAGCGGCGAAGGCGTGGAAATTCTGGACGGCGCAAGCGCTCGGATTAAATCCTGAATCGATCCCGCCCTTGAAAAAGGGTAAAAAATAAGGTAAGTTGTACAAAATGAGGGTGTAATTTTGAGGAGGTACTTGAATGGGTGAATTTTTGGCAGGAAAAAATATGATTGTTATGGGCGTCGCCAACGAGCGCAGCATCGCTTGGGCAATTGCTCAAAGTCTGGCGGAGCAAGGCGCGCGCCTCGCATTTACATATGAAAGCGAGCGCGTCGAAGGGCGCGTGCGCAAGCTGGCGGAAACGATTCCGAATTCGCTCGTATTGCCCTGCAACGTGACGGTGGATGAAGAGATCGACAAGCTGGCCGATACGCTTCGCGGAGAATTTGGTGTGCTGCATGGCGTAGTGCACAGCATCGCGTTTGCCAAAGGCGAGGATTTGGCCGGAGCTTTTGTCGATACGTCCCGCGATGGTTTTGCGCTGGCCAACGATATCAGCGTGTATTCGCTCGTGGCGGTAGCGAAACGTCTTTCTCCGCTCATGACCAAAGGCGGCAGTATCGCAACGATGACGTACATGGGTTCCGTGCGAGTCATGCGCAATTACAATATGATGGGCATCGCCAAAGCGGGCCTGGAATCGGCCGTTCGTTATTTGGCCAACGATCTGGGGCCGCAAAACATTCGCGTCAATGCGATTTCCGCCGGACCGATCCGTACGCTTGCCGCTAAAGGCATCAGCGACTTCAACTCGATCCTGAAGCAGGTCGAAGAGAAAGCTCCGCTGCGCAGAACAACGGAGGTTGCGGAGGTTGGGGACACCGCGATGTTCCTGATGAGTCATTTGTCCCGGGGCATTACAGGGGAAATCATTTACGTGGACGGCGGGTACAATATCGTCGGTGCCTGATCCATTGTTTTTTGAAAAGAGAAGTTCGTATCCGGCGGGGATTTCCCGCTTCGGACGCGAACTTTTCGCTTATTTGGGACAAACTATATAAATTGAACAAAAGAAAGTAACATGGCAAAAGTGGGAAATGTTCTGGCAGAAGCTAAAAGCTTTCTGAAAGAAAGCTGCATCGGGAGCATATGCTTGCGTTCGCCTTTGTGACCGGATTTCTACTCCATTCGAATTTAATGAGTCAAAAAAGTCCGGGAACAACAGCGATCGAAAGAGTATTTCATACGATTGCCTCCATACGCATAATCCTTAGTTCAATTTATATAGTCATCAAGAGTCTAAGTGCACGAAAATAGGGAAAAAGGACGCAACTTTGCTTTTTCCGGGGCGTATAGTTTTTAAAGAGAATCATTACAAGATTAATATAAGAAGGTAGTGTGAGATCATTGGACCCGAACTTGAAAATCCCTTATGTGGTAGGCAGTAAAAGCCCGACGGCCGTAGCGATTAACAGCGCGTCCAAAGCGGGGGAATGGATCAAAAGCCGGCTAGGCGCTTATGCGGAACTGAATACCAAGGTATCCCCTCACGATTTGGTGACCGATGTGGACAAGGGCGCGGAGGCGATGATCCGCAAGCTGATATTGACTCACTTTCCGGATCATGAAATCCTCGGGGAGGAAGGGGTGGCTCCCGGGGCGGCGGCTTCCACCGCTGCGCTGGAGAAGGCGAGATCCTCCGAATACCTGTGGATTGTGGATCCGCTCGACGGAACGACGAATTTTGTACACGGCTTCCCGTTTTTCTGTGTATCGATTGCGCTGGCGTATAAGGGCGAAGTGATCATTGGCGTGATTTATGATCCGATCCGGGATGAAATGTTCGTGGCGGAAAAAGGCAAGGGCGCTTATTTGCACGGCAAAAAAGGGCAGGTTTCCGCGGAAAAGGATTTGGCCGGCAGCATCGTGGCGGTTGGTTTTAATCCGGACCGGGAATTTGCGCTTCCGGTGAACATGAAGGGCCTGACGGCGTTGGCCGGCGAGGTTCGCAGCATTCGCGCCGGCGGATCGGCGGCGCTCCATCTGGCATATGTAGCCGTAGGCCGACTTAGCGGATATTATGAAGTCGGGCTCAACGCTTGGGATGTGGCCGCAGGAGCCCTGATCGTAGAGGAATCGGGAGGAATAGTGACCGATACTGCGGGCAACCCTTATACAATCGGCGTACGCCATCTCGCTGCAACCAATGGTCGTATTCATAACGAACTGCTTGGCGTGCTGAAGCGTGCCGATGCAACGGGAATACAATAAACAATAATCCGATGGCCGGAAGGAGTGTCAAGAAATGAGTGACAGCAAGGATTTGGAACGTGAACTCAGTGAGATGCTGACGGAAGGAACCGATGGGGAATACCGCAATGAGGAAGATCGGCGAAAAGAGGAGCAGCGGCGTTTGTCTCCCAGATACGAGGTCAGAATTCAAACGACGCTTGATCCGATCGTGAAGGAAACCCGTTCCTATCGAAGCATGGCAAAGGAAATCGACGGCCGGTACGATGACTACATGAAAAGGGCCGAGCGCAAGGAGAAGGACTCGGACTAAAGCTGTCGCGGCCATTCTCGCTGCTGCCGGCGCAAACAACATAGTTTTAAGCACAAAAGACATGGGGCGAAGGTGAATCGTCCCGTTTTTTTTACCCGTAAACCTGGAAAAAGATCATAATCACGTTATAATATTATTTAAAATTGTGTGTTTTATGGAGAGAGGAGTCGGTATCGCTTGGCAAGGTTGAAATTGAGGTTTAATTTGGCTGCCATTGTTTCTGGCATGCTGGTCTTATTGCTTGTTATCGGACTTAGCGGAAATGTTGCCGCCGAGGGACAAAAAGATACCGAGGGATATGTCATCGTCGCGCTCGGCGACTCGATCAGCGCGGGTTACGAGCCGGGGATGACCGAAAGCAGCGTGCCTTACGGGTTCGTAGAGCGGCTTAAGGAGCAGGGTTTGTTTCATGGCCGGACCCAGGCGGCGAATTATGGTATTTTGGGACTAACGAGCGAGGGTTTGAAAAACTACGCAACCGCCATTGAAGCGGGAAAATCCGTGAACCCGGACGATATTCAGAAGGGCCTGCGGGATCCGCGAATCGCCTCGTTTGCTTCGGAGACGAGCAAAGCCAAAACGGCGCTGGAGCAGGCGGATTTGATTACGATCACGATCGGCGGAAACGATCTGCTGAAGCTGCTGCCGGACGTGGCACACGTAAGCGTGGAGGATTTGAAGGCGGGTTCGGCCGATGTTTTAAAAAGCTACGGAGACAATGTGCGTGAAGTTCTCCGCATTCTGACCGAGATCAATCCGGACGCGCAAATCGTCCTTGCGGACCAGTACCAGCCGGTTCCGCAAATCGCCGGAGCCGCCGTGTACGCCGAACTGCAGCAAGTAGCGGCTGCTTTCACCAAGTCGGTCGACGATTTGACGGCGGAGTTCTCCGCTCAATCGAAGCATGTAAAAGCGGCCCACGTTGCCTCGGCTTTTGCGGGGAGGGAAATGTCCCTGACCCATATCCTATCGGACCGTGACATTCACCCGAACCAATCGGGATACGAGGAAATTGCCGGGGTGTTCGCCAAAGTCGTATGGGGAAGCTACCTGGAGACGGCTGCAAAAACGGGAAAGGTTCCGGTCTCTATCGTAGTGAAGGGACAGGAACTTAAAACGCCTTACCCGCCGATCCTGAAAAACGGCCAGACCTTTGTTGCGATCAAAGACATTACGGACGCCGTCGGAGCGGACAGCAAATGGAACAGCAAGGCAAGCACCGCGACGATTACCTACAAAGGCCGTACCGTCGCCATTCCGGTTGGCTCTAAGAAAATTACGGTGGACGGCGTGGCTGGCACCACGGCAACTCCGGCTTTTCTGAGCAAGGTGGGCAAGGAGACCAAAACCTACGTTCCTTTGGCGCTGCTGGTGCAAGGTTTGGGGCTTGACGTGCAGTACAGCGGGAAAACGAAGACGGTGTTTATCAACGAAATGTAAACCGGGAGTTGGAACCCGGCTGATGTTGAATCAAACCCTGCCGAAAGGGAGCTTTCGGCAGGGTTTTGTTTTTACGCAGCGCAGCGGAGCTGAAATTTTATCCGGATGCATTACTTTATCCTGATGACTACCTTTCCTTTGGCTCTACCGCTTTCGAGGTATTGAAAGGCTTGCCCGGTATCATTCAAGTGAAATACCTTATCAATAACGGGCTTAAGGCGACCTTCCTCAATAAATTCCTTTAAAACCCTCAATTGCGCTCCGCTCGGTTTCATAAAAAGAAAATGATATTTCGTTTGGCTCTTCTTCTCTAAACCCTTGATCTTATGGCTAGCGATAGATAAAATGGTTGTTTTCATCCAACCCAAGTTTGCTTCTTTTCCAAATCTGGCGTTCGGCGTGCCGGAGATGGATACGATTTGTCCCCCTGGTTTTAGTATCCGGAACGATTTTTCCAAGGCTGCTCCACCCAAAGTATCAAAAACAGCGTCATATCCGGCAAGCATTTCTTCAAAATTCTCCTTTTTGTAATTAATAATTAGATCGGCCCCCAACGATTTGACCAATTCATAGCCTTTGTCGCTTGCCGTTGTGGCAACAAAAGCGCCCATCAGCTTGGCCATTTGGATGGCAAATGTTCCTACGCCTCCCGAACCTGCATGGATCAATATTTTTTGACCTTTTTGAAGATTTAATATGTCAGCAAAAGCCTGGTAAGTCGTAAGTCCAATCAACGGTATCGATGCCGCCTCTTCAAAGGTTAGATTCTGCGGCTTCGTCCAAATATCTTCCTCATGGACAGCAATCAATTCGGCTAAGGTTCCAATTCGGTTTTTGCGGGGTCTCCCGTAAACTTCATCTCCGGGTTTAAATGTTTTCACCCGTTCGCCAACCTTGACTACAACTCCGGAGAAATCATTTCCTAAGATAAGAGGAAACTTGTAATTCAACAGAAATTTCATTTTTCCTTCCTTGATTTTAAAATCAATAGGATTTAAGCTGGCGGCATGAATTTCCACTAGCACATCATGTTCTCCGATATGAGGTATTGGTTGTTCTGTCAACACTAATGGAACTTTTTTTCCGTATTTCTCAATGATCATAGCCTTCATCTAAATTCACTCCTATTTTGATTATTCGTTTAAACTAATCGACCAATCGCGCATGATAAGTTTTCTTTTCGGTACTCTCTTTAAGTCTTCTGTAATTACTGAGATCCATTGCACTCGGCTTCAACGTCGGCAATTAATGATTTGATTTGTTCAAGCGGTTCGCGGACCGTTAAAACATAATAATTCTCTACACCTTTTTTTTCCGATTTAATAAAACCGGACTGTTTCAACACCTTCAAATGATGAGAGACAGCCGGTCTGGACAAATTTATTTGGCCAGATATCGCATTAACATGAAGTCCGGATTTGTTCTGTGCCAGCAGCATAATAATAGCTTGACGGTTTTGATCGGTGAGCACTTCGAATAGAGGGATGCACTTTTTAAATTGTTGCAGAACATACTCGGTTTGCTGACTCATACGATCCGTCCTTTACGTTCATTAGTTTAATCGCTTAAACATAATTATAAGTATTTATTTAATAAAATCAAGCGAAAGGTCGAGGAGTTCACTATGGATACCACTCCATAGAGGCCGGCAACGACGAAAGGCTAGAACTCCCTAGTGCCGCATCCCCAATCACGGATCGTTCCGCATTCCAAATTCCGTATAAATGCACATAAGGTGCTGAGACATGGACATTTGGTTCCCGCGCGGGTTTGGCTAATCTGGATAAGAACAGCTTATCGCTGCTTAACGGATTTGCCAAAACATACACATAGGGAGAGGGCGGAGCATGCCGAAAATCGCGGACAAATATTTGTCAGTTGATCCTTGGAAGGTTGTGGAGGAAGGATTCGACCCCGCGCGCAACCGGGTTTCAGAGTCTATTTTTTCGCTGGGGAACGAATATATGGGGGTCCGGGGATATCCGGAGGAAGGTTATGGCGGCGACACGCTGTTGGGCAGTTATTTCAACGGCTTGTTCGAAGAGAGCCCGGTAACGGCTCATTATAAAGGAATCATTAAATCGCTGCGGTTCATGGTAAACGCGGTCGATTGGCTATATACGCGGATCACGCTGGACGGGGAGACGCTGGATTTGGCGGAAAGCCGGTTCTCCGGTTTTCGCCGGGAGCTTGATTTCAGAACCGGCATTTATCGCCGGGAGCTGGTATGGCACTTGGCAAACGGAAAAGATGTCAAAATCACGTTTGAGCGCTTTGTCAGCATGAAAGTGTCGAATTTGGGGGCTCAACGGATCACGTTCGAACCGCTGAATTTCTCCGGCACGGTGAATGTGCGGTCGGGGCTGGATTTCTCGGTGCTGCACGAGGATCAGCAGCGCCGTTATTGGGATGCGCTGAAGCAAGGGGAAGTAAGTGGCATCACGGGAATTCTCGGGCAAACGGCGAATACGAAAAACCGTCTGTTCTCCGGGTTCAAAATCGATGCGCCAGAGGCGATTGAGAGCAAGCCGTTCGAAGACGAACGGTTTATCGGCCGGGAGTTGGTGCTGAAGCTGGAGCAGAGGAAACAGACATTATTCCATAAGTTGTCCGTAAATTACGCGGAAAAAGATCTTGAACGCGGGCATGATGACTTGTGGGATTACGGAATGAAGCTGGCGGTGGAGCATACGTCGGTCGGTTACGACGAGGCCGCCGCGGCGCAGGAGAAATACTGGAGCCGGGTGTGGGCCGATTCAGACATCGCGATCGAAGGCGATCCGGAAAATCAGCAGGGTATTCGCTTCTGTATTTTTCAAATGTATCAGACCTATCACGGAGACAACCCGGGCTTCAACATTGGCGCGAAGGGCTTGACCGGGGAGGCTTACCGGGGGCTGGCGTTCTGGGATACGGAGTCGTACTGTTTGCCGTTTTATATTTTCAACAATCCGAAAGCGGCCAAAAGCCTGCTGGAATTCCGTTACAAATCGCTGCCGGAAGCCCTAAAAAGGGCGAAAGAGCTGGACTGCGAAGGCGCGTTTTACCCGATCGCGACTATCGACGGCACGGAAAGCTGCGATCTGTGGCAGCATTCCAATCTGCAGCTTCACGTCGGCACGGCCGTGGCTTACGGCTTGCGCCATTACGTGAATATCACGGGCGATAAGGCCTTTCTGTACGAGAAGGGGCTCGAAATGCTGATCCAGATCAGCCGTTTTTACGCCACCCGGGGACAATGGGGCCAAAAGACCGGAGAATACGGTTATTTTGGCGTTATGGGCCCTGACGAGTTCCAACTGATGGTCAACAACAACTGCTATATCAACCTTATGGCGAAAAAAATGTTCGAATACACGCTTCAGACCATCGCCGAAATGCAAAAGGATGCCGAAACGGATTTCTGTAAGCTGACGGAGCGCCTGGCTTTGACGGAAGCGGAGCGGGCCGACTGGAAAAACAAAGCCGACCGCATGAAGATTCCAAAAGATGCGGCGAGCGGCATTTATGAGGAGCATGACGGATTTTTCGATCTGCCGCATCTCGATATCCATGCGATTCCGGTTACGGAGTTCCCGCTTTACTCGCACTGGTCTTATGACCGGCTGTACCGTTACGACATGATCAAGCAGCCCGACGTGCTGATGTTCATGTTCCTGTACAGCGGCGAGTTCACGCTTGCAGAAAAACGGGCCAATTACAACTACTACGAGCCGCGCTGCATCCACGAATCGTCCCTGTCGCCGTCGATCCACTCGATTCTGGCCGCGGAAATCGGCAAAGCGGATGAGGCGTACAAGTTTTTCGAGTTTGCGACTCGTCTTGATCTGGACAATTACAACCGGAATACGCGTGAGGGTTTGCACACGACTTCCATCGCGGCCGCCTGGATGAACATCGTCTACGGGTTTGGCGGCATGCGTTCGGATGGGGAAAAGCTCGTACTTAGTCCAAGTATTCCGGACCGCTGGGACAGCTATAGCTTCCCGATTTCCTTTCGCGGCACGAAGCTGGCCGTGGAGGTTGACAAAGAGCGCGCCTTGATCCGAGCCGTATCCGGGGACGAAGTGGAAATCGCGGTATACGGACAGACTTGCCGCATAGGCGGGGAAGGCATCTCGGTGCCTTTGCAAAAGGCGGTATTGCAATGAGCTGGACGATCGCGGAGAAAGGGTTCGATTCCGGACGGAGCGCCACGAACGGCAACAAATTCATGATCGGCAACGGGCATTTGGGGTACCGGGGTACGATGGAGGAGTTTGCGAAGCAGGAATTGACGGCCACGACACTGGCAGGTTTGTACGACAAAGTCGGGGATAAATGGCGCGAACCGGTTAATGCGCCTAACGGCCTTTCCGCGACGGTGTATTGGGAAGGGGCACCGCTGAGCGTTCTGGAGCAGCAGCCGCTGGAGCATGTGCAGGAGCTGGACATCCGCCATGCGGTCCACCGGCGGGTGACGAAGTTCGGCACGGCGGGAGACAACGTGGTGACGATCACGGCGGAACGCTTCTGCAGCGCGGAGCGGCTGAACCTGATTGTCAGCCGGATTTCCGTGCGGAGCGGGGCGGACGGTGAGATTACGATCCGCACGGGAATCGACGGAGACGTATGGGATATCAACGGGCCGCATCTGGAGCGGCTGGAAATTGGGGAGCGGGACGAAAGCCTGATCGTAACCGGCTGGACGCATGAATTGAACGTGCCGGTTTCTGTGGCGGAGACGGTAGAAGCGACAGCCGAAAACGGGAGCGGGTTGGGGGAGCAGACGATCACCCTCGGGGAAAAATCCGCATACCGTGAGATCCGGCTGGCATGTCAAGCCGGAGTAACCTGCACGATCGTGAAATACGTATCGGTGGTCACCGGATTGGACGAAGCGAAGGATACCGGCGCCGAAGCGGCGCGGCTCAGCCGGGAGGCCCGGGAAGCAGGATACGTGGAGCTTCTCCGGGAGCAGAAGGCGCAGTGGGAACGCAAATGGAGCCAGTCCGACATTGTGATCGAAGGCGATGAGGAAGCGCAGCTAGCCCTGCGGTACAGCATGTATCAGCTGCATATCATCGCTCCGGACCGGTCGGAGAAGGTTTCGATTCCGGCTCGGGGATTGTCCGGACAGGTTTACAAAGGAGCGGTGTTCTGGGATACGGAAATGTTTATGCTGCCGTTTTTCCTGTACACGCAGCCGGAAGTCGCGAAAAATCTGATGATGTACCGCGTGCACACTTTGGACGGAGCGCGGAGAAAAGCGGCTGAATACGGCTTTGAGGGCGCTTATTACGCCTGGGAGAGCCAGGAGACGGGCGATGACGCCTGTACGCTGTTTAACGTAAACGACGTATTTACCGGGCGGCCGATGCGTACTTATTTCCGCGACAAGCAGGTGCATATCAGCGCGGATGTAGCGTACGGCATTTGGCAGTATTACAGCTTTACCGGCGATGAGAGCATCTTGTTGGAAGGCGGAGCGGAGGTCGCTTGGGAATGTGCGCGATTCTTCTACTCGTATGCGTATTTCAATGCCAGCAAGCAGCGGTACGAGATTCTCGATGTTACCGGGCCGGACGAATACCATGAGCGGGTGAACAACAACGCCTTCACGAACATGATGGTAAAAGAGGCGCTTTGCATCGCTTTGGAATCGATGAAGGTTCTGTCAAGCCGCGATTCGGCAAAATACGAGGCGCTCGTGTCCGCCGGCGAGATCAGGCCGGAGCATATCCAAGATATGCATGATCGATTGTATGTTCCGCAGCCTGATGCGGATAACTCGTTGATTGAGCAGTTTGACCGGTATTATGCGCTGGAAGACGTATCGCTCACGGAGCTCAAGACGAGAGTTCTGAATCCGCACGAATATCTCGGCGGAGGCAACGGGCTGGCCACGACAACGCAAATTCTGAAGCAGGCCGACGTGGTGCTGATGCTGCATTTATTCAAGGACCGTTATGACCAGGCAGTAAAAAAGGCTAATTGGGAATATTACGAGCCGCGCACTGAGCATGGTTCGAGCCTAAGCTCCTGCATTTACGCGCTGGTTGCCTCGGATGTCGGTTCCCCGGACTGGGCATATCCTTACTTTATGCGGACGGCGACCATCGACCTGACGGGCGACTCCAAGCAATACGTAGGGGATTTGTATATCGGGGGCACGCATCCGGCCGCAAACGGAGGCGCATGGATGGCCGCGGTGCTTGGTTTTGCGGGACTCCGCTATGGAGGAGGGGATACGGTCACGATCCGGCCGGCGCTTCCGGTGTCATGGAAGGCGGTGGAATTTCCGGTAAGGATTCGCTCGAACGCATATCGGGTCCGGGTCGGCAAAGACAGTGTCACGATTATCCCGGCGGCTGCGAACTGCGAGGAAATAACGTTTCTAATTGCGGACGCCAGAGGAAATGTGCGGGAGATGCACGTGAAACCCGGTACGGAATCCGCTGCCACATACTAATACGCATATTTTGATAGAGGAGAGAAATTCACCATGCTGGACACGATGAAAGGTGCGATCTTCGATCTCGACGGCGTGATTGTCGATACGGCCAAATACCATTACCTCGCTTGGCGGGCGCTGGCGCAAAGGCTCGGTTTTGAGTTCACCAAAGCGCACAATGAACGGTTGAAAGGCGTCAGCCGCATGGAGTCGCTGCGGATTCTGCTGGAGGTCGGCGGGATCGAAGTGTCGGAAGCGGAGCGGCTGCAAATGGCCGAGGATAAGAACAAAGAGTACGTCGATTACATTTCGAAGCTGCAGCCGGAGGAAATTTTGCCGGGAGCGCGGGAATATCTGCTGGCCCTGCGAAATCGGGGCGTGAAGGTGGCCCTTGGCTCGGCAAGCAAAAACGCGGGATTCATTTTATCCCGCCTTGAGATTGCCGATCTGTTCGACGCGGTCATCGACGGTACGAAGGTATCCAAAGCTAAGCCGGATCCCGAAGTGTTCCTGGCCGCGGCGTTGGCACTTGAACTTCCGCCTTCCGAATGCGTCGTTTTCGAAGACGCGGAAGCGGGCGTCCAGGCCGGCAAAGCCGCCGGCTGCCGGGTCGTGGGCATCGGCAGCCCCGACATTTTGGCGGCGGCCGATCGGGTCGTCGGCGGACTGCACGAGTTGGTTCGGTAAAAGGCCGCGTGACTTTTTGAACACAAGGACTCCGATCTTAATGATCGGGGTCCTTGTGGCTTCAGGTAGCTGCATGGAGTACAATTATTTCGCACAAAAATAACAGGGTCCAGTGAATAGTTGCATAACTTACAGCTAAAGTGATCGATATTGGCCAAGCTCTGCCGAATGTGCAATTTTAACTGTAGGTTATGCAATTAAATAGCGGTGACTTGGAAATTCACCCTAAATAGTTGGACTTTTTGCAATTGCACGTAAGCGACCCGATCCGAGAAACATCGATTTAACAGCAGGAAAGTTACAATATGGCACTAGCTCAAGCTTCTTGTCGAGGAATATGAGATTACGACGCAAACCTAGCAAAAGAGCCTAACAGGCTTCAAGCAAACCACCCGTTTGACGTACGGCTTGATTGTGCAGTTGGTACACCCCGCCCACTTCGTCCACTCCGCCCATTAATTTTAACGGACTCCAGCGTCGTTATTTTCGTTAAATCGGGCCTTTTGCCAGTCTAACGGACTCAGATGCTCTTATTTAGCCCAAAACCTGCCCTAAGCAAGCCTTCTGTACCCGATAAGCGCTCCTGAGTCCGTTAGAGTCATGAAACAAGCCAAAAGTCCAAAATAACGACTCTCAGATTCGTTAGCCGGGGGAATTCTAAAATTCCTTGCTGGCAAGTGACATGAAATACTATAAACTAATAGCGAAGGGGACTCTTGTTGGGGACTCTTGTTGGGCTCAACCGGGGAATCCCAAATTAGCAACCAAACACCAAGCCAGTGACCGGGCAGCCAGTTAACCCGGAAACTTACAAGCGCTTACATAATGCGGGCAACATGCTTAATCGGCAGTAAGACGGCTAAGCGCCATATCTTAGGAACCGTCACGATTTACGTAGAAACGCGCATACTTGCGGGTTTTTATTATTGTTATAGTTAAATTGCCGGAGGTGCATGGCAAGTGAAATCAGGATTCAAGAACCCCTTGATCCAAATGAGTTTGAAGCAGCGAATGATCCTGGTATTTCTGGTGTTGGTCGTTCCTCTTTTCGCATTGAATACGTACGGGAACTATAGGGCCGACCAAATTTTGAAGCGTTCCGTAACCAACGCCTACCTCGAGCTGAACAAGCAAAATTTCAAGCTGATCAGCCGGGATATCGAATCGATTAACAAAGTGGCCTCCACGGTGTTTCAACATCCGCTGGTACAGCAGTTGAACTTGAATGATAACATTTCGGTACTCGAACGGGTGAAAAACTATGAGAAGCTGGAGGATCTGCTGAACTATTATTCCGAAGAAACGGATCAGCAGGAACCCTTGTACTACTCGCTTTATGTGTACGATCCGACCAATTCTTATTTTTTTGCCCCTTATTATCCCGAGTCCAGAAAAGCGGGGGTGTACTTCTTCCTTGAGCATGAGAAGCCGGAATGGTTCGACGAGGCCGTCTCCAAGAAAGGAAACGGCTATTTGCGGCTGATCAACCACTTGTCGCCTCCGATTCGCGGGCAAAAGGACCAAAAAACGCTCGCTTATATACGGGCAATCAATAACATCTCGAAGGGCGGTACGATTGGGGTACTGGTCGTTTCCAATGTTGACGCGCGGCTCAGCGATTCGATGCAAACCGTGTCGGTGCCGGAGGGGGAGCTTTATTTTACCGATTGGAACAACCGGATTCTGAATGCGACGCCTCCGGAGGCCGGTGAAGATATCGATTTGCCGCCGGAAGCCGATGTCGGAAATTCGTTGATCGGGGTAAAGGATGTCATTACCGATGACTTTATTTATGTCATTAATTACAACTTTGTTCTTCAGCAAAAATTGATTTATAAAGTGCCGGTCAAGGCGCTTCTTCAGCAGCAAAACGAAATCAAGCGAATTATTCTTTTTATCTCCGTAGCTTATTTTGCGGTCGGGCTCGGCATGATTTTGTATTTCTGGCGCTCGCTGATGACGCCGCTGCAGAAGCTGGTTTATTTCGTCAGAAGGTACGAGCCGGGCAAAGTGGTGCCGGAAACGCCGAAATGGCGGAGAAACGACGAAATCAGTGTGCTTGTCTCGACGATCTATGAGATGGCCCGACGCCTGAATGGACTCATCCATTACAAATATCAAATGGATATCAAGCAAAAGGAAGCTCAACTGCAAATCCTGTACCAGCAGATTAATCCGCATTTGCTCTACAACACGCTGGAGAGCATATATTGGAAAAGCACGATGGAAGGCAACACGGTTTCCGCGGAAATGATCAAAGAGCTGTCCAAACTGATGAAGATCAGTTTAAGTCGCGGGAGAGAGCTGATCACACTGGGGGAAGAGCTGGAGCACGCCTCCGCTTACATCAAGCTCCAGGAGCACCGTTATGAATACGGGTTCCGTGTTACTTGGGATATTCCGGAATCGCTGCTTCCTTACATCATTCCGAAGATCACGCTGCAGCCTCTAATTGAGAACGCTATCATCCATGGCGTAAAAAATATGGGCGAGGACGGCGAAATTGCCATCCGCGCTACGGAATACGACGATTGGATGCAAATTACGATTGAGGATAACGGTTATAAAACAGTGGATTTTGCCGCCATTGACAAGCTGCTGAATGACGAAAGCCCAAGTCCGTCCGTCGGATACGGGATTCGGAATATCCATCAGCGGCTCCGGCTTCATTTTGGACCGGAATTCGGCTTGAAATACACGGGCCGCCCGGAAGGCGGCACCGTCGTAACGATTACGCTTCCCAAATCCGTAAATTCAGGCCTATAACGAAGAGGGGGATTAGGGCATGTACAACATCCTGGTCGTAGACGATGAACCGCTCATTTGCAAAGGATTGGCCGGGTTACTAACGTCTTCGGGACTTGAAATTGATCAGATTATTACGGCTCATAACGGGCATGAAGCTTTGGATTACGTAAGAATGGAAAATATCGATCTTGTCGTAACCGATATTCAGATGGGAGAGATGAACGGAATCGAACTGATGCATCAGGCCAAAATGCTCAAGCCTTGGGTGCAGACCATCATCATTTCCGCTCATGAGACATTTCAGTACGCCCAGATGGCCATCCGGCTCGGAGCCAAGGATTATTTGATCAAACCGCTCAACAGCGAGCAGTTCCTCGATTCCGTGCGCAATACCCTGCTTAAGATGGAGAAACCCGTTCCGCAGATGGATGAATGGCTGACCCAGGAAAATCAGGAGCACTTTCGAATGGAAGAACCTCTTCCCGGAAGCCACGAACAGCTGAATCGGCTGCTGACCGAGTCCTCCGAAATGGCGGAAAGCGGGCTGGACGGCGAAGACCCCGAGATGAAGCGGCTGGGGCTGCACGGGCCTTATTTTTCCGTGATCAAGATGAAGCTTGCGCTTCCCGGAGAGAATGAAAAGGGAAAATACAACAACAGGGACGTGCGGCTGTTTCAGTATGCGGCGCTGAATATCGTCAAGGAGCTGCTGCATCAGGAATGGAATGCCGTATCCTTTTATACGAGGGACCTGGAGATCGCCATCATCCTGCAGTGGAACGAAACGGAGTATGCGGAGCCCAGCGTTAACAAAATCAACCAGCTCGAAATGATCGGGCGCAGCCTGCACCACCATGTCCACAAATACCTTGGCATATTGTGCACCGTTGGGATCAGCCAGATTTTAAAGGGCATCCAGTTTCTTGACGTGCTCAGCCGCCAGGCGGATAAAGCAATGCTGTGGAGCGGGGAGCACGGGGACTACCATGTGTTCTACTACGGCGATTTCAACTGGCATAATTACGCCCAGGACCCCTCGCAAGAGGAGCTTAATACCCAAAACAACCGTATCGTCGAAAATGCGAAGCAGTATATCGAAGAAAATTACAGCCAGAAAGGGCTGACGATTCACGAGGTCGCCAAGAAAAATCACGTAAGCCCCAATTACTTGAGCTATCTGTTCAAGAAGAACACCGGTTATAACCTGTGGGAATACGTTATCAAACTGCGGATGGAAGAAAGCAAGGCGCTGATCCAGAACACGGATCTTCGCCGCTACGAAATCGCCGAGCGGGTCGGGTACGAATCGCCGGAGCATTTCAGCAAGATTTTCAAAAAATTTTTCGGCGTCAGCCCAAGTGAGTTGAAGAAGTAAGAACGACCATACTTCACATAGTTTTAGACATGTTCGCATTCCAGCCTGTTTTCTACAATTAGGAGTAGACACTACTAAAGAAATGAGGGAGACAGATGGGGGAAACGGCTTTTTCGCCGGGCAGCATGCAGGAAGAACCGGAAATGATGACACCAACCCGAAAGAATCTGCGGCGGGGCTCGAACTGGAAAAAATACATGATGGGGTATTTGTTTCTTGTTCCGGCCATCGCCATTTTTATTGTTTTTTTATGGGTTCCGATCATCAAAGGAATGGTATACAGCTTTTATAATATCGATTTCGTAAAGGGAAACACATTCGTCGGTTTCGATAACTACGTTGAAGTACTTAAGAATCCTGACGTTTTGCTCTCGCTGCGAAATACTTTGTATTATATGCTTTTGTGTCTGGTTATCGGGTTTTGGGTGCCGATCGCGGCTTCCATTGCCATTTCGGAATTAAAGTTCTTCCAGGGATTCGCGCGGATCGCGGCTTACCTGCCTTACGTCGTTCCGGGCATCGTGTTGTACGGACTGTGGAGATGGATGTACGATCCGGTCGGCCCGATCAACGCGGTGATCGGTTATTTTGGCGGCGACCCGGTTTCGTTCGTATCCGACGGCAGGTGGTCCATGCTGTCGCTGGTCGTCATGGAAACATGGCAGCAGTTTGGTTCAGCCATGCTGATTTATTTGGCCGGGGTACTTAGCATTCCGCGGGACTGGTACGAAGCGGCGGAAATCGACGGGGCGGGCGTATGGGCGCGGATCCGGTATATTACGCTGCCTTCGATGCGCAGTTTGATCGTGCTCATGCTGATCCTGCAGCTGATCGGGACCTCGCAGGCCTACCAATCCCAACTCGCCATGCTGGACGGCGGCCCGAACAAAGCGACGCTTACTTATGCTCTCTTGACGGTAAAATACGCGTTCACGCAGCTCGATTACGGAGCCGGCACCGCGCTGGGCGTGCTGATGTTTATCGTGCTCGGCGCCCTTGGCATCGTCCAATACAAGCTGAACAGGGAGGAATACTAGCATGAAAGAAAGAGGGATCTTGTCGCCTTCCGATTTGCGGAAGCCGTTTAATAAAGTGGTGTACGGATTTATGGTGCTGTGCATCGCGGTCATGGCTTTCACCATGCTGTATCCGATCGCGATGACGCTGTTTAACGGTTTGAAAAGCAATCCGGAGGTCAACTCGTTTCCGCCGCATTTTTTCCCGAAGGAATGGCATTGGGAGAACTTCTCCCGCGGCTGGGATTTCATCGATTTGCCTACGTATCTGAAAAATACGATGCTGATTTTCGTCGGCAATCTGATTATTACGATTTTGGTGCTGGGTCTTGCGGCCTTCAGCATTTCGCGAATTCGCGTTCCTTTTGGCAAGGGGATATATTTTTTCATTCTGATGACCTTGTTCATTCCGGCGTCCAGCTACATGATTCCGAACTTCGTCAACCTGAAGGAGCTTGGGCTGTTGAACTCCTATTGGGCTTTCTGGCTTCCGGCCGGAGCAAGCGCGTATTATTTCCTGCTTATTAAAAATTTCTTCGACGGCATCCACCCGGAGATTTTCGAAGCGGCCCGGATTGACGGAGCTTCGGAATGGACCAGCTACATTCGGATTGCGCTGCCGCTGTCGGTTCCGATTTTTGCGACGCTGGCCATCTTTATCTTCTCTTCGGCGTGGAACGATTGGTTCTGGCCGTCCCTGGTTATGCAGACCGAAGACAAGTACACGCTGGCAACGGCGATTTACAAATACGTCATCGCCGCCCGAAGCCTGGATACCAACGTTAAATTCACGATCCTGTTCATGGCGATGATTCCGCCGATCTTCGTATTCCTGGTCTTCCAGAAGTTCATCATGCGCAGTGTCAGCCTGTCCGCAGTCAAAGGATAGCGTTTAGAGGTTGTTCAAAAAGTCATCTTCCCATAACGAAGCAGTACATGAAGTAGATTCGACGTCGAAGCTTGAATTCATCCGGGCCTTCCGTTGCTCACGTAGGTCTGCCTATGTTCCGCTACTCAGTCCCTAGCTTCATCCAAGCTTCTCGGTCCTGTAAACCTGACTTTTTGAACACGTAATATGACTATCGTAGGCCTGCACATGAAAGGAATACGATTACACATCGTTTGCTAAAAAATTCTCTTTTATGATGATTATGTAAGATACAACAACATTTTACGAAAAGGGGAGTTTCAATGCGCAAGTTTACAACAATTCTGTTGTGCCTGATGTTGTTCGGTACACTGCTTTCGGCATGCGGCGGAGGCAAGAACAATGCGGAAAACACGAGCAATAACGGAGCCGTTACCAATAGCGGTAACAGCGGCAATAGCGGAAACACCACTCAATCCTCCGGAGAAGCGGACGATATCACGCAGCGGAAAGTAACGCTTAAGCTTCACTATCCGTTGCCGGACGAAACGACGCTGCGCAAGCAGGAAGACGATAAAATCGCCCGGTTCCAAGCAAAATATCCAAACGTTACGATTATCAAAGACGACTGGGATTATGACGTGAACGAGATTGGCGCGAAAATGGCTTCCAACGAAGCGCCGACGTTCTTCAATACTTGGGCTACCGAAGCACAAATGCTTGTTGAGCGCGGATGGGTTGCCGATATCACGGATTTGTGGAATAACTGGGAGTACAAAGATCAAATCAACCCGGTTCTCCAGAACCAATTTATCGTTGACGGCAAAGTGTACGGGATAACGCAAAACGGTTATGTAACTTCGACCGTTATCAACAAAAAACTGCTTACCGACAAAGGTGTAGCCATACCGGCACTGGATTGGACTTGGGACGACATGTACAATACGGCCAAAGGAGCAGCCGATCCGAAGAAAGGGATCTCCGGGATCGCTCCAATGGGTAAAGGCAACGAAGCAGGCTGGAACTGGACCAACTTCCTGTTTGAAGCCGGCGGCGACATCCAAAGCAATGAAGGCGGCAAGTTGACGGCTACCTTCAACTCCGATGCCGGGGTTAAAGCGCTTGACTTCTACAAAAAATTAAGATGGGATGCTAATGCCATTCCGCAAGACTGGGCGCTGGGCTGGGGCGACGCCATCAGCTCCTTCAAACAAGGCCGGACGGCCATGGTTGTTGCCGGTGCGTTTGACGTCATCAACGCGGCTCTGAACGAAGGCGGAATGAAACCGGAGGATGTCGTTGCATATCCGATGCCTGCGGCTGAACAAGGCGGCAAACACTACGGTATCCTGGGCGGCAACTATCTCGTTATCAATCCGAACGCTACGAAAGATGAACAAGAAATGGCGTTCCGCTATATTACATTTGACTACTTCACCGATGATGCTTTGAAATCCGTGGAAGATACGATCAAAGCCCGTAAAGCCGAAGGCAAATACTTTGTTCCGACGCCTCTGGAATACTTCAGCGACGATTCGGAATATGCATCGAAAGTAAAAGCCATTTACGACAAGTACGACAACGTGTACAAATACGATCCGCAGCTGTTCAGCCTGCTGGAAGGCAAGCCGGAAGCTCAGTTCGGTACGCAAGACTACTATGCGACAATGTCCAACGTTGTTCAGGAATCCTTCTCCAAGAAAGGCACCGATTCCAAGAAACAATTGGATGTAGCCGCGCAATATGTACAAGAAAACTACTTTGACAAGGCTCCGAAGAACTAAGGAGCGTTTCTAAGAAAAGCAGCCGGCCCGAAGCACGGGCCGGCTGCTTTTTTATATTGCCGGGACAGGTCATCCAAGAGCCTATTAAGCTGAGAACCTACCGTCGTCATTTGGTCAGGCTTTGAAATCATCGCCCCGGGAATGCTCTTGATCGCGGGATTGCCGGCCGAGCAAATATCCGATCAGAGACGCCATCATTTGCTGGAACACCATGCCCAGCACGACGGGAAACGCAACCGGGGCCGGAAAGTACGTGACAGCCAGCACGGCGCCCGCACTGATGTTGCGCATGCCGCCGTTAAACACAAGCGCAACTTTATCGGCATCGTTTAGCCGAGTCAGTCTCGCGAAGCCGAAGCACAGCAGATAACCGATTGAAGCCAGCGCGATTATAACGGCGGCCACTTCAGCCAGCCGCAAATTGAAATTCGTAAGGTACGGCGCAACGACCGAGCCGTTAATGGACACAACGGCGGCCATGGCCAGTTTGGAGAACGGATTTAACTTCGGGCCCCATCTGGGTACGATCGCTCCCCGGGTCCAGGCGTTTAATGCCATTCCGATCAGAGACGGGACGACGATCATCCAGAACAGGCTTCCCATCATGGACGCCGCGTCGAGCTTCACGCTTGTGCCGATAAGCAGCGAGAGGACGCCGGGCACGACAAAGGGCGCAAGCATCGTATCGATCAGGATGATCGACAGCGTCAGCGCGATATTCCCTTTATAGATGCTGACCCAGACGAAGCTGCTTACGCCCGTGGGAATGACGGCGGCCAGAATGAGTCCGGTCAGCGTGTATGCGTCCCCGGGGAAGGCAAGCTTTCCGGCGGAGAGGGCAATCACCGGCATCGCCAGGTGCAGGATGAACAGGCAGGTGATCAAAGGAACCGGCTTCTTGAGCACGTTCAAAAAATCCTTGAATCCGAGGCTGATGCTTCCGGCGAAGGTCATGAAAGCGAACAGCCACGGCGACAAATAGGTAAATCCGGACAGGCGGCTGCCGCATAATACACCGATCAAGAAGCTGGTCGGGGTAATCAGAGGCATCATTTTGTTCAACCGCCGATTTAAGGATTGCAGCATACTTAAGATACTTCCTTTACGTTCAGCTTCTTGTAGTATAGACCGCATCGCCGGAATCGTAAATGGACAGGAAACAAAAGAAAACCACCAATTTCCCAATACTTCGGGAATTGGTGGTTTGGCCGCTCTATGAGTTAAATTATTTCGCAATTTCCTTAAACGAAGCCTCGGCGGCTTCCAGCGTGAAGTCGATGTCTTCGTCCGTATGAGCCGTCGTCAGGAACCAGGCTTCGTATTTCGACGGAGCGAGATTGACGCCGCGGTTCAGCATGGCGCGGAAGAAGGCGGCAAATACTTCGCCGTCGGTTTCCTGCGCTTCCGTGTAGTTCGTGACCGGATGATCGCAGAAGTGGGTGGAGAACGATCCGCGGATGCGGTTGATGGTCAACGGCACGCCGTGGCGGGAGGCCGATTCGGCCAGTCCGTCGGTCAGCTTCACCGCAAGACGGTTCATCTCTTCGTAGACATGGGCATCCTGCAGCACTTCCAGGCAGGCGATCCCCGCGGAAATGGAGGCCGGGTTGCCGGCCATCGTTCCGGCTTGATAAGCCGGGCCCAGCGGAGCCACCTGCTCCATGATTTCCTTGCTGCCGCCGTAAGCGCCGATCGGCAGGCCGCCGCCGATGATTTTGCCGAGCGCGGTCAGATCGGGCCGGATCGCTTCGTGATTGTCCAGCCCGGCGTACGTTTGCGCCGAACCGTAGTGGAAGCGAAAGGCCGTAATGACCTCGTCATAGATGACGAGGGCGCCGTACTGCCGAGCCAGCCGGCAGAGATCTTCAAGGAAGCCCGGCTTCGGCATCACCATGCCGAAGTTGCCGACGATCGGCTCGACCATGACGGCGGCGACGTCGTCGCCCCACTTGTCCAGCGCTTCCTTCAGCGCCGCGGCATCGTTAAACGGCACGGTGATGACTTCGTGCGCGATGCTCGTCGGAATTCCGGCGCTGTCGGGAATACCCAGCGTGGACGGGCCGGAACCGGCCGCGACCAGCACAAGGTCGGAGTGGCCATGGTAGCACCCGGCGAACTTAATGATTTTGTTTCGTTTCGTATAAGCGCGGGCCACGCGGATCGTCGTCATGACGGCTTCCGTGCCGGAGTTGACGAAGCGGACTTTATCCATGGAAGGAATCGCTTCCTTCAGCAGGACGGCAAGCTGGATTTCGAGCTCGGTTGGCGTGCCGTACAGCGTACCGTTTGCCGCCGCTTTTTGAATCGCTTTAGTGACATGCGGATGGGCATGTCCGGTAATGATCGGACCGTAAGCCGCCAAATAATCGACGTAGCGGTTGCCGTCAACGTCCCAGAAATACGCGCCTTCCGCTTTTTTCATGAAAACGGGCGCCCCGCCGCCCACCGCTTTGAATGAGCGGGAGGGGCTGTTGACGCCGCCAACGATATGCTGGAGAGCTTCCTCGTACAATAATTCGGATTTCTTACGTTTCATGAATCATAACTCCCTTTCGATAATTAAGGTTCGGGACTAGCCTCTTTCCGAAAACCAATGGTTTTGGGCTCTTTCCGGGTCATGGCCCGGAAGAACCGTTCCCGTCGTTTCCGGTCGTCCCCGAGCCGTCATTATCGCCGCCGGATGCGTTTCCGGCATTTCCGCTATCGTTAGAAGAGTTCTGGCCGTTTTCATCGGTACCGGTCTCTTCGGTCTTGTTGAACACATCCTGTACGTATTGCTTCAATTCTTCATCGCTCTTGACGCCAAGCACGGAGGAACCGCCGATCGTTTCTTCCTTGAGCAGCTCCATCGGCGGAATCTGTTCGCTTGCGGTCATTTGGCTGTCATAGCCTACGGTGGCTAGCTTCCACATATCCTGCACAGACAGATTCGTATCGATGTACGGATTCACCTTATCCAAAATCGAAGGCAGCTTCATGATCGAAGTGGTCGATTTCAGCTTGTCGGCCACGGCCTTCAGGAAGTTGCGCTGGCGTTCCGTCCGGGAATAGTCGGACAGCGCGTCGTGGCGGAACCGTACGTACTGCAGCGCGGTTTTGCCGTCCAGGTGCTGCTGTCCTTTTTTCAAATCGATGTCGTATTGGTGATCGTCGGCGTTGCTGGTGTAATGCATGTCTTTTTCAACGTAAAAATCAACGCCGCCCACCGCGTCAACCAGCTCGATGAAGCCCTGGAAGTCGGTATACACATAGTATTGGATCGGGATGCCCAGCAGGTCGGAAACCGCCTGCATCGCGACGTTGGGACCGTGGGTGATCGCCGTGTTGATGCGATCTTCGCCATGCTCCGGAATTTTCGTGTACGTATCGCGCATGATGGAGAAGAGGTAAGCTTTTTTGGTCACGGGGTCGATAGAGGCGACCAGCATCGTGTCCGAGCGCGGGACTTCCCCTTTCTTCAAACCGCGGGCATCGACGCCCATCAGCAGAATGTTAACCCGCTCTTTGCCCTCCCATTTAGGAGGCTCCTCCACTTTCGTCTCGGTAGGCTGAACATTATAAAAGGGAGAGGCTTCTCCCGATTTTTGAAAATTATCAACCTGGTTATAGATGGAGATGAAGTAATAGGCCACTACGGCGGCAATTGCGACCACGACTCCGACGACGGACCAAAGGATCGCTCGTTTTGTGCGTTTCGTCATTAGGTTCGTTCCTTTCAGAAAAAGCGATAAATTCGGTTATTATATAGATATACTACACATCATTACATTATAATTTCTTTTGTAAACACAATCAATTTTCGATTTTACGAGAAGTTAATATAGGAGGTAATATTCCATGGCAGAACAGCTAGTTCAGGTCGGACAACCCGTCCCTGATTTTACGCTCCCCGCAAGCGGCGGGGGGGAGATAGCGCTTCATGATTTACGGGGGCACAGGGTAGTAATTTATTTTTACCCGAAGGATATGACGCCCGCCTGCACTCAGGAAGCTTGCGATTTCCGCGACTTAAACGGAGAAATGGCTAAATACGGCGCATCAGTAATCGGCATCAGCGGCGATCCGGTTTCCGCCCACGACCGGTTTACGGAGAAAAAGGGGCTGACGTTTCCGCTCCTGTCTGACGCGGATCATGAAGTCAGCCGCTTGTTTGGCGTCTGGCAGCTTAAGAAGCTGTATGGACGAGAATACGAAGGCATCGTTCGCTCCACGTTCCTGATCGATGAAGAGGGAAAGCTGCGGAAGGAATGGCGCGGGGTGAAGGTAAAGGGACATGTGGAGGCGGTCCTGGAGGCGGTCAAAGCCCTCGGTTAAGCGAAGATCGTTACGTTATAGGCAGCTATTTTTTCGGTGGTCTAAAGATCGCCGCCTTATTGCCCGGGAGGACAAGAAAGGCGGACGATCTTTTTGCGTTTCTCGAGTCTATTTTCTTTTCTAGCTTCATACAATCTACCAGAAAGCAAAATGATTCATATAAACGGATGTATCTAGCTGCGGAGGTAGAAAAGAAGATGAAGAGAAAATGGATTCAAGGTTACGCCACGGTTCGGATTGTTTCATTATTCATTGCGCTGATCGTGTTGATCAGCTTTCCGTTTGGCATACGGCAGATTATTTTGCCCGAAGTATCCGCGCATGTTCCCGAAGAGCCTTTGGCCGGCGTCCCGAAAACCGGCGAAACGGTATCCTCCCAAGCGGCATCAAATACGGCTTCCTTGTTGTCTGCCGCCCCTGCCGAACCGGCATCGGTGAAATCAACGGCAGTCAAACCTGCAGCGTCTGCTTCGTCGGCTCCCGCTTCCGGGAAGAAGCCGGATGTTTCGGGCAAGATCGTCTATCTAACGTTCGACGACGGACCCAGTAAACTAACCGATCAGGTGCTTGATATATTAAAGAGAGAGCAGGTAACCGCGACTTTTTTTGTAGTAGGGGAGCATGCCAAACAGTCTCCGGAAGTGATCCGGCGGATCGCGGAGGCCGGACATGCCATCGGCAATCATTCCTATAATCATGAGTATGACCAGTTATACGACCGCTTTGACCATTTTTGGAATCAGATCAAAAGCACGGAAGAAGTGCTGAGGGAAATTACCGGAACCCGCACTCCGCTTGTGCGCGCTCCCGGGGGAACGTACGGCCATTTTGACGAGACCTACTTCAAACTGCTGGAACGGGCGGGGTATGAGGTGTTCGACTGGAACATCGACAGCGGCGACTCGAAACGTAAAAATGTGCCGGCTTCCGAAATCATCGGCAACGTGACTTCCGCCAAGCAAAGCAACCAGGTTGTGCTGCTGATGCATGACGGCACGGGCCATTCCGAGACGGTGAAGGCTCTTCCTGAGATCATCCGGTTCTACAAGCAAAAAGGCTACGAGTTTCGCTCATTGTCGCCCGATCAGCCGCCCGTTCAATTCAGACTTGATCCGGCTGAGAAAAAGACATCCAGACCGGCCCCGTCGTTAGCTTGGGTGGAAGCGAACATCACTCCAAACGCAGCCCTATTTGGCCCCGGCGAGCCGCTGTTCGTGGAAGCCGGCGGCGTTCAGACCAAGCTTGCGGCCGGGGAATACGAAATGCGGGACGGGCAATACATGGTGCCGCTGCGGATGACGATGGAGCGTCTCGGCGCTGAAGTAGGGTGGAATGGAGAAGATCAAACCGCCGTCATCATTTGGGGAAACTGCCGGGTCACCGTGTCTGATGAACAGGGAACCGTTACGGTCACCGCTGATCTTCAGGACGGAACCGAATGGGAGTATCCGGAGTATCCCGCTGTTTTCGAACGCAGAAACCAGTCGCTATGGATCCCCCTGCGGACACTGCTGGAGTCGACGGGTCATCCGGTCATCACGGTGACCTCGGAGGGCGGGGAACGCCGGGTAAAAGCGAGCTGACGTCAGGCTTTTCAATATATTTATTCTCTCTTTCATGTCTATTTCCGCTAGTTTCTGGAGAAAATGCTAGATAGATTAGCTATTTTTTCTCTGGGAATGGAGGAAACGCAATGAATCAGGATCAAGCGCATGATCTGCTCGAGAGACTTGTCAGCCGCGTGGATCGTGTAATTGTCGGAAAAAGAAAAGAAATCGAGCTGTCGGTTGTTTCGATGCTGTACGGAGGCCATGTATTACTGGAGGACGTACCCGGCGTCGGGAAAACTATGCTCGTTCGCACTTTGGCTGCCTGCCTGGGAGGTTCCTTTGGCCGAATTCAGTTCACTTCGGATTTAATGCCGTCCGACGTGACCGGGGTTACGGTCTACCACCCGCAGAGCGGCCATTTTGAGTTTCGCCCCGGCCCGGTGTTTGCCAATATCGTGCTCGCCGATGAGATTAACCGGGCTGCACCCCGTACGCAATCGGCGCTGCTTGAGGCGATGGAGGAGCGGAAGGTCACGGTCGACGGGGAATCCCGGGCACTGCCGCGGCCGTTCCTGCTGCTTGCGACGCAAAATCCTTTGGAGTACGAAGGCACCTATCGTCTTCCCGAGGCGCAGCTTGACCGGTTCTTGATGCGGCTGACGCTGGGGTATCCGCAGCCGGAGCAGGAGGTCGAGATGCTGGAACGCCTGCGGGAGCAGCCTTCGCTTTCGGAAGTGAAACCGGTGCTCATGCCTGAAGAAATCCAGGCGATGCAGCGCCAGGTCAGAAACGTGATGGTCGACGATACCATCAAGCGGTATTTGGTATCGGTAGCCGATAATTCAAGGCGGCATCCCCAAATTGCGCTTGGCATCAGCCCGCGGGGTACGCTTGCCTGGATGGGGGCTTCCCAAGCCATGGCCTATTTCAAGGGGAGGACTTTTACCACGCCCGACGATGTCAAGGCAGTTGCGGAAGCGGTGTTGTCCCACCGGCTCGTACTGAAAACCGAAGCAAAGCTCGGGGGGATGAGCGGTGCCGCGGTCGTAGCGGACCTGCTAAACCGGGCTGTGGTGCCGGTATTTACCCGCGCTTCGGGGGCCTCGTCATGAAAAGCGTGGCGTGGAGCTGGGTGCTGGCGATTGCCGCGGAGGGACTTTTTGCCGCGTGGTATTTTTGGCGAGGCGGGACTTCATCCTTTTTTCTGGCGCTGCTTATGCTGCTTATCATGCTTCAGGGATTTCTGTTTCAGGCGTTCGGGCCTCGAAAAATACGGGTCGAGCGCACCTGGGACTCCGTTTTTCCGGTTGCGGGCAAACCCTTAGGCGTGACCCTTACGATAACCTGCAAGGGAGGAATTTCGCCGTTATGGCTGAAGGTACAGGACGAACTTGCTTATTCCGCCAGGGATGTCTCCGGAGATCATTCCGGCGTCAAAATCGGGGGATTGATTTTCTCCGGCATGAAAAGAAATTTTACAGGAACCTACTATATAAAGGAAATCAATCGCGGCGTATATGATAATGAGGCCGTGCGCTTAACCTGGGGAGACCCCTTCGGATGGTTTAAGAGGAGTTCCCGGATCATAGCTTCGGGACCGGTAGTTTTTCCGGCGCCGCTGGCCGAATTGCCGTCCGATCCGGACAGATGGAGGCTGCGGGATTCCGAGGAGCCGACGGGGGCGGATGACCGGCCGGCAGCGGTCGCGAACGATTCCGTTTCTTTCGGCAGGTTAAGGGCTTACGAAGCGGGAGATCCGCTGAGGCGAATCCATTGGAAAAGCTCGGCGAAGCAGGGGACGCTGCTCACGCGAGTTCCGGAGGAAAGAAAGGAGAACGGCCGGTTTCTGCTGCTTGATACGGAATTAGCTGCTTATACGGGACGCAGCGCTGGGTTTGCGAGCGGAGCAGCTTCCTATTTAGCGCTTTCCGCTTCGGGGGAAGACGCGTTCGAGCTGGCGGTTTCCGCTGCCGCTTCATGGTTGCGCCGGGAAGCCGAACAAGCGGGCGAACTGCGCTTTAGCCATGGTGAACTGAAAGGGCAGGAATTCATCTCCATCTCGGGACATCAAGGTCTTTATGACGGTCTGGAGCAATTGGCGGCTGTCCGGGAAGGTAAGGGAATCGGCGCCGAAAACCTGATTAAGCTGGTTCGATCATCATCCGGAGTATCACCAGGCACGCGCTTGACGCTGATTACCGGACGGTTAACGCCGGATTTGGCGGGGCATGTCCTGCGGCTTGCGGAAACCGGAATCCTTTCGGAGATTTGGTGCGCCCGAGCCGGCGCCGAAGAAGACGGTGTGGCTTCCGATGCGGGAACAATGACGGCTATGCTGTGGGAACGGGGAATAAGAGTGGTGAACCTTTCCACGGCGATTAAGGAGCAACTTGGAAAGGAGGGGGCTGGTTATGTCAGCGCCTAATCTGGGCACCGAAGGATCCGTGCGATCTGCGGAGGTTTTTTCCGAGCTTCGTTCCACTGATCTCGAACCCCAAAGAGTAGCCGCAACGTCTGCCGGTATGCGGATTATTTTGTCGCTGCTGCTGTTCGGTTTGTTTGCGGAGTGGCTTTATCCGTTGTATTCTTTTGCCGCTGAGGGACAAACGAAGATGATCGGGCTTTTTTTCGTGCTGACGGGGTGTTTGCTGCTCGTTGGCTGTTTCCGGTTGCCTGCTGGAATTGTAACTCCTATTGTTGTTTTGATGATCGCCGGCTCGATGTATTATTTTTTTGCACAGCAGACGGGTTTGTCTTGGTTCGGCGGGTATATGCAACTGCTGGGCTCCGATTTGTCGGGGCTGGCCGATACGGGAATGCTGTCCGGGCTAAGCACCGAATCCAGGATGCTCCTGCTGCTCGTCGGTTGGACGCTGCTTGTCGTTTCAGTGCAAATGCTGGCGTTTGGCAAACATGGCATCCTGCTTTTTTTTGCGGCAACGCTTGTGTATTTGGTTGTCCTGGAAACTGCGGGAGGAGTCGATTTGTATCTTGGTATCGCCCGTTCGGCGGGTTTGGGCCTGCTCCTGCAGGTACTTATTCTAAATAAGTCCGAATCCCGCAATGGGTATAGTCTGACTTCATTCGTCGGGGGGGCCGTGGCTCTTGCTTGCGTATTGGGCGCCGCGGGTCTGAGTTCCGTGCTTCCGGTTCAGCAGGCGCGTCCGGTTTCTTGGGAGCAGATCTCCGAAGCGCTGACCGAGTGGAGCGGTCATGTTTTTTCCGAGGAGCCCGAAACCTCCCCGGCCTTTAGCGTCTCGGGGTACAGCCAGGATGATACGCAGCTTGGAGCGCCGCTTCGCCTTCGGCATGATCCTTATTTCACGGCGATTTCTCCGCGGCGGACGTATTTCCGTGGCGAGAGCAAAAGCGTGTATACAGGGAGCGGCTGGACGAATCCTCCCGAATCGGAGGGCGTAAGAGGGGATTCGGAAGATACCGCTTCTCTGGGAGAGATCAAACAGACGCTCATTTTCAATGAACCGCTGACGGGGAAAGTGACACTCCTTTCCGGCGGCATTCCTTTAGAAACCGGCAAAATTTATGCGGGCAACCGGGATGAGCAGGTCAAGCCGAAGCCTCGCTTCGACACGGCTGCCGACGCGTTTGTCATCGACCGTGCCACAGCGTCGCAGCAGGTTTTCGGATATGAATTGACGTCCGCTCTGCAAGCGGCGCCCGGATTATCTTTGCGGAATAACGAAGGGGAAGACCCGGCGGAAATTACAGAGCGTTATCTTCAGCTCCCGGGTACGCTGCCCGATCGGGTAAGCGAGCTCGGCAAGCAGCTTGTTGGCGGAAAAAACACCCGGTACGATGCGGTGGTGGCCGTAATGGATTATCTGAAAAGCCATTATACCTACAGCCTGGAATCGAAATATCCGCCGCCAGGGGCCGATTTCGTGGACCGGTTTCTGTTCGTGGACCGGATGGGGTACTGCGATCATTTCTCCACGGCCATGGCCGTTTTGCTTCGCAGCGGCGGGATACCGGCCCGCTGGGTTAAAGGCTTTACGCCCGGGGGTTCAAATGCGGAAGGGAGCGCAAGCGGGGACGGCCTGCAGCATTACACTGTGACTTACGCCGATGCCCATGCCTGGGTCGAGGTTTATTTTCCGGAGACGGGTTGGGTTCCGTTTGATCCTACCCCTGGTTTTGGCGCGGCGCTTTCCTTGAACGAAAACGCCGTACCCCGGGATGCAACCGGAGCGGGTTTTGATTTTACCAAGTTTCGTGGCGCTTTGGATGTTTTGAAACAGATCAATTCCCAAGCGGTGCGGATCGTTTCGGATTGGTGGGATGTCTTGCGTTCGAGGCCGTTTTTGGCAGTTTCGATTTTGCTCGGCGCAGGATTTGCTGCAATGATTAGCCGGGAGATTGCACGAAATGGAAATTTAATCGGGCTATGGCTGTTTTTGAACCGCCGTCGGCGGAATTTCCCCGGATCATCCGAATTGCTGGCAGCTGCCGACCGGGTATGGCGGGAGCTTTATTTGAACCATGGCCCCAAACCGGCGGCTATGACGGCAAGAGAATATTTGTCGATCGTAAAGAAGAATGACCCTGGAATATCCAAGACTTTGGAAGAGTTTATCCGCACTTGGGAAGTTCTCTATTACGGAGGTTTGCGGCCGGACCGGAAAGAGAGCGTTCATTTCCTGAATAAATGCCGGAATTTGGCGTTGCGGAGCCGCTAGAGTCTAAGGATGGACTTCCTTGACGACCCCTTATGTCGTTCGTATAATTAGTGTCAGTAATTGAGGGAGGCCAGGTATGAATAAGCCAAATGAAATGATTGTGGTTCTGGATTTTGGAGGACAATACAATCAACTGATTGCAAGAAGAATTCGCGATTTGGGCGTCTACAGCGAATTGCTGCCCTACAATACCCCGGTTGAGCGGCTGAAGGCTTTAGCTCCTAAGGGGATTGTGTTCTCCGGCGGACCTTCCAGCGTATATGCTGAAAATGCGCCGCATATCGATCCGGCCGTTTATGATATCGGCGTGCCGATTTTCGGCATTTGCTACGGCATGCAGCTGATGGCCCATCAGCTTGGCGGTAAAGTGGAACGTGCGGAAAAACGCGAGTACGGTAAAGCCGATGTTGATTTTGCCGAACATTCGGCATTGACCAAAGGTTTGGATGCAAAGCAAACGGTATGGATGAGCCACGGGGATCACGTTACTGAGCTGCCCGACGGATTTGTCGTTGACGCATCGACGGCTCATGCTCCGATCGCGGGTTTTGCGAATTTGGCGCGTCAAATGTACGGCGTGCAGTTCCATCCTGAAGTGCGCCATTCCGTTCACGGGAACGAAATGATCCGCAACTTCCTGTATGAAGTTTGCGATTGCGAAGGCAACTGGAGCATGGAGACGTTTATCGAGGACACGGTTCGGGATATCCGCGCTCAAGTTGGCGACAATAAAGTGCTGTGCGCGCTGAGCGGCGGTGTGGATTCCTCGGTCGTGGCCATGCTGATTCACAAGGCCATCGGCGATCAGTTAACCTGCATGTTCATCGACCATGGCTTGCTGCGTAAAGGCGAAGCCGAAAGCGTTATGGAGACGTTCGTAGGCAAATTCGATATGAAGGTTATTAAAATCGATGCGAGCGAACGCTTCGTGTCCAAATTGGCGGGCGTTGACGATCCCGAACAAAAGCGGAAAATCATCGGCAACGAGTTTATTTATGTGTTTGATGAAGAATCCGCCAAATTTGACAACTTCAAATTCCTGGCGCAAGGCACACTGTATACGGACATTGTAGAAAGCGGCACCGCAACGGCGCAAACCATCAAATCCCACCATAACGTGGGCGGTTTGCCGGAAGACATTAAGTTTGAGCTGGTCGAACCGCTCAAAACCCTTTTCAAGGACGAGGTGCGTAAAGTCGGCGAAGAATGCGGCCTACCGAAAGAAATTGTCTGGAGACAACCTTTCCCGGGACCGGGCCTGGCCATTCGTGTTCTTGGTGAAGTTACGGATGACAAACTGAAGATTGTTCGGGATTCAGACTACATTTTGCGTGACGAAATCGCCAAAGCCGGACTGGATCGCGAAATCTGGCAGTATTTCACCGCTTTGCCGAACATGAAAAGCGTCGGCGTTATGGGCGATGAACGCACTTATTCCTATACGGTCGGCATTCGCGCCGTTACCTCGATCGACGGGATGACCGCCGACTGGGCCCGCATTCCATGGGATGTGCTCGAGAAAATTTCGGTGCGTATCGTCAACGAAGTGGAAAACGTAAACCGCGTGGTCTACGACATTACGTCGAAGCCGCCGGCTACGATCGAATGGGAGTAAAGAGCCCGGAATGGACCATTCGGGATTAATGCGATAGACTTAATAAATGAACCGCCAGATCAGCTGTAAGAGCTCTGGCGGTCTTTTTTTGCAAGAAAAGTGTCGAATAATAGCGGCTTATGTAGAGAATACTGAGGTGGATCAAGTAGTGATTTTTAGAAATTTATACAAATCGCGAACAATAACCGGGTATTTATTTCCGAATATTCGTTTTTTCTGTTGACAAACCTGACATCGGCGCCTAGAATAAGTCATGGGAAAAGTCCTCGTTGCAGGACTTGAACGGATATTCGACAAATCACAATTTCATCCTTTTCGTATAATTCCGGGAATTGGCCCGGAAGTCTCTACGAGGTCACCGTAAATGATCTGGCTACGAAGAGAAGAGGAACAAGCCACTGTTAGGAAATTTGCGTTTGCCGCCTTTTAGGGCGTCTTATGCTTTTTCCAGACCTCTTCTGGATAGACGGTACCCGGGGATCAATTTACCTCGGGCTTTTTGTCGTTTCCGACTCATAATAAGGGGGAGTAGTTTTACATGGATCGTTTTTTTAAGCTGAAACAGAACGGTACGACAGTGCGCACGGAAATAATGGCCGGTCTCACCACGTTTATGGCCATGGCGTACATCCTGACGGTCAACCCTAATACGCTTACGGCTTTCGGTCAGATCGACATGGGCTGGTACTCTGTTTTCTTGGCCACCGCGCTTGCCGCCGGTATTTTTACGATTGCCATGGGCTTGTTTATCAACTTTCCTGTTGCGCTTGCGCCAGGTATGGGTCTGAACGCTTACTTTGCTTCCGTTATTCTATCTTCGGCTACAACCGATCATGCTTTTACTTGGGAAATGGGCCTCACCGCCGTATTTATTTCCGGTCTGATTTTTATCGTTCTTACCTTAACTCGTGTTCGGCAAATGCTGCTTGACGCTATTCCGGATTCCTTGAAGCACGCTATTACTGTGGGGATCGGGTTGTTCATTACGATCATCGGCCTCAAAAACAGCGGCTTGATGACAATCGGCGTAGAAGCCGGAAAAGACATCGCCGCCAACCAGTTTACCGACGTGCTGGGGTTTGAAACAGTTATTCACCTCGGAAGCCTGGAGAGCACTGACGTTCAACTTGCTATCATCGGCCTGCTCTTGATCGGCGTTCTTATGGTGCTGAATGTTCGCGGCGCGATTTTGTTCGGGATTTTGGGCACGACGGTCATTGCTATGCTGATGGGCGTCGTTGATTTCGGCACTTTATCGAGTCCGCAAACGCCATGGGCTCCTGATTTCACGCAAATCAACTTCATGAAATTCGACTGGGCGGGCATCGTTCATACGGGGATTATTTCCGCCATTGCTACCTTTACCTTTGTTGAATTGTTCGATACGTTTGGCACCCTTGTGGGTACGGCTTCCCGCGCCGGAATTATGAAGAACCCTGAGGAAGGTAAAAAACGCGTCGGTAAAGCCATGATCGTTGACGCTCTTGCCGTAACCGGCGGCGCAATGCTTGGTACATCCACGACGACGGCTTATGTAGAGAGTGCGGCTGGTGTTGCTGAAGGCGGACGTACAGGTTTGACGGCCGTTACTACCGGCGTTTGCTTCCTGCTTGCATTGTTCCTGGCTCCGGTAGCTGCATTGATTCCTGGTTCTGCAACAGCGGCAGCTTTGATCGTGGTCGGCGTACTGATGGTGCAATCGGTTCGCGAAATCGACTTCCAAGACATGGTTGTTGCGATTCCGGCCTTCTTGACAATCGTAATGATGCCGTTCACCTACAACATCGCTAATGGTATTTCCTTCGGTATCGTGTTCTACGTTGTGCTTGCCAGCGCAGCTAATCTGGTGGGCAAGAAAAAATACAAGATCCACTGGTTAATGTGGATCCTGTTCGTACTGATCATTCTTCGTTATATTTTCCTGGGCAGCCAGGGTTAACCGGACAAACTTCTTTTCTTAATAAAGAAATGGTTCGCAGTCATTTATAAAGCCCGCAGCTTCCTTTTGATAGGAGCCTGCGGGCTTTTTTTGCAACCGGGTTGTATCAGCGCGGCCTATTAAAAAGAAAATTCTACTATAATATATGCATTCATAATACTTAGAAGTGTACTTCTCCCCTCTTAATTTCCATGTATTTCAATTTGCTTTTATTCTCCGGGCTTGGTATAGTATAAAAGTCGCCTCAAGGCGGCGGGGTTTCAATAAGATTGTAAAGAGATTTCGAAAAAAACTTCTTGCAATAATTGATGAAACCTGATATATTATAAGAGTTGCTGACGAAACGCAGCGACGAAGAAAAGCGAAGTTGATCTTTGAAAACTGAACAACGAGTGAGTATTAAAATGAGAAATTTATTTCTCGTCAGTTTCTAAATGAGCAAGACAAACACTTTCGATGGAACACCTCATACCTCCGGGTACGAGACTCCTTCCATCTTTATTGGAGAGTTTGATCCTGGCTCAGGACGAACGCTGGCGGCGTGCCTAATACATGCAAGTCGAGCGGAGTTATCCCTTC